>CAZNPL010000009.1:0-157070 GCA_964574815.1 uncultured Phycisphaeraceae bacterium
TCACCATGCCGAAAAAAAGTGAAATGCCCCCTACGCTGCTCAACTTGGGCTAGCATTCTGGGTGGAGTAAACGAGGCGGGCCAGTCGGCCGCCAAAAGCACTGCGCAGCATTTGCAGACGATTGACGCCGAAGGAAGGAAGAGAGGGATCACCATGGGAAGAACTGAAGAACAGATCAAACGAGACGTCGTCGATCAGCTTTACTGGGACAACCGCGTCGATGCTTCGGACGTGACCGTCGAGGTCAGCAACGGCACGGTCACGTTGCGCGGCACGGTTCCCTCGTACTTCGCGGCCACGTCGGCCCTTAACGACGCGTGGGCCGTGCTGGGCGTAACCGATGTACGCAACCACGTCACCGTGCGCTACCCCGGCACGGTGAAACTGCCCACCGACGAGGAGATCCGTACTGATGCGCTCAACGTGCTGGCCCGAAGTCCGGATATCGTCATCAGCGACCTGGACGTCGAAGTTGACGCCGGGCGCGTGACCATCAACGGCTCGGTCGACAGCTACTGGAAGAGGGCGCACGCAGAAGATCTCGTCGGCAGTTGCCCCGGCGTCATCAGCATCAACAATCGGCTGACCATCGTCCCCGACCGCGACTTCGTGGACCGCGATATCGCCAACGACATCCAGACGGCGATCGACCGCAACGCCCTGGTCGCCGTCGATGATGTGACGGTTCGGGTGCGTGACGGGCTGGTGACCTTGTCCGGGACCGTGCCCACTTACGCCGCGCGCCGGGCTGCCTACAACGCGGCTTTATTCACGGCCGGCGTACGCGGCGTCAACAACAACATTGCGGTGACTGCACTGACGCCGTCGTATACGTAAGCGCGCCGAACCGCGAAGCGAGCGACGCAACGACGTCCGATCGAAGGCGCCGGAGTCAGCGCGGATCTCGCAGGGAAGCCGGGACCCGCGCTGCCCGCGCCGCCCCCGTGCCAACGATCCACGAGGACACCAGCCCAAAGGCGGCATCCGTATCAAAAAGCCAATATGTGTTTAAGGCACAATCCGGACACTGAAGCGGAAACCCGGCACAAATCACCACGAGCGTACCGCGCCACCAGGGCAGGGCTAGGGGCGAATTAACTGTATCATGAGCGAGCGGGCGTCCGCGTCCTGGTGTGACGCCAGCAACAGCGCATCGCCATACGTCGTCATGCGCACGTGCCGCCGCAACTGCGGGATCTCGTCGACCACCGTATCCCATTCCCCCTGCTCGGGGTCGAAACGCTCCAGCGTTCGATTGAGCGATGAGCTCCCCGACTCGTCACGCGACACGCCCCCTCCCAGGTAGAGGCAACCGTCCAGCGCGACCAACTCCGGCGAAATCCGGTGTCTCGCAGGAGCCGGAATCGTGGTCCACGTGTGGTCCCGAAGGTCGAAGACATCGCAGACCTCCACCGGCTGGAACCCCTCCCGCATGCCGCCCACCAGGTAATAGCAGCCGTCCAGGAGCGCGCCCCCGAAGGCGCGCCGAGGTCTCGGCAGCTCGTAGCTCGACGGCTCAAAGGCCGCCTGCTCTCCATCGACCGGAGCGTGCAGTATCGCGGTATGGTGCATGAACCTGGCCGCGCCCTCTTTGGTCGGGTCGAAATCCAGCCCGCCGAAGACCCAAAGCTTGTCGTCCCACTCGATGAGTCCGAACTGCGTCCGCCCGTTCGGCAGACCCGGCGACAGCTTCCGCCACGCATCCGAACGGAAGTCGTAACCGAACACATCCGGCTGGGTCAACGCGTCCTCGTCATTATGCCCGAACCCCCCGATCGCGAGCCCCGTCGTGCTCCCGGCGTCCACCACGAGTGTGTGCATCGACTGCCTTTGCACGGGAAAGTCCGCCGCAGCCTCCACCTGCAGCGAGCCCAGGTGCACGCGGTACCCCTCGTCCAGAAAGTTCTCGGGCGCGAAATCGTGCTGTCCGAGGCTGTTGTTTCCGCCGAAAAAGTAAAGCGCGTTTTCGTGCAGGAACATGCCCGCGCGATTCTTCACCGCCCCCGGATACGGAATCGTCCACGACGCGATCGCCGGCCGCTCCGCGTCGTCGCGCCGCTCCAGAGCGATGCGCTCGAGCTGCCGGATGTGGCCGCCCCGAGCCGCCCCGCCAAGGGCGTACAACGTATCCGCTCCCGCAGCCACCAGCCGATGGAAGATGCGCGGGAACGTCAGCCGCGTAACCGGCTCCCATTCGTCGGCCCCGACGCGCAGTTGGTAGACCCGCCCGCTCCGACCGCTGACGAACACCCGGTCGCCCACGCCGGTCGCCGACAATCCAAACCCGTCGAACGGCAAAGTCGGCCCCTCAGTCCACGCCCTGCGCTCCGGATCGAAGACGAACACGTCTGAGCTGGTACCCCCCCACGGCGTCATGCCTCCGAGCGCAAATACCCGTCCCCCGGCAGCGGCCAGCGCCAGCGCCCGCCGCTGAAACGGCGGATCGGGCAGTCTCGTCCATTCACATCCACCCTCGCCAAGGTCGAGCATCCACGCCGTGTCGTGCCAGGACGCATCGATCGACGCTCCGTTCAGCTTCCATCCGCCGGCCAGGTAAATGCGCTGACCCAGCACCGTCGCATCATGCGACGACCGGCCCTCCGGCAGCGACGGCATCGCCGTCCATTCACCGCGCTCGGGGTCGAACCGCATCACCTCGTCCACCGAGTGCATGTCCTCGTCTTCATCCGGGCTGTTGTGGGCCGTCATCCCGCCGAGTCGGTAAAGTGCGCCATCGAGCGCAACCAGCGCGACGCTCTGTAGCCCGGTACCGCCCGGCAGCGCTTCCCAGTTCCGCGCCCCCAGCAGGTTCATCCGGTAGAACGTCCCGGTCACATTCTCTGTCGAATGCTGGTGTTTTCTGCCGACGTGTCCGCCGTACACGTACAACCAGTTATTCGCAACTGTGGCCCCGAAGCTCGCAACCGCCCTCGGCAATAAGGCAATCGGCACGGCAACGGCCTTCTCCCCACCAACCGCGGACATGGAAACCCCTTCCACTTCCTCGACGCGATCATTCGCAATCCCCGCGGCAGCCGCACTCAACAGAATAACCGCGACCGTTAGCCAATACAGTACGTCATTACGATGAACATAGGTCATGACAGATACCTCCAGCCCGAAGCCGACAGCGCACTGCCCGTGGGCCAGCCGCAGGCGCGCTGCAGGCGATCGTCTTAAGCGACATGTCGTTCCGGCCCGCGCCCTTCGTACAGCGCGATCGCTTGACCGCGCTCGCAGGGCACCCTTCCACATCCTGCCGCTGCGCTCATCCCGTTCCGACGCCTTCGACAGCGGGTGACGCCTGGACTCGGGCCAACTCCGGCGGCAGGGACGCGGGCAGCACGGCCGGCCTCCGGACACACGCCGCGTACCCGCACCAGATCAGAATGATCCCGAGAAACTCCCCGAGATAGAGCGCCTCCACCAGATCCGCCTTGGCGAACGCACCGCCGATCCCGGGCAGCAGGGCACCGACCGCGATCAGCACGTTGCCGTACATGCGATGCTTCGTGTCCGTCCGCCGCGCGAACCGCACCGCACTTAACGCTGCGCCGCCAATCAGAAAGACCGCCGCGTACAGATTGACCAACGGTGTCATCGGCCGGATCCACTGCCATCCCAGCGCCGCCCCGCCCGGGCGATGACCTTCCATCGCGGTCAGATCCGTCGGAGAGCAGATAACCAGAACGGACAACACGAGGATCACCGGCAGCGTGAGCCCCGAAAGCACGTGGGCCGTCCGCCGCGACAGCAGAAGGTACACCGTACCCTGAGCAAGCGGGTATCCGCCGAACAACGCGCCCGCGACGTACCAGGCTTTGTTCAGCCCCGCCGAGTTCCCGCCCAAGGTGATGCTCGCTTCCAGCGCCGTGCCCACGCCGTAGCAGAACACGCCTCCGGCCCACCACAGCAGGTGCGTACCGCCGCGTTGGAAGAACCGGCGCACCAGCACGCCGAAGAACGCCGCCGACAAAACCGTCGTGGCGATCGGCACGTAATGAATCAAATGCGGTTGACCGTCAAACGCGTCCATACAATCCCTTCCTCGATGCGCGCGTCAGAATCCCGGCCGATGCGGGTAAGCAGCGCGCGTCAGATAGATCTCCACCTTCTTGTCACTATGCGCATGCAACTCCAACCGCGCCGGCAGGTAGCCCGTGCCGGCGTTTCGCTCGAACAGCGCTCGGGCCGCCTGCAAATCGGTGCGTTTCTCAACCAGTCCCCTGTGCGGGTAGCGCGGCGTCCCCGCCGGCGCGTTGCCTTTCAACAAGTCCGCGATGATCGGGAACGAGAACGTCCACGGACCAATTTCGTCGTGGTTCGGAGCGTACGGATTGCTGGGCGTATGGCGGCGTCCGCTGAGGTGCTTCAACGGACGCCCATCGAAGGTCACGTAGTTGCTTACCAACGGATCCAGCGGATCCTCGTTACCTTTGGGCGAGCGCGCAAAGGGCACGCCCTCTCCGACCGGCCCTGCCGTACGAAAGTAATAGGTCATCTCCCATTCTCCTCTTCCCGCGTTCTCCGGAAAGCCGCGGATCGCCGCCGGGCACTTCCAACTGCCCGGATTCACGTACGGCATCAACACACGCCCGACGCTCGTGGGATACGCCGAGTCAAACGGATCAGCGTTCGGTTCGGTCAGGTTGATATCCTCCATGTAGGGCAACCGATCGTTGTGGCTGTACGCATACTGCATGACCCCCGTCCAGATGCACCGCAGGTTGTTGCGGCAAACCACCCGCTTGGCGCGCTCGCGGGCGCGCTTCAGAGAGGGCACCAGCATGGCGAGCAGAAGCGCCACAATGCTGACGACCACGAGCAACTCGATCAGCGTGAACCCTCCGTGCATTGTCGTACGGCGTCTCATAATTGAGCGCCTCCAAGCTTCCTGCCTCGAACGGCGCAGCGGCCTCAAAGGTCCCCTGTAAACCGGAGCTGAAACGCGCCGGCGTCACGCAGGTCGACATCCTCATCACCGTCGAAGTCGAATCGGCAGAGACACTCCTCGGCCGTCGCGCCCGCCCTGGGGTCGGGGATCGCCGCCGGCCCGCCGGCGCACTCCGCCAACCTATCCCAATCCGGCAAGGCCACGACGGCATCACCGTCGAAATCACCCGTCGGCTCGACGACGACATCGATTCGCAGAGCCGGCGCCTTCGCCGCCTTATCCAGAGGCTCCGCCTCCTTCATGAAAAACGCCGGGAATCCCGACTGCGACCCCTGCTGGACCGCCTCGCGAAGCGACGTGACGATGATGACGACGCGCCCTGCGTCGAGAGCCTCCTGAAAGTGGCGCCGAACAGCACCCTCTGAGAGCCCGAGATCGATTGAGAACGCAACGTCAAAAGCCGACGACGACGTGTAGCCCGTCGGTTCGCCGATGGCCCAGGGAACCGGCGTGAAGGGGCACACGCCGGCCGGATCATCGCAAAGCGCCGGGACCACGGATTCGTTGTGGAGGCCGGCGACGCTGTCCTCGACGTGCAGCACGTTCCCGGTTTCCTCCTGAAACACGAACGGAAATGGGTCACGCGGAGCATCCGCATCGCCCGACCCGCCTACAAACAGAGAGGTCTCCGTCCAACCGCTCGAATCGTGAGTCGGTCCGAACCCTGCCCCGAACAGCTCCAGAGGCCGGCCCGCATCCGCGTCGTCGCTCTCACCGTCCGTGTCCTCCGGCATACCTCGCTCAACGCCGTCTGCGTTGAGCTCGCCGTCGCCGTTCACGTCATACGTGAACCATTCGTCGACGCTCGTATCCGGCGGCCACTCCGCCCCCTCCCGATTGGTCAACGTGACCGTAACCGCGCGAACGTCGTAGGCTTCCGGGCCAAGCCCCGGGCAGACGTCCTCCCTCGTGTCCCAGGCCACGACCACATACCCGTCACGATCGTTGAAACCGGCCGACCCCGCCGCCCCGAAGCACGAGCCGATCGCCCGAGTGCCAGGCGTGAAGTTGAACGGATAATGCCAACGGTCTTCGGTCGGCGTCGCCAACTCGACGACCTCGGCGAGCGCGGAGGCGGGCAACAGGGCGATCACAAGAGAGGCCAGGTGCATCATGCCTCAGCCTCCGCCGCTCGCCGGCCCATCAACAATCGCTCGCGGAACTTATGGTTCGGAAAAAAGGTGGCTGTCCGTGCCGCCCGTCTACAGCGTCGCAGGAGCATCAGGACCCCGCCGGCCCCCAGGAATCCCAGTGCGGTCGGCTCGGGCACGATTGCCGGCTTGTCGATGTCGAAAGTGAACGACTGATCCACGCCGGCCAACTCCTCCGGCACCGATACGCCCACCTGGACGTGACCCACGTTGGAGAAAACGATGTCGAAGTCGGTCCCCTCGAATGACACGAACTGCGGACTCGCCGGGTCGATCGCGAACGCGATCGGCGTCCACGTATTGGCCGGCACGGGCGCGAAGCTGACGGCCACGGCCCCGGGAAAGTTGCCTGGTCCGGAGAACCGCGTGAAGAATGCCAGCGGCACACCCGCATCATGGCGGACGAACGCCGAAAAACCTGCCACCCCATCCTCAATCCAGTTGCCCTCGAGCGCTCCGCCGCTGGAGCCGAACTCGTCCTGCGCTCGAAACTGGATCGCCGTATCATCCGCCGCACTGTTCACGAAGGTGAATGTGGTGGAGGCGAAACTCCCGCCATCGGGCCCTCCCGCCGCGACCCACGAAAGCGGGCTGGTGCCGGCCGCGTCATACCACCCGGCCGCATCAGCGGCGAAGTCCTCTGTGAACGGAACCGTGGTGCCCTCGGCACCCGCCGAACACAAGGCCCCAAACAGGCAAGCGACGACCACATTCGTCGCCCCGCCTGCAAACCCACGACTTCTGCTTCCAGCACGACCTGCCCTCCCAGGCTCTGAGCGGCCCCCGCCCCGGAGCCGTGACTCTTGCGAACTCAGCCCTTCCGCGCTCCGCCTCATTTTCAAAGTCCTCCTTTTGCCTGTTGGGTAAGCCCACGCCCCGCCGCGCAGGGCATCCGGATCGCCGACGGCCGCCAGCGCCGGTAGCGAACGAGACAAAGTCTCATTGTTCTCATTCCCGAGAACGGCGCGGAACCGGGTCCCTCATTCCCAGAAGCACTGCGGAAGCCAGCTTTGCGCCATTTTCCGGCCCGTTTGCCGGGCAAAGCCGCGCGCTTGCCCGGAGTCGCGATTGCGATCACATTGAGACCGAATCGCATTTAGGAGTAACCCTACCCTCCCCCGTCAACCGCGCCAAGAAGAAAAAGGAGTTTCTGGGATTATTTGGAGCAGCCGGCAGAGCCAAGCTCGAAGCGTTCGACTCAGCCAAGCCGTTTCGGGGGTTCCGCGACAAAATGGCCTTCGGCCCCCGAACGAGGGTCGGGGCAAAAGCCACGATTTCCTGTGCGGCCAGTTCGGCGCGTCATACGCGATGCGATTTGGCCGCGCCCCCCTCCTCTGCGGGCGACGAGTGCTGATGCAATCATCGCCGCATCACGCCGCCAGGGCCGGGGCGGGCGGCGAGGATCGAAGCAAGGCGGTTTGGGCGGAGCAGCGCGACGGCAAAAAAGACACTCGCGATGCATGCCGATGCCGTCGGCTGGAGTTACCAGGGCGTGGCCCCGGCGACGCAGGGCGGCCTCAAATCTCGGGCGCGTGCGGATCGGAACTTGCAGGACGAAACACAGTCTCGCGCTTTTGGCGGCATCGCGGTGCCGCCGGGCAACCTGACTTGAGAAACGCGGTGAACGGGCTTGATCTCGTGGCCACAGGGTTCGAGTATTCGCCGGACGAACGCATCGTTCTGATCGTCGGCAACTACGGCTCCGGCAAGACCGAGGTCGCAGTCAACCTGGCGATCCAGTTGTCCGCGCGCGGACAGGTCTCGATCGCCGATCTCGACATTGTCAACCCCTACTTCCGGTGCCGCGAGGCAAGAAACGAGATGGAGGGGTTTGGTATTCGGGTGATCAACCCTGAAGGCCCCTACCAGGCCGCCGACCTCCCTATTATCCTGCCGGAAATTCGAGGCGCCGCCAAAGACGCAAACGGAACGCTGATTTTCGACGTGGGCGGGGATGACGTAGGGGCCCGGGTGCTCAGTTCTCTGGCGGACGTCGTGGCAGACGGCTCGTGTACGATGCTCCAGGTCGTCAATGCCAAGCGCCCCTTCACCGAAACCCTCGAGGGATGCCTTCGAATTAAAGGCGAGATCGAAAACGCCTCCAGGCTGAAGGTCACGGGCCTGGTGTCGAATACCCACCTTCTCGAGCAGACGGAAACCCAGACCATCCACGAAGGGCTACGGTTAACGCGCGAATTCGCGCAAACGGCTGGGCTGCCAATCGCCTTTGTCACGGTCAATGAAGAGCTGCGCGACAGTTTCGACGTTGACGAGGCCGGATGCCCCATCCTCTGGATCCAACGTCGTATGCTTCCCCCATGGAAGCTCAAGAGCATGACCGACAGGGCGCAGAGAGTCTTGGGAAGAGACGCGGCGGTCGAACCTAACGGAGGCGATCGTCCCTAGGAGCGAGGTCCGCAGAAATGCCAAAGGTCGTCGTTGACGAAAAGCGGTGCAAGGGCTGCGAACGTTGCGTAGAGGCCTGCCCGCAGGGCGTCCTCTCGATGTCCAAGACCCTCAATGAGAAGGGTTATTTCTTTGCGCAGCCGTCCGCCCAGCCCAGATGCCTGGGATGCCTGCTCTGCGCCATCAGTTGTCCGGACGTGGCGATCGAGGTCTTCGTGCACGGGACCCAATACCACTTTGTAGAGTACTAGTTCGAGACAGCAATCATGGCCAAAGTCCTCATGAAGGGTTGCGAAGCGATCGGGGAAGCGGCGATCCGCGCCGGCTGCCGGAACTTCTTCGGCTACCCGATCACGCCCCAGACCGAGGTTCCCGAATACCTCGCAAAGCGTTTTCCCGAGGTGGGCGGGCTGTTCGTTCAGGCCGAGAGCGAAGTCGCGGCCATCAACATGCTCTACGGCGGCGCCGGCGTGGGCAAGAGAGTTCTGACGACCTCGTCAAGCCCCGGAATCAGCCTGATGGCCGAGGGCGTCTCCTACATAGCGGCCTGCCACCTGCCGGTTGTACTCGTGAACATCGTCCGGGCCGGGCCGGGCCTGGGCGGGATTCTGCCGGCCCAATCCGACTACCTGCAGGCGACCAAAGGACACGGGCACGGTGACTACAAGCTCCTGGTTCTGGCGCCCGCCTCGGTCCAGGAGGCGGTAACCCTCATTTACGAAGCTTTCGACCTGGCCGACCGCTATCTCACGCCCGTCATGGTGATGGGGGACGGAATGATCGGCCAGATGATGGAGCCGGTGGACTTCCCTCCCGAGCGGGACCTCAACGACCTTCCGGAAAAGCCCTGGGCCGCGACGGGCGCCCAGGGTCGCAAGCCCAACATCATCAACTCGCTCTATCTCAAGGAGAAGGAGTGCAACGCCAACAGTTGGAAGCTGAAGGAGAAGTACGACCTGATCGAGCAGAACGAGAAGCGTTGGGAGACGTACGCGTGCGACGAACCGAAGCTTGACATCCTTGTCGTGGCGTACGGGACGATGGCGCGGATTTGCAACACGGCCGCGGACACGCTGAGAGAGGACGACGGTATCAGAATAGGCGTTTTCCGCCCCATCACGCTCTGGCCCTATCCGTACGAGGCCTTGGCGGACGTGGCCAAGAAGGCCGAGAGCGTCTTGGTCGTGGAGATGAGCACCGGGCAGATGGTGGACGACGTCAAGCTGGCGTTGCTCGGCAGCAAGCCGGTCGGCTTCTATGGCCTGACCGGGGGCGTCGTCCCATCGCCGGACAACGTGGCCGACAAGGTGCGGGAGATCCTTAAGCGGAGTGAGGTGAGGGCCTGAGTGATGAAGAAGGTCTTTGGATATCCGGAGTCGCTGACGGCGAACCCCACACATTACTGCCCGGGTTGTACCCACGGCACAATTCACAGGATCGTGGCTGAGTCGTTGGATGAGTTAGGGCTGCGCGAACGCGCCGTCGGCATCGCGCCGGTCGGTTGCTCCGTCCTGGCGTACAACTACTTCAACTGCGACATGTTCGAGGCGGCGCACGGCCGGGCGCCCGCGGTAGCCACCGGCGCCAAGAGGTGCCGGCCGGACCTCATCGTGTTCACGTACCAGGGGGACGGCGACCTGGCCTCGATCGGGACTGCCGAGATCATCCACGCCGCCAACCGGGGGGAAAAGATAACGGTTATATTCGTGAACAATGCTATTTACGGGATGACCGGCGGACAGATGGCCCCCACGACCATGCCCGGCCAGGTAACGACGACGTGCCCCTTTGGGCGCAATCCCGACAACGAGGGTCATCCAATCCGGGTGGTGGAGATGCTCAACACGCTCAACACGCCAGCATACCTGGCTCGTGTAGCCGTGCACGCGCCGCTTCAGGTGATCGAGGCGAAGAAGGCGGTGCGGGAGGCTTTCCGGCTTCAGGCGGAAGGGATGTGCTTCTCGATGGTCGAAATCCTTTCCGTCTGCCCCACGAACTGGGGCGCGACGGTCCCGGAAGCCAACAAGTGGCTCGAAGACAACATGATGCCGTACTACCCGCTCGGCGTCTTGAAGCGGCCCGGCACGTGCAAGGCGCTGAGACCCGTGGCGGCCGCATTGACGCAGGGAGCCTGAGATGCAGACCGAAGTGATCATGTCCGGCTTCGGTGGACAAGGCCTGATGATGATCGGGAAGCTGTTGGCCTATGCGGGCCTGGAAGAGAACAAGGAGGTGACATGGCTTCCGTCGTACGGCCCGGAGATGCGCGGGGGTACGGCCAACTGCACCGTCGTCCTTTCGGACAAGCCCATCGGCTCACCGTTGATTTCGTCACCGAAGGCGGCGCTGGTCATGAACCGGCCGTCGCTCGAGAAATTTGCCCCCATGCTCAAGAAAGGCGGAATCCTCGTGATCAACAGCTCCATGATCCCGATCAACTCCGACCGGACGGATCTGAAGGCGTTCCGGATCAAGGCCGACGACCTGGCCGCGGAGCTGGGCAGCAGAAGATCGGCCAACCTCGTCATGCTCGGTGCTTACGTTGGGTTGGACGAGGTGGTGTCACACGACACGCTGATCAAGGCGATCGAAAAGACGTTTGCGAAGAAGGCACAATTCATCGACGTCAACCGAAACGCCCTGATGAAGGGCTATGAGTTGGCCACTGCAGGAAAGAGCGATGATTGACACCTGTATCGACCTGGAGAAGGCCCGGGCCGTAGTCGAGCGTTATCCCGAGGGGGACCAGACGTGTCTGATCCACGCTCTGCAGGATATTCAGGCGGAGTTCGGCTACATCCCGGGTGAAGGCGTTCAGCTTCTTTGCGAGCGGATCAACGTCCCGATCAGCAAAGCCTTCTCAGCGGCCACCTTCTACAGAGCTTTCAGCCTGGAGCCGAAAGGCGAAGTCATCATCCGGGTCTGCACCGGTACGGCCTGCCACATCCGCGGCTCGCAGATTCTGGTGGACCAGATTTGCGCCTCACTCGGTATCAAACCGGGCGGCACGACGGAGGATCTCAAATTCACACTCGAGACGGTCAACTGCGTCGGGGCGTGTGCCATGGCTCCCGTGGTCTCGCTCAATGGTGAGTATCACGGCGCCGTTCAGCCGGGGTCGATCAAGAAGATGATTCAGGGCGGGAAATAGATTCATGCGCATTTGCGACGTACAGAGCCTGGAGAGCGCGTCAAACAAAGCACGCGACGAGCGCAAGAGGATGAAGACCGAGGTTCTCGTGTGTGCCGGGACGGGGTGTCTGGCCAACGGGAGCCTCGCCGTGACCGAGGCGCTCGAGCGCGCCGTCGGCGAGAGAAAGCTTGATGTGGACTTGGCGCTCGGGCTCAAGACCACCGGCTGCCACGGCTTCTGCGAGAAGGGACCGCTGGTGGTCATCCAACCGCGCGGGATTCTCTACAAGGGCGTCAAGCCCAAGGATGCGGAGGAGATTGTCGAAAAGACCCTCATGGAGGGCGAGGTGATCCAGCGTCTTCTTTATCGCGACCCGAACACCAAGAAACGCATTGAGCAGTACTCGGCTATCCCCTTCTACAGCAAGCAGGTCCGCATCGCACTTCGCAACATCGGCAAGATCGATCCCGGAAACATCGACGATTACCTCGCCAACGGCGGGTACGCGGGCCTCGCGAAAGCGCTGACGACGATGACCCCCGACGAGGTCATCGACACCATAGTCAAGTCTGGTCTGCGTGGCCGCGGAGGGGGAGGTTTCCCGACCGGGCGCAAATGGAGGACCTGCCGGAATGCCCCGGCCGACACGAAATACGTCCTCTGTAACGCCGACGAGGGTGACCCGGGTGCATTCATGGATCGCAGCATCTGCGAGGGCGATCCGCACGCAGTAATCGAGGGCATGGTCATCGGCGCGTGGGCCGTCGGGGCCGCCAAGGGCCACATTTACGTCCGGGATGAGTATCCGCTCGCGGTCAAGCACCTTCGGCTCGCGATCGAACAGGCACGCGAACGAGGGTTCCTCGGTGAAAACATTCTCGGCACGGGCTTTTCGTACGACATCGACATCGCGCGCGGCGGCGGGGCTTTCGTGTGCGGCGAATCTTCAGCCCTGATGAAGTCGGTCGCCGGCGAAGTCGGCGAGCCGCGGGCGAAGTACGTTCACTCGGTGATCAAGGGCCTCCACGACATGCCCACGGTTCTCAACAACGTGGAGACCTGGGTTAACGTGCCCTGGATCATCACCGAGGGTGCGGACAAGTACGCGACGTTCGGCACGAAGTCGAATACGGGCACGAAGGTCTTCTCTCTGGTCGGCAAGGTGAAGAACACCGGGCTGATCGAGGTGCCGATGGGGATCACCCTTCGCGAGATCATCTTCGACATCGGGGGCGGCATCATCGGCGACCGGCCTTTCAAGGGGGTCCAAACCGGCGGGCCTTCGGGCGGCTGCCTTCCGGAGCGCAAACTCGACCAGCCCGTCGACTTCGATTCCCTCACAAAGGCGGGCTCCATGATGGGTTCGGGCGGTATGATCGTCATGGACGACCGAACATGCATGGTGGACGTGGCCCGGTACTTCCTGAAGTTTCTCGTGGACGAGTCCTGCGGCAAATGCGTCCCGTGCCGGGAGGGTGTGCACCAGCTTCACCAGCTTCTGGAGCGCATCTGCGCCGGCGACGGGCAATCCGGCGACATCGAGAAGATCGAGGCGTTAAGCGATGTCATCGTCAAGACATCGCTTTGTGGTTTGGGCAAGTCCGCTCCGAATCCCGTTCTGAGCACGCTACGCTATTTCCGCGACGAGTACGAGGCGCACGTTAACGAGAAGAAATGCGAAGCCGGCGTCTGCAGGAACCTCTTTGTGTTCAGAATCATCGAGGACAAGTGCTCGGGCTGCGGGCTCTGCCTGAAGGCCTGCCCTGTGGATGCCATCATGGGAGAGCGCAAGGAAGTTCACGTGATCAACGGCGAAAAGTGCACGCGGTGCGGCGCCTGCCGCAATGTCTGCGCGCTTGATGCCGTAGAGGTGGTGACATGACGACCGAGCAGACGGTCAATATCGAAATCGACGGTCGGTGGTTTCAGGCTCCGGAGGGAACAACGATCCTGGAGGTGGCCAAGCGGGAGGGGATCAAGATCCCGACGCTGTGCCACCACGACGCCTTGGAACCCGCCGGGTCCTGCCGCATGTGCATCGTCGAGATCACCCACGCCGACTGGAAAGGCTGGAAGGGACTCGTCACATCCTGCCTTTATCCGGTTGAGGAAGGGCTTCGCGTGACCACCGACAACGCGGAGATCCGCACGGGCAGGCGGACCCTGATGGATCTCCTGCTGGCGCGGTGTCCCGATTCCCCGTTCATTCAGAAGCGGGCCGCCGAATACGGCATTACCGCGACGTCGTTCAAGAAGAACGAGGTGGAGACGACCTGCATCCTCTGCGGGCTCTGCGTGCGCGTCTGCGCAGTCAAGGGGTGCAACGCGATCGGCACGGGCGGACGAGGGATCGAGAGAATGATCGCGATGCCCTTCAATCAGCCGCCGCCCGACTGCATCGGGTGCGCCAGTTGCGCCCACATCTGCCCGACCGACGCGATCCCGTTCGAGGACACGGACGGCGTTCGGAGAATCTGGGGTCACACGTTCGAGATGGCCCGTTGCACCTCGTGCGGAAGTCCCATCATGCCCCAGAAACAGCTTGAGTTCGAAGCGAACAAATCGGGCCTCGATCCCGACTACTTTACGACGTGTCCGTCGTGCGCCCAGAAGAAGACCGTGGAGACGATCAGATCCTCTTTTCGATCGATGACCGCCATTGAAGAGTCGCTCGAAGCGGCCCGATGAGAAGGTTGAGCCCATGGAGAAGGTACTGACCATTACACCGTCCCGATGCACGGCCTGCAGAACGTGTGAGCTAGCCTGCTCCTTCAGGCACTCCCGGAACGGACGGCTCGGCATCTCGCGTATCCGGGCGTTCATGCTGAGCGAGGGACGAAACCAGGTTCTCACCTGCTTCCAGTGCGATGAGGCAGCCTGCGTCAAGGTGTGCCCCGTCACGGCGCTGGTGCGAAACGAATCGACGGGCGCTATCGAAGTGGTTCAAGATCGGTGCATCGGCTGCGGGCTCTGCTCGATCGCGTGTCCCTTCGGGCACATGGCCCACGACGACGTCGGCGCGATCGCCGTCAAATGCGATCTCTGCCAGGGACAGCCGGCATGCGCTACGTTCTGTCCCACGCAAACGCTCGAATACAAGTAACCAAGAGGCACCAGGCGACAAGACGGTCAAAATGTCAGAGCAGCACAGAAAGCCCGGTGGTCAGGGCCGGCGGGAGGTGGCGATATGAGTCAGGCTGCTGTTTCAACCAAGGAGGTTCGTTCGGGATCAATCCTCCGGCCGGGCAACACCAACTGCGCCGGATGCGGTATGTCGCTCGGCTTGCAGTGGCTTGATGAGGCCCTCGGAGAGGAAAAGCCGATCATGGTGATACCGGCGTGCTGCGCGATCGAGTCGAGCGGCGCGTTTCCGACCACGGCGTTCGGCGTCCCCACCGCCGCAACGACCTTCGCCGCAGCCCCGGCGGTTGCCACCGGCATCAGCACCGTCGCACGGCTCAACGGCGAGAACACCATCACGGCGTGCTGGACCGGTGACGGCGGAACCTATGACATCGGCGTTTCGGCGCTATCTGCAGCCGCGGACCGCAACGAAGACATCATGTACTTCTGCTACGACAACGAGGTCTACAGCAGCACCGGCGGTCAGCGCAGCAGCGCCACCCCCGAGGGCGTGGCGACAACGACCACGCTCAACGGCAAGATCGAACGCAAG
The DNA here is from genome assembly GCA_964574815.1 of uncultured Phycisphaeraceae bacterium. Taxonomy (GTDB): domain Bacteria; phylum Planctomycetota; class Phycisphaerae; order UBA1845; family UBA1845; genus CAZNPL01. The sequence goes on from CAZNPL010000009.1 coordinate 15,321, forward strand.
AAGGACATGATGACGATCATGGCCGGCCATCGTGTTCCCTACGCCGCAACGCTGTCGGTCGCCCACCATGACGACTTCATCCGCAAGGTCAAAAAGGCCAGGAACATCTCCGGCTTTCGTTTCCTGTTGATGTTGTCGCCGTGTCCGACCGGCTGGCAATCGGAGCCGGAAGAGAGTGTAAGACTGATCGACAGTGCGGTCCGCAGCGGCGTATTCCCACTCTACGAGATCTTCGACGGCGAGCGCTACCGCATCAATCAACGGCCCGAGGGCACTCCGGTGGAAGCTTACATTGCCCACCAGCGCCGCTACAAAGGCGAAGCCGCCGACCCCGCCCACCTGCGAGACCGGGTCGAGGCCCAGTGGCGACACCTGGAGGCGCTCGAAAAGGCGTTCCCGGCCGACGAAAACGACTGAAGCCTATCCCAATACCCGTACCGGTCCACTGACGGGCAAGCGCTGGTGCGCCCGAGGGCGACACCGGTCCACGGTTGTGGGGAGCATTCCGTCACGATTAAGATGCATCGGGCAAATCGTCCGCCGATGCGTAGGGTTTTTGCCGAAGCCCCGAACGCTTCCGAAGAGTCGCGTGAGCAGGAGCAAGAATGTGAACACTGGGCCGGGTCTGACAGCACAGCAACTCGCTGACCGAATGGACGGAAGGATCGAGGGCGACGGATCGCGCGTGGTTCGCGGGGTCGAGACGATCGAGCGGGCGTCGGACGACATGCTCACCTGGATCGGTTCCCCCAAGTACGCCGCGCAGCTCGCCACGACGAAGGCCGGCGTCGTGCTGATGCCGGGCGAGATGCCGGCACCGCCCGGCAAGACCGTCATCCGCGTCGCTGATCCGGACTTGGCTCTTTGCGACGTGCTCAAGCTGCTTGCCCCGCCTCAGGACGTTGTCGAGCAGGGCGTGCACCCGTCGGCGCTTGTCGGCGAGGGCGCCGTGATCGACGGCGCGGCGATCGGAGCGAATGTGTTTGTCGGGGAGGGCGCGGTGATTGCCCCGGGAACGGCGCTGTACCCTGGTGTGTTCGTCGGGCGCGAGGCGAAGATCGGCCGCGACTGCACCTTGTGGCCAAACGTGGTCGTCCGCGAGCACGTCACCATCGGCGATCGCGTCGTGATCCACGCGAACGCGACGATCGGTGCGGACGGCTTCTCCTACCTTCAGCGGGACGGAGGGAACGTCAAGGTACCACAGATCGGAACGGTCGTGATTGAAGACGACGTCGAGATCGGCGCCAATACGACCATCGACCGCGCGAGAAGCGGCGCCACCAGAATTCGGCGAGGCGTGAAGATCGATAACCTGGTCATAGTAGGGCATAACTGCGACATTGGGGAGGATTCAGTTGTTGCCGCAATGACCGGCATCGCCGGTTCGACGACCTTTGGAAAGCATGTCATCTGCGGCGGCCGGGGCGGCGCCATCGATCACGTCAACGTCGGAGACGGCGCGCAGCTCTCCGCGTGTTCCGTCGTGTTCAGGGACGTGCCAGCCGGCACGGTCGTCCGGGGTGTGCCCGCGAAGGAGATCGGGAGTTTCGCGCGCGAGCAGGTTGCGCTTGCGAAACTGCCTGACTTGCTCAAAACGATCAAGAAGCTGGACCAGCGCGTGCGGCGCCTCGAAGGCGAATCACACCAGGGAGCGTAAAACTCAGGTCGCGGGATCTCGTGCTCGCTGCCGTCTTTTCATGCCGCGTCCGCCAGGCAACCGCTTGAGACGACCTCAACATCGGGATCATGCGCTGCCGGAGCAGGCCGTGCCGGCCCAAGCCAGAAATACGGATTGGCGTGATCAGTCTCCGACGGGCCGCTTGAAGTTTCCGGGTCCAGGCCGATTCCGCCCCCATGCTTGACCGCCCAATCGAGCAACTTTTCGATCCGCCCGAAGACGCGGGCGATGGTGACCTCGTCCTCGCTGCGGTTGAAGACGGCCAATCCTCGGATGCTCGACCTGCCCATCTTCAAAAATACGACGAATTCGCCGTCCGGCTCGCGTGCCCGGATGACGCGCTCCCAACCCGACAGTTTCAGTTCGTGGAGGCGCGGTTCTTCCGGCCCGATCACGCGATACACCCCGACCTCGGCACCCATCACGCTCCCAAAGGGCAGCGGAGCTCCGGCGAAACACGAAGCCAGCCCCATGGTTACTCCGTCAACGCCGACGCCGAACTCGCGCTCAAGGCGGACGCCTTGCTCGCGGCTCAATGTTCGCTGCAGGCTCACGGGGCCAAGGAGCGTGACACAGCCACTCGAAAGTGATGCCAACGCGAACGACACGCCACATGTAATCGCTGCCCTGACCATCGGACCATTCCTGTCATGATTTCGAGAATGACTGTCACCAAGACCGCCGGCGAGGCGGACATTCGCACGCCCCGCCGAGAATTCCGTCCGCTTGTGCTCCCGGATTGACCATGCTACTCGTGATCGCGATGGTGCTTGTTCCAATCAACGCCTGCAATCTCCTCCAGGCCCGGGATGTTCAAGCCTGCGCTGATTGAAGCCATGAGCGCCATGTCCAGCCGACCGGCGATATTGGCAAAGACGAGTTCCTGTCCGCCCTGCTCGTAAACCATGACGACTAGTCCCAATATGGCCTCCTCGTCGTACAGGGCCAGGACGTTGACGAGCGCGTCATTCTCCTTAATACGAGCGATGTGGTCCCAGTCCTTGTCTTCAAGCTGTTCGGTGATCTTGCCAATCTGTGCCCGGACCCCGTCCCCATCCTCGACTGTGACGACGATGGCGCTGACGGCTTCGATCTGGCTGAGCAGTTCAGCCGCGTGCTTGTCCTCGTGATGAACGGCTTTGGCGAGCACCTTCAGAAGCGGGGCGCGTATGTTGACCTCGATCAGCGTCTTATCCTCATTCGCAAAGTCCATGAACTTGGAGCCGTCAACCAGCCCCGGTAGCCTGTCGCGCTCCCTGCGCTCGCGCTCCCGTTCACGTGATCCGGCGGACGCCGTGCTTGCCATGGCCGTGGCCAGCAGCACCGCGGTAAGTCGAGTCCAGTTTCGTCCGACGCAACCTGCAATTGTCGTGGTCATGTTCCTGTTCTCCCGGTCTGTTCCTCAGTCGTTTGAAGCCAATTCACTTGGATACGTTTCAACGCCGGCGTGAGCCCTTCGACGATCACACCGTCAATCGCTGCATCCTCCACGTGCCGCAAAGCCGTGTTCGTCAACTCGAAAACAAGCCGCGTCTCGGCGGCCAGACGCGCCAGCTCCTCAGGCGAAAGCGACGGTTCGGTCGGCTTGACGAAAAAACGCGAACCGATGACGCTCAAAGCAACCACAGCCGCCAGCGCGAGACTTCGAATCGGTACCAGCCGCCGCAGGTGGCCTTCTTTGCGGCCTTCGGCGCGGATTGTCCGATCCCAAACCGCTTCCAGGGCGTGGTCCGGGAACGGAACTTCCGGGAGCGACTCCATCGCCCCGCGAACCGATTCCAGGCTTTCGGCATAGGCGCGGCAGTCGTCGCAAGCGTCCAGGTGCGCCGTGAGCAGCCGATCGCTCTGCCGGTCAACGGCCCCGTCGAAGCGCTTCTGAATCGCGCGATACGCGTCCTCGCAGGTAAAGGGATTGTTCAATGAGTCACCAATCATGGGTTGACTCCGGCGCCAGCGAGTTCGCGACGCAATCGCTCCCGGGCCCGATGCAATCCGGCCTTCAGGGTCCCGAGCGGCACGCCGAGCAATCTGCTCATCTCATCGTATGGCATCTGTCCGATTTCCCTCATCAGCAGCATCGTCCGGTCCCGGTGCGGCAGACTCACCAGCGCTTCGGCCACTGTTCGACGAAGGTCGCCCAGCGTGGCCGCCTGCTCCGGCGTCAGCGCTGCGACATCCGGCAGCCCTGACAGCGCCTCGCCGTTTCCCCCGGGTCGATTCAATCGCCGGCGAATTCGATCGACGCAGAGATGGTGGATCGTTCGCATGAGCCAGGGCCGTGCCGCCGGGGCTTCCACTCGGCTGCGATGTTCCCAGAGACGGGTCAGCGCTTCCTGGGTTACGTCCGTGGCGTCGTCAATGTTGTGCAGCAACCAGGCGGCATAGGTATGCAGCCGGTCTTTGTGAGCCAACACGGCGTTGACGTATGCGTTTCGGTCCATCGTTCAACCTAAGAACGCTGCCGGCCGCGGAAAGTTGCATCCGAATCTTGACAGGGCCAGCGGTGCGGCCCGCCAATTTCGTGTTCGCGCCGTCGCAAAAGTTATTGCGGTCGTGCGTAACCAGCGTCGAGCCTACCGTCGGCCTCCGGCCGCCTTGTCAGATGGCGTCGAGAGCTGCGGCAAGGGCGAGTGAGGCCGTACCGGCTTATCCCGGGACCGCAGCCGTGATTTTGTCGTTTTTTGTCCGTATGGCGTTTCTAAACCGCTTGTGACGCTCTACGATCTTTCGTTGTCGATTGGCGGACCGCCGGTTCGGGCGTCTTATTACTACGGACACGCAAACCATCCCAAGGGCGCGCGTGAACGACCTTGCATGCTCGCCCCGTGTCTCTCCGGTGTGTCTCGCGGAGCGTCCGCAAGACGGTTCGGTGGCGTCAATCGACCAGCGGGCGGAACGGGCCCTGCGGAGCCGACTTCTCAACGACCCGAAAAGGAGTGACGAAATGAGGCGGACAATCATTGCGAGCGCGTGCCTGGCATTCTTCGGAGGCACAGGATGGTTCAACCCTGCTGTAGCCGACTGGCCGAATTTCCGCGGCCCGAATCACGACGGCGTCAGCTCAGAGAAGGGCTTCCAAGCCGACTGGGACGAGGCGATCCCGATGGTCTGGGAGAAGGAGGTCGGGATCCGCCTTCAGTTCGTTCGCCGCGGTCGGTGATCGGCTGTACACGTGCGGCACGCAGGACGGGCAGCAGGTGCTGTTCTGCCTCGACGCTGATACCGGCGAGACGCTCTGGCGGAAGGCCATTGAATCGGAGTATCGCGACCAGCATGGCAGCGGCACCCGCGCAACCCCAACTGTGGACGAAGGCCGCGTTTACATCCTGGGTGCGCACGGCACACTCCTGTGCCTTGATGCGGAAACCGGCAGTGAAATCTGGACGGAGAAGTTCGATCACGCACCCCAATGGGGCTACGCCGGTTCGGTCCTGATCGAAGGTCAACTGGCCATCGCCACGGCAGGCAAGTCTCAGGGGGCGTTGGCCGCCTTCAACAAGAAGACGGGCGAAAAAGTGTGGCAGTGCGGCGATGACCCGGCGGGGTACGCGACCCCCTACCCCTTCACCTTTGAAGGCAATCGCTACATTGTGGGTTTCACCGGTACTTCCGTCATCATCGCCGACGCGCAGGACGGCCGCCTTGTCTGGCGCACGCCGTGGGAGACCTCCTACGACGTCAACGCATCGGCACCGATCTTCCACAACGGCCACCTGTTTGTTTCCTCGGGTTATCGAACGGGGGCGGGCCTGTTCAAGCTGCGTCGGGTCGGCGACAAGCTGGCAGGCGAGCAAGTGTGGAAGGACAAGGTGCTGATGAACAAGTTTCAATCGTGTATCCTGCACGAAGGGAATCTCTATTCCAGCGACCAGAAGGCCCTTGTATGTGTCGATTTCCTTGCCGGTAAGGAGCGATGGCGACAGCACCGCGTCAAACACGGCACCCTCGTGCTGGCCAACGGCCATCTGATCTTGCTGACGCAGGACGGGCAACTCCAGATCGCCAAGGCCAGCCCCGCAGGATTCGAGCCGCTCACCGAGGCTCAGATCCTGTCGGGGCGATGCTGGACGGTTCCGGTGCTCCACGAGGGGCGGCTCTACGCCCGCAATCTCGAACGGGTGGTCTGCTTCGACTTGCGCAAAAACGAGAGTTAAGCGAGCGCGGGGGAAGGTGCGGCCAGGCGGGGGTTTCGACGACCAGAGGTGCCGCGGCACGCGTTCCTGGAGCACAAGCCCGTCGCAAGACGGAGATTCAGCATAATGGAAACTTCCCGCATGTTGGTATTGATGGCGCTCGTCTGTGGCATCGCTGGTGGCGCCGGCGTGGGCGCAAATCAGCCAAGCGCGGCCCCTGTGCGAGCCCACTCAGACGCCGACCAAAGAGATTCCGGTTCAAAGAAACGCAAAACGCTCGAGGCCGAGTTTGCGGCGATGTTGACTGGGGCGGTTCTGAAGGGGAGTTGGCAGGTATCGCCCGAAGTCGGGTCAGGAAAAACGTCGCCTCTGAGCGAGCCTCACGACGAACACTACGTCATTCACAAGGCGACCAAACTGGCCGGCGACCACTGGCTGATCACCGCCCGCATTCAATACGGGGACAATGATGTCACCGTACCCGTTCCTGTGCGGGTGCTCTGGGCCGGCGATACGCCGGTCATCACAGTGGACACCGTGCCGATTCCGATGCTGGGTGAGTACTCCGCCCGCGTTATGGTTTACAAGGGATTCTACTGCGGCACCTGGCTGGGGGATGGATACGGCGGGGTCATGTCCGGCCGGATCCTGCGAAACGAGCCGTCAGGTGAGCAACTCCCCGACGAACCGGTAGCCAAGGAAAGGGCCACTCAGCCGGACGACAAAGGGAACAATCCCAGACGATGATCCCGTCGGCGCGTTCGCGCGCCGTCCGCCCGAGGCCTTTCGGCAGGCATGTTGGACGCACGTTTGCGCCCGGTGATCAACTGAGGTCGAGCGCCATGATGCGCTCGCGGTCGCGTACGTAGAGCGTTGAGCCGACGAGCGTCGGGGCGGCCCATGAGTAGGGCTCGGTCACCTTGCACTTGGACAGGACGTTCAGACCCTCGGGAGAAACCGTTGCCAGTGCCAGGTGGCCGTCCTCATCCAGGATGATGACCTTACCATCGGCGTAGACGCAGGTGGCTTTGGCAAAACCGCGCTCCCGCCACGCGATCTCGCCCGTGTGCACGTTCATCCCCATGAAGAACGCCGGCCCGAAATCCCCGCTCGATCCGTAAATGTAATCGCCGATGCGGATGGGGTTGGCATGATGAATCCGCATCTTGCGACTGTACCACAGCTCCTCGGGAACGGTCCGCTCGTCTTCCTGATGCAACCGGATGACGCGCGTGCCGGAGGCGTACGCGGCGGATACGACAATCAAATCGTCACCGGTCCACAGCGGCGACGACAGGTTCGCGTTCGGCTCCGGGAGCTCGTACTTCCAGATGAGCTCCCCATTGGACGGGTCCACCGCTGCAACGGCTTCGGCCATGAAAACCACCAACTGATCCTGGCCGTCCCGTTCGATCAGCACCGGAGATGAATAGGTCACCTGGAAGTCCTGGCTCTTCCACACGAGCTCACCCGTTTTCTGGTCGAAAGCCATCAGGGACTGACCTTCGGCTTTGGAAGAACTTTCCTCCTCAGCCTCCCCGTCGCCGTCACGATTTCGGTGGCGGTCGACGGGGACGATCACGGTGTCGCCGTACCCGATCGGGCTGCATGCGTAACCGCGGTCAGGAACCGGGGCACCGTAGTCCTTGACAAGGTCTCGTTTCCAGAAGACCCGGCCGCTCCGCTTGTTCAGGCAGTGCATGACAACGTTCACGCCCATGGTGTAAAGTCGATTGCCGATGATCAGCGGCGTCGAGTGCGGCCCGGGGCCGAATTGATCCATGAGCTCCGTGTGAGGCGACTCATACGAGTGCTCCCAAATGGTCTCGCCCGTCTTCGCGTCCAGCGCCACCACGTATTCAGTGTTTTCCTTGCGGTACATGGTGTAGAGACGGTCGTCCTCGGCGATGATCGTCGAGTAGCCGTCGCCAAGCTCGCGCTCCCACAGCGCGGGCGGACCATCTTCCGGCCAGTCCTCCGCCAAGTCGGGGGCCTCAACCATAAAGTTTCGGTTGGGCCCGCCCCACTGCGTCCAGTCGCGGCCGGATGAGCGGCAACCCGTAAGCCAGAGCAGCGCACACAGGGTCAATATCCCGATGGCGACCGGTCCCAAAATTTGTGCCCGATGTGCGTATTTGTTCACGATGGATCTCCTCAATTCCGGAACGCGAGACTGCTAGATGCAGCGTTCACGATGCGTCTCGGGACAACGGTGCCTTTCCCGAGCGGCGATCGAGTGATGACGGACCGCTATTTCCCGGTGCCCTTTGCGTTGCCAAAGCAATACACGATTCCGTCGAGGGTCGCAATAACCAGCCGGCCGGCCGCGACCGCGGGGGACGCGGTCATCGGGCCACCGGCCTCGAAGCGCCAGCGTTCCTCACCCGTGCCCAGTGCAAGTTCGTACAAAATCCCGTCGCTGGATCCGACGAACACGCGGTTCCCGACGATGACCGGTGACGCGTCCACTCGTCCCTTGGTGGCGAACTTCCACATTTCCTCGCCGGACTCAGGGTCGAGGGCGTGAATCTGCTTGTCGCGCCCCCCGATGACCACCGCCTTCTCCGTAACGGCCGGCGATGAGAGGTACGGAAACTGGCGATCGGGGTTCTTGTAGCTCCAGCGCGTCTTCCCGCTGATGAAGTCGATCCCGTGAACCTGTTCTCCGTAGGTTCCGACGTAGACCATCGAGCCGAGCACGGCCGGCGAGCATCCGGAGACCGACCCCATTGCAACCTTTCGAACGGAGCGCCCGTCTTTGATGCCGATCACATGCAGGTATTCGTCACAGCCGGCAACCAGGACCATCCCGTCGACGACCGCGGGCGTGGCGTGAATCCGCCCCTCGGTCTCGAGTTTCCATTTCAGCGAGCCGTCGGCGAGTTGAAGGCAATACAGAAGCCCGTCGTAGGAGCCGACAAGCACTATGTCGTCGGCGGCGGTCGGCGACGAGATAACTTGGCCGCCGGTTTCAAACTTCCACCTGGTCTTGCCGCTCGCCGCGTCCACCGCGTGGACCCATCCCTGGTCGTCCCCGAAGACGACGGTGCTCCCGACAATCAACGGCGAAGACTGAATTGGCTGTTTCGCCTGATACTTCCAGCGCAGCTCGCCCGTCTTGAAATCCACCGCATGCAGATGCTCGTCGTCGCAGCCGAAGTAGACCAATCCCCGGGCGATGGCCGCGGTCGACGCCACGCCTTCGCCGGCATCATATGTCCACAGAACGTCCAGGCGTTCGGGCATTTCGCCGGGCGCGACGCCGGTCAGATGCGTGTTGCCGCGGAAACTGGGCCACGAATCGGCGTCGCTCTTTACGCCGGCCGGTTGTTGCGCAGCCAGCGGACACGCCATTGCGAGTCCGCATACGGAAATCGAGTAGCAGGGACGACGATCACGTCGTCGTCTGTTCCGGCACTGTCGTAACCGTCTTGATCTGCGTTGCATGACGCGCATCGGCCGTCTCCGGTTTGAATCGCAGGACCATGGCAGCGCCCACCCCGGCAAGCACGATACCGAGAAAGAACCGCCAGTCGGGCATACGGACCGGCTTGTCCCACATCATTGAGACAAACGTGTTCATGATCGGGGCGCCGGCGAACACCAGCGGCGCGACCAGCAGCGGCTTGCCACCATTCTTGATGGCAAAAACGATGCCCAGTGCGCCGATGGCGCCTGCAATACCCGCGAGCGTCGACACCGACATCCCCTTGTTGGTGAATACCAGCGGTTCGACCTTCCCGGCGACCATGTAGGCCAGGACGGCCGCCGACACGATGAAATAGGCCAACCCGACAAACAGAAACGCCCGCAGCGCCGCCCCTCCCTTGCCACCGAAGGCGTGCTGCCCGTGATGCAGCGTGGGCACATACGCCCCCCAGCAACAGATCGTCACTAACACAAACACCAGCCAAAACTTCATTCTTTGCTCCTCTTCACCGTCGTTTGTATCGGTTCGCCCGGCGTCAGGCGCAGCGGACTCACTCGTCGTCAGTCGTGACGAACGGGGCAATCTTGGCCCGCACGTCGTCGGGAATGGCAATCGGCTGGAAGGATGCATTGTCCATGCGGCAGCAGACCGCGGTCGTTCGCCCCAGGGCAACACGCCGATGGCCGTGTCGGAACTCAAGTTCGTAACTCAGCGATCGGTCACCGATATTGGTCAATCGAAACGCCAATTCGAGCTCGTCCTCGAAGCGCACCGGGTGGAAGTACTCACAACCGGTCGTCACGCGTGGCCAACTGATCGCACCCTCTTTGCCCTGCAGGACGACGCTGATGCCCACCGATCGCCAGAAGGCGTGCTCCACCTCTTCCATGATGCGGTAGTAATTCGAGAAGTGCAGCACGCCGGCGGCGTCCGTCTCGGCGAACTGGACTCTTCGGGTCGTGATGAATTCGTTGGCCATTGCGATGTCTTCCGACGCGGTCGGATATCTCAGACCGGCACGGCGGCCGGGGCACGCTCGGGCTGCTCCGCGCTTGGTTGTGCAGCACCGAAGAACTTCTCGATCGTCTCCTCTGACGGGGCGCGGGTTGCCAGAGACACGAGCACCAGTGCCGCTGTGGAAGCGGCGGTGATGGTCGCGACCGGCATCATATCAAGAAACAGAAAATCGCGATCGGCGCCGTATCCGGATTTCGCAAAGAGCCAGAACCAGACTCCCGCCGCGGTCAGAACGCATGCGTACGCTCCCGCCTTCGTCACACGTCGCCAGTAGACGGCCGCAAACACGAGCGGGAACAGGCTGGCAAACCCGCTGAAACACCACACGCCCAGCGTGAACACGCTCCTCCGCCCGGACAGGCCCAGGAAGTAGGTAACGGCTACGATCAATACCACAAAGAGCCTTCCTAGAACCACCTTCTGCCGATCCGTGAGGCGGTCGTGCGCGATGTAGTGAGAGGCAATATCGTTTGTAAAGATGCTGCCGATGCAGAGAAACTGCGAGTCGAGGCTCGACATGATCGCGGCCAGAATGCCGGCCGTCAGCAGCCCGCCGACCACGGGGTCGGCAAGCTTACGGACCAGGACCGCGAGCACGGCGTTGGCATTGGCGAAGTCCGGCGGAATCACCGCCTTCCCTTGTACGACCGCAGACGTCGCCCACACGCCGATCAAAACACACGGCACCCATACGAGCATGATCATGATCGGATGCGCCACCACGGCGAGCCTGAACGTCTTGGCGGACTTGGCCGTCAGCCAGTGCTGGAAGAGGTGCGGGAACATGCCCACGCTCAACGGGATGAACATGTAGGAGAGGAAGTGCATCTGTCCAATCCCGTGCGGCTTCGCAGGTTTGATCACTGCGGTCTCCGAGTCGGCTTCCCAGGCGGCGAGCTTTTCCTCGTAGTTTCGCCGGTCCTCTTCCGATACGGCTCGCTTAAGCCTGGTGGGGTTGTACTCCTGGACCATGCGTGTTGCGCTGGCGGGGCCTCCCAGATCGCGCGCGATCATGACAAACGTGACGAGTCCCAGGGCCATAAACACCAGCGTCTGAAACGCATTGGCCCAAGCCGTGCCACGGACGCCGCCGAAGAAAACGTAGATCAAGACCACGATGCAAATCGCACCTGAGCCGAGCCAGTAGGGAATGGCTCCGTCGGGAAACACCGTCGGGAATGCCCCCTTCGAAACCGCAGTAACCACCGTTCCGGCGCTCATCACGCCGATCAGCAGATAGGGAATCACCAGCCCGACCAGGATAGGAAACAGAATCAGCCCCAGCTTGTCCGAGTCGAAACGGTCGCGAAAGAACTGAATCTGGGTGACGTAGCCGTACCGCTTACCGTATGACCAGAGCTTGATCCCGACCAGGAAAAAGCACGCGGAATGGATAATGCCCGACCACGATGCCATCTTGCCGTAGACGCCGATCCCCGCTTTGAACGACTCGCCGGTGCTACCGACCAGCGCGAAGGCCGTCATCGTCGTGCCGAACAGGGACATGAGCAACAGGAAGGACCCGATGCCGCGAGAAGCGAGGAAATAGTCGGCTGCCGTTCCGCGAAAGAACCGGCTGCTGAGGATGCCAAGCCCCAGGAGGAGCATGAGGTACGCAGCAATAACCACGACCGCCGTCAGTCCCGCACTCATGAGTGGCGACCTCCCGGCTCGGATTCGACGAGCTCACCGCGCCCCCATTGCTCGACATCCGTCGGCCAGCAGTATCGCACCGCCATCGCCCACAGAACCGCCGCCGCCACCGAGACGCCCGCGTGGTAGGCCAGGCCGATCGGGACGAACCCGAACACGAACGGCTCCGCGTCGTCCCACCACCAGAAGTCCTGATGCAGGATCGCCAACACAACGATCAGGCCGTAGACGAACCGTCTCATGGCGCCGTCACGCCTCCTTCGAGTTCGATCGGCTCGGGGAGCTCGACCCATCTGCGCATTCGATCGAACAGCTCCCCTACCTCGTCGTTGAAGACATCGCCGATCAGGATCCGGACGAGATGGTCCTTGCACTCGGGATGTTCGTTGATGAACTGCGAAAAGCTGAAATCGCGGCTGTAGAATGCGTGCACGAGCTGTCGGATCATCTGCATGCCGTGGGCCAGCTCCGGCCCGAAAACGCCCAGTCGCTCGCCCGAGAGGTCTCCTGTCGCGAGCGCTTCGTGGATGGCGTCGGCGGCGAGGGCACCGCTCTTCATCGCCAACATCACGCCGGAAGAGTACACCGGGTCGAGGAATCCGAAAGCATCGCCGACGAGGACCCAGCCGTCGCCGGCCACCCGGCGGGATCGGTAGGAGAAATCGCGAAGGACGCGGGCATCGCTGACGCGTTCTGCGCCGGCGAGGCGCTTTGCGATGCCGGGGCACCGCGCGATCTCGTACTCGAGGGTCTTCAGCGGATCGTTTCCACGATCCTTGAACAAGAACTCCGGCGGCGCGACCAGCCCGATGCTCGTGACATCGTCGGGCAGCGGAATGGACCAGAACCAGCCCTCGCGCTCAGGCGTGTGAATCACGATCGTAGCGCCAGCGTTGCGGCCTTCGTCGCGGCAAGCGCCCTTGTAATAAGCATAGATGGCGCTGTTCCTGAGCGCCTTATCGTGATAACGCAGTTTGAGCTTGTTCGACAGAAGGGAGGACTGCCCCGTGGCATCGACAACGACTCGGGCGGGATAATCGACCGTCTGGTCATCCACGATCGCCCGGACGCCGACGGCCCGTGAGCCGACAAACTGCACGTCCTTGACGAGCACACCTTCCCGAACTTCCGCGCCATGTTCACGCGCGTTGTCGAGCATCAGGCGGTCAAACTCATCGCGGCTTACCTGCCACGTGACCGAGCACTCGCGACTGTCGCGATCCGTGAAGAAGAATGGCTGCGACTCCTTGCCCGACGCCGAGACAAACTGAACGCTCTCTTTCCGGGGAAAGGCGGACGCCTTCATCTTGTCGAGCATGCCGAGCCGCTCGAAGACCCAGTAGGTCTCCGGCATCAGCGACTCGCCCACGGAATGCCGCGGAAATCGTGCTTTCTCGAGCACCAGAACTCGGTGCCCGTGGTCGGCCAGCAGGGTCGCGGTCGTCGCGCCCGCCGGTCCGCCTCCCATAATGACGCAGTCGTACGCTTCGCTCATTGATGTCAGGCTCGTTGTCCTCCGATCGTTGCCGGCGTGCTCGTCAGGCCGCTTTGCCTCATGCGGCTACGCCAGTGACTACTTCCAGCAGTTCGATTGCGGGATGATGGTGGCAGTAGATCACTCCCAGCCGCCCGAACGCTCCCTCTGCCGCCTGCCCGCCGAAGTGACGCTGCACCAGCGCTGAATCGGCCGGCACGTGAAAATACCACTTCGGATCGATCCGCCGGAACACGGCGTGTCGAATGAGGATCTCACCCAGCGGCCTCACTTGAGCCACGATTTCCGCTCGCGCGGCCTCAGTGATGTAGCCGAGGTCCATCCTCACAACGCCGTATTCCACGACCCGGTCGGTACCGGCGAGCGTGAGGAGGATTTCGCGTCGAAGATCATCACCGTTGTGGTAGTGTTGAAGAACGCGAAGCTCGACCGGCGTGCCGAAATAAGCTTCTAGTGCTTCGGTCATGTGCCCCGTATGTACCAGGAGGCCGCGACAGGAGTCCGGCATGCCGTCGGGCGGCACGTCACGGAGTTCCAACGACTGGGCGGTGTCGCTCAAGAACCCGTCGCAAAGGCAGGCCAACGCGCTCTGGGCCGTGTCACAGTTCAAGAGGTTACTTGCCATGGCGTCCTACGTATAGCGAACGTCGCGGAACTCCGGCTCAAAGAACAGCGGCAGCAAAGCATCCGCTCGCAACAATCCGGCCCGCGTGAGACGCACATCGTCGCCGTTGACCGAACCAAACTCCTTCTTCGAAATCGTCTCGAACGCGTCGCCAAACGTCCCGGTGATCTCCACGCCGAACTTGTTGCGGAAGTACGCGGCGTCCACTTTGCCGAGCTTGAGCTGAAGGACGAGCTCGCGCACCAGACGCTGGTGCTCGGTCATCGGCAACGCCCGGTTCACAGGCAAGCCACCGTTCTCAATCGCCGCTATGTAATCCTCCCACCGATCGAGGTTTTGAAAGTGCACACCCGATAGCTGGGAAAACGAGGCCACGCCGGTGCCGACCATGTCGGCGCCGCGCCACAGAGCATCTCGATATACGAAGGAACTGTCGTCCGAAGGCTTGACCATGGTGTAGGCGCTGGATACGACGTAACCGGCCTCCTCGAACCTGGCGAACGCGTCGTTCACCCAGGCTCGCTTGGTTGCCCAGTCGGCCACGTTGATCGACTCTCCCGATTCCTTCATCTGGCGCGTGAAGATCGTGTTGTGGGGCAATTCCATCTGATAGATGGTGAGGCTGTCCGGTTGGAGGGCCAGCGTTTCGTCAACCGCCTTCTTCCATTTCACCTCGTCGTCGCCGAGCATACCGGCGATCAGATCGACGTTGATCTGTGGGAAGCCGATCTCCCGCGCCCACTCATAGGCCTGGTGAATCTCCGGTGAACGATGCGCCCGGCCGTTGATCTCAAGTATCTCGTCGTCAAAATGCTCGATCCCGAGGCTTAGCCGCGTAACGCCGATTTCCTTGATCGTTTCGAGCTTGCCCTTCTTGAGCGTGCCCGGTTCGCACTCGAACGTGACTTCTCGGGCATGTTCCCAGGACCAGTGCTCTGAAATCCGATCGATCAATCTGCGAAGCTGCTCGCTGCTCAAAAACGACGGTGTGCCACCGCCGAAGTAAACGAAGTCGAACTGCCGGCCAGCCAGGGCTGGTCGACCGGCATACATTCCAACTTCCCGCGCCAGGGCATTCACGTAAGTATCGACGTCCCGGGCGTTCTTATCCGTGTAGACACGGAAGTAGCAGAACTTGCAGCGCCGGCGACAGAACGGGATGTGCATGTAAAGGCCCAGCGGCGTCGATTTCCCGTCAGGTGGAGGCGAGTCGATGGCATTCAAAGCAGCGGGAACGTGTTCGTCGGACCACGCCGAAAACGGCGGGTAATTGGCCACGAAATAGCTTCCAACGTCCGTCTGTGCATCCTCTTTGATGATTTCAGTCTGCATTGTTCCTACGCGGGCTATGCGAGTTCGTAATTGCGATTGATCTAAGTTGCCGGTTCCGGCCCACCGGAGAGTACCGGGGATTATAGCAGAATACGCCCGCTTGTCCGTGTCGGATCGTGTAAATCTCAACGCTCGAACGGCTTAGGTCACCGACTCGCCCCAGGGGCATCGGATGAATATGGCGTGAGGCCGATCCGAAGTCGTCAGAGCGAGAGCGAGACCGAGATCAAGCAAGCTCGCAGCCCCCTGCTGCCCACCCGCATTGCCGCCACAAACTCCGATAAACCCGCACGGAACGCTAATCGTAGGCCGATTGATAGATGCTCAGAAGGTCGCTCGCCGTCACCGGCCGGGGGTTGAACCGCGCCGTCCACTGCTTGGCGGCCGCCTCGGAGAGCAATGGAAGATCGTTCCTGCTGACTCCGTACTCTCGTAGTCGTCGGGAAATGCCAACGGCGTCCATCCATACTTCTATTCTGCCAGCCAGAGCATCGCCGCTGGAGCACAAGTCATCGTAAGCTCCAGCCAGGTCCAAAGCGTTGAATCGGATTACGTGGGGCAGCATGACGCCGACGGCAACGCCGTGTGACAGGTTGTAGCGGGCGGTCAGCGGATTGGCGCAAGCGTGCGCGGCGCCCAGCATCGAGTGCTCGATCGCCATCCCGGCCACATGGGCGCCCAGCAGCATCTGCGCGCGGGCGCTGTCATTGTCGGGATCCCGCACGGCCCTCTCGTAAGCCGGCTCAAGAAGTCGCCATGCCTGCCCG
This sequence comes from uncultured Phycisphaeraceae bacterium, assembly GCA_964574815.1. Taxonomy (GTDB): domain Bacteria; phylum Planctomycetota; class Phycisphaerae; order UBA1845; family UBA1845; genus CAZNPL01. Next base: position 31,454 of record CAZNPL010000009.1, read on the forward strand.
GAGAATTCCCGCGACACTTCGTTACGGCGCGTGGATGCTGCTGTCTCGACGGCGTGGGCAATGGCATCCATCCCGGCCGCGACGGCCACACCATGCGGCTGACTGCGTGTCAGGTCCGGGTCGAGGATTGCCACGCGAGGCCGAAGTCCGCCTTGGGCGGGCAGGCGTCGATCGCCACAGGCCATCTTCTGGTGAGTGTCAGGATCGCTGATGAGGGCGAACGACTGCGCTTCGCTGCCCGTTCCCGCCGTGGTCGGGACAGCGATCATGGGCAGCATGGGCTTGAGCGCCTTATCTTCACCCCAATAGTCCGCGATTTCGCCGCCGTTGGTGAGCACGAGATTGATCCCTTTGGCGCAGTCCATGGAGCTGCCGCCCCCGAGCCCGACGATGAAGTCAACTTCGTTTCGACGTGCGATTTCGAGACCGGCGATTATCTCGCGCGTCGTCGGATTCTCTCGGACGCGGTCGTACACCGTCACTTTCAGCACGGCATTTGAGAGGCTTTCCACGGCCCTTTCGACATGACCGGCAGCTTGAATCCCCGGGTCGGTCACGAGCAACACCCGCTCGGCGCCTTCGTCACGCGCCAGCCGGCCAAGCTCGCCGAGACGCCCGGCACCGAAAACCACGCGCGTCGGGGATGCCGACAGGATCTCTGGAAGTTCCGGCTCGGTCGACATCATGCGGCGGGCTCGAGCGCATTTTCCGATTGAAAGGCGCGTTGCCGATACAGGTGCTCGAAGAGATTACCCTCGTGGGGCTGGTCCCAACTGATCTGGTAAGTCGGAATGGCCCCGATGTTCAGTCGATCCACGTTGGATGAGGCCATCAACGCATTGGTGAACTTTTTGTCGCGCGTGATCGCGCTGACGACGAGAGTTCTGCCAATGGCGTCCGGCATCTCGGCGGTTGGACATTCGATGACGCTCGCGTACGGGAAAAGAAACTCCCGGTTGGCCAGCGGATGGTTTCGGTCCTCGCACCAGATGAGCGTCGGCAGGAGGTAGGCACAGTCGCCCAGCGTGGCCAGTCGCAACAAATTGCGGTGCTGCTGCGTCAGGTCCTGTGCCCCAGGCGTTTTCAGGCCGTGGTCGATGGCCGCCGATATCTGCTCGGCAACCGTCGGGTTGGCGAAGGCCGCGAGCTGGGCGTTTTCGTCCTCGGCCGGCCGAGCGCGAATCTGGGCCAATCGGACGGCTAAGGCCTCGGCCAGGTCACGACCGTGTCTGGGTGTCCATACGGCGGAAGCGTTGATGCACGACCGCCCGCCGTTGGCCGCGATGGAGCCCACAATGACATCGAGATACTGCTCCCACTCGTCGGCCGCATCGTCTCCGAGAAGAACCTTGCTGTAGCCAGCGCCGTGCAGCTCGACCCGTGGATCGTCCCGGTAGGCGCGCGTCGTCTGGTCGCTACCAAAAAGCATCGAGCGATCTGTGTTCCGCAACAGCTCACCGGCTCCCGTGTGGTCGGTCGGGTAGAACCCGAACGCTTCCCGCGGTACGCCGGCCGCGGCGAACGACTCGATGATGCGGTAGGGCGTCCAGGGCTCCTCTCGCCCCGGCTTGAGGACAATGGGGGCCTTGAGCACCACGGCGGGTACCCATAGGGAGTGCACACCCGGCGAGTTGCTCGGCAGCACGGCTCCGAACACCCGGCCGACGCGATAGAAACTGAGCTGTCCGCCCAGATGGTTGCCGTAGCCCTTGTCCAGAATCTCGAGATCGAATCCACGCGTGAGACCGCGCACCACGGCCTCGATCTCATTCATGACTTTGTGGATCTTCCTGGCGTTGTTGCGGCAGTACGACACCGGCATGCCCGTGGTCGCCGAGAGCTGGCTTACGTAGTTCTCGAATGATTGAAACTCGTTTCCGATGGGGAGCGTGGCATTCAGGAAGATGTCAGCCGCCTTGCGGCACATGGCCATCAGCTCCGCGACCGTAAATCTCTCGAGCACGTCGTCGTGCATCCGCCGAATGTCGCGGGCGACCATTCCGCTGTTCGCCTGGCTGACCATACACACCGACGTAGCGTCGGCGTGGTGCACCAGCTTCACCTTCTCGACGGATTCGTAAGGCTCACCGCAGCGCAGAATCGGAATGTGCAGCATCAATATACCCCTTCAACGACGGGCGAGGCGAACCCGGAAAACGGCCGCACGTCGCCCACGCCGTCCCAGGGGTAAGCGTCGCACGGGGGCGTTCGGATGCCTTCGTCACGCTCCAGGAACCCGGGCATGAAGAATTCCTTCGTGAGCGTAGTGAGACGAACGCGGCCCAGCTCGCCGTATTCGACTGTCCGGTCGGGATTCTGAGGATCGACCACCTCGATCATGGCCCGCGGGTGGGGCGGATGGTAGATCACGCTGTAGTTGTCGGCGGGGTCGAAGGGCTTGTGACAGGCCAGCCCCATGAGCGTGTTTCCATATGTGGGCACGAAGTCGACTTCGCCCTCGAGCAGTTCCTCGCGGGCGAAGCGATGAAACTGAGCCGTCAACTGAGTTCCGCCGCAGAAGACGCCCTTGATGCCCTGTCGCTTGAGCGAGATCCGCTCGCACAAAGCCTCCAGCAGTTTGGGCGTCGTAAACAGACACCGGATGTTGTCGTGGGCCCGCAGAATCGTCAGGCCCTGATTGACGACGTGGTCCTTGTACTCGTGCATCTCCTTGAGGCGACCCGCCTTGATGAGCTTGACGACCCATCGCGGGTCCATGTCCACGCAGAAGCAGATGCCGCCGCGATGCTGGCAGAGATGTTCGATGGCCAGCCGCAAGCGCCTCGGCCCACTGGGGCCGAGCATGAGCCAGTCGGAGCCTCTGGGGAACGCCTCAGCCGAGAGTGTATCGCTGAACATTTCGTAGTCGGTTCGAAAGTCCTCGATGTTGATGCGCGACTTCGGCGTGCCGGTGCTTCCTCCGGTCTCGAACACGAAAACGGGTCGCCCCTCGAACGCCTTCGGTACCCAGCGCCGGACCGGGCCGCCCCGAAGCCACTCATCCTCGAAGGGATCGAACTTACGCAGATCCTCGAAGCGCTGGACCTCTTTGGCCGGGTCCCAGTCGAGCTTCCGGGCGTATTCCAGCCAGAACGGGCAGCCGGTCTTGGGATCGAAATGCCACGCGACAATTTCGCGCGTATGGGCGTCGAGTCGCTGTTTCGCTTGAACCCCGCGTTCCTTCAAGGGTCTGTCGCGTTCCGTTTGCCTGACAGCGGCGGTCTTGCTCACGATGAGTTCATTCCTGTCGATCAGCGATTGTAACGGTCCGCACGGGTGCGCTTCTTTCCGAACCGCGCCTTCAAGGAAGCGGGACTTTTATACTCTAAAACCGCTCCCTCACGGTCGCGGCTCGGTTCTCCGTCACCGTCCACCAATGCGCGGGGTGATACTAGTTCCCCTCGATCGCGAAGAGCGTTCGCCGGTTGACGACGTAGAGTACGCTGTTGGCCGCGACCGGCGTCGTATAAACGGAATTGCGCATATCGTTCGTGGCCAGCACCTCAAGCTTGGGGCCGTGCTTGAGCACGATCACCTCGCCATCCTCGGTCCCGAGCATCACCTTGCCATCGACAACGTAGGGCGAGCCCCACACGGCCGCGTAGGTGTCGTGCCGCCAATGACGCCTGCCGGTCTTGACGTCCAGGCAGTAGAGGAACCCGCTTAAATCGGAGATGTACAACAGTCCGTCCGCGATCGCCACGGTCGACATCGTCCGGTTGAAGTCGTCGCCGCCGACGTGCCAGACGCGCCCGCTCTCGGTGATGTCGCCTTTCTTGGTGGCGTCGATGGCATATAGGTGGCCGGGCCCCTCGCCGTGCTCCGGGTCCTGCCCGACGGCCAGGAATACTTTATCGTCATAAATCACCGGCGTCGCGATGATGCTGTTGCGGGTGCCGCGGCCGCCCAGTTCCCACACCGAGTCCTTGGGGTTCAGATCGAACTTCCAGATGATCTCACCCGTTTTTGGTTCCAGCCCGTAGCACCAGCCGTTGCCCGCCCCGAACACCAGTTGCGGCTTTCCGTCGATCATCCCGTAGCTCGGGGAGGACCATTGTCCGTGCAAGGTGTCCTTGCCCGAGTAGGTCTTGGCCCAGACGAGCTCGCCGGTCTTCTTGTTGACTGCAATGATGTCCGGGGCTTGGGGAACGGGCACGTCGAGATGCCCTTCGTCCACTCCGTTGGAGGTCAAGGCGAACACCAGATCGCCGGCTCCGACCGGCGAGGAAGTGGCCAGGTTGTGCGGGAACGCGCCCACCTCCTCGATCATGTCGAAGAGCCAAATGAAGTCGGCGTCCATCTTCTCGTTGTACTTCTCATCCTTGAAGGGGCCGTCGTTCTCGCCGTCGAGAAAACCGTTCACATCCGCACAGACCAGCTCACATCGATTGCTGACGTAGTACAGGCGGTCGCCGTCCACCCAGGGCGATGAGCAGATGCCCTGCTCGGGCCAGTCGTTGACCCGCCCGGTGGGCAGCTTGTCGTGTGTGGCCTGCCAGAGGATATCCCCCTTCTTCTCGTCCACGCACAGAATGACGCCTTTATCGCCCTTGATCTGGGGGCGATGCTCGGCGTTGTTGTTCGTGCCGACGAAGATCTTGCCGTCCACGATCACCGGGTTGCCGTAGGACTGCGAGCCGAGGGGGGCCGTCCATTTGATGTTCTTTTTGGACTTGAAATCCCACTGGGCCGGTATGCCCGTTTCCCCGGACACCATGTTCCGATTCGTAGCGCCGCCCCACATCGGCCAGTCGCCACGCTTCGACTTGTACGAGGGGTCGGCCCAGGCCGTTCCGACGGTTACGGTAGCGGCCGCGAGCAGGATCAAAGCATTTCCGCCGAACGTTCTATCGTTGATCATTTCGAATCACCTGAAAGTTGTCGTAGTGCACTTCGGGACCGTCGCTCTTGGCCGTCGTATGCGTGGAATACGCGTACAGCCCGGCGCTCCCTGTACGATTAGGATAGGGGTCCACCGTCTCGATCGTCCACTCCTGTGGTTCTTCCTGGTCACGCGGCCAAACCTTGCCTCGGACGAGCGCCTTGTCGCCCTCGAGCTCGACCTGAAACTTGACGGTGTACCACGTGTTCGTCTCCCACTCGAAATCGACGTCGTGGCGAAGGCGCGGCATGGGCGACCACGACTCGACGCGAATCTTGTCGCGACCCATCACGATCATGCGGTAACGGCTGTTGATCAACCCCATGTCCGGCTTGAACCACTTTTTCGGCGTGCCGAGCATGTCCGCCTGAACCGTGTAGCCGCCTTCAATCGGTGGCGTGGCGTACGCCCGCAGCCGCATGAACGGCGGGCTGGGACGCTCCTTCGAAGCCAGCTTGCGAAGAACGTGCGTCCCGTCACGCTCCTCGATGACCGTCTTGGACGCCACGCCGACCCAGCCCGGCGGCACCGTGCCCGCGGCCATCTTGTCAAACGTCTCGTGGATCGGCGGCTTGGGGCTGACCCGCACGCGCGCCGCAGCCTCCAGCCCCTCCCCGGCGACCTTCACCAGCCCCGCAGAGAAAACGTTCTCCGATGTCGCCACAAACTCACCGTCCGAGGAAAGCTCGCCGGCCACGCCCGCCAGCTTCCACTCAGCCCCTCGCAAAGCCCGGAACGTTCGCGCCCCGGGCCCGGTGACAACGGCCCGAAACTTCAACGAATCGCCGGGCGACAAGGTCACCTCGGCCGGCTCAACACGGCAAAAGGTCGCCTTGTCAGTCGCCTCCACCGTTTCGTCCTGCAGATCGGGAATCGAAACGGTCTCGGGCTCGTAATCCGGCTTACCCAGGCAGAACGTGTCGTAGCGGGTCATGAAGTAGACCCGACCGTCACTGACGGCCGGGGATCCGAAAATCTCGACCACGAGATTGTCCTCGCGCGTGAACTCCTGCCGATCCAGTGAGACGCATTCGTCGCCGGAATCCTTTAGAATGTGGAATATGCCGTTCTGCTCGCCCACGTAGATCACGCCGTCCGACGTCACTACGGGCGAACCCTTGCCGACACGACCGAGGTTGTACATCCAGAACGTGCGTCCCGTCGCAGCGTCGAGGGCGTACAGGTTGGCGGAATTATCCACGATATAGAGCCGGCCGTTCGCTATCGCCGGCGACGCATAACCGACCGTAAGCTCTGAACGTCGCCAGACCTCCCCGGTCTCGGTGATGTCGCCGCGCTTCGAGGCATCGATGCAGACCACGCGCCCCATTCTGGTGTTGTCGATGTTCTCCTCACTGTGAGCGGCGTAGACGTAGTTACCGTCAACCACAACTGACGAATTAAGCCCGCGCTTACTCAAGCGGAACGTCCACAGCCGCTCCCCGGTGCGTGCCTTCATGCCGTAGACGTTTCCGTCGGCATTGGCGGCCACGAGTTGCCGAACCCCGTCGATTACGGCCACAACTGGGCACGAATACGTGGTGTCAAGCGGCTTGCCCCCGGGCGCGGCCCACCAGATGACGTCGCCCGTGCGTTTGTCGAACGCAACGTAGCGGTGAAGCGGGCGGGCGTGGTCGCCCCAATTGGAGCTCAGGAAGCTCACGATCACGCGTCCCTCGTCGATGATCGGCGTGTGAAGACGTCCTCCGTAACCGCTGATGCGGCCGAGCTCCTCGGTCATCGACACAGTCCACAGGACCTCTCCGTCGCGCGAGAAGCAGAACATCTCACCGCCGGTTCCATGAGCGCAGACGTTGCCGGTCTCCGGATCGCCCACGACGGCCGTCCAGCCGACGCGATTCTCCACGATATCCGTATGAAACACGTTGAAGCGATGCTCCCAGAGCATCTCGCCGGTGTCGGCGTCGAGGCAGACCACCCGCTCCCGCGTGCCGATTCCGTCGCCAACCGGCGCGATGAAAAACACGCGCCCATCCATAACGATGGGTGTCGAACGCCCGCCGTGGGGAACGCGCCACAGGAGGTTCTCTCCTTCGAGCGACCATGAAGTGACGGCCGCCTTCTCGCGCGTCCGACCGATCTGCTCGGGGCCGCGCCAGGACGGCCACTCGGCCGCCATAGCACCTCCCGCCAGAATTCCGATCCCCCAGACGACCCACATTTGAGTTCGCATCATACGTCCACCGCCTTCATGCGTCGTGATTCCATCGTTTCTACGCTTTGTTACACTTTCTTCGCCACACGTTTGGCTTTCATCTCGAACCGCGGGAGAGTACCGGGCTCGACGAGTTCCACGCTCGGGCGGAAGTGCAAGCGGTCCCGCACCGCGGTCTCGATCCGCCTGGCAAGCGTCCCACAGTCAGCTTCCGGGCAGTGTTCCACTTCAATCCGCAGGTCGGTCAATCCGTTGCGCCGCTCGACCGTCAGGCGGAATTCGGCCACCTCCTCGAACTCGCGAATGATGCCCTCAACGGCCGACGGAAAGACGTTGTTGCCGCGAATGAACAACATATCGTCGATCCGGCCCAGCACGCCGCCTTCGGCATAGGCAAACGATCGCCCTCCGATGGTCCGATCACGCCGCAACAATACCTGATCCCCCGTGCGATAGCGGATCAGCGGTGAGCCCCAGCGGCCCAGATTCGTCAGCACGAGCTCGCCCGGTTCACCTTCCGGCACATTGTTCCCGGTGGCCGGGTCGATTACCTCTGCGATGAACTCGCTTTCGATCACGCATAGCGCCTCGGGGCACTCGGCATCCTCGAACCCCCAGGGGCCGATCTCCGTCATTCCCGCGTGGTCATACACACGGGCGCCCCACGCCGATTCGATGCGCGAGCGCGTCGTTGCGATGTTCCCGCCCGGCTCGCCCGCCACGATCAACCCTCGCACCGACGCCCCCGACAGATTGACGCCTTCTGTCTCCGCCACTTCCGCCATTCGCAACGCGTACGTCGGCGTGCAACAGACAAAGGTGATCCCGTGTTCAACGATCGCCCGAATCCGTGCCGCCGTCGTCATCCCGCCGCACGGCAGGACGAAGTTGCCGAGCGCCAATGCCCCATCGAAAGCGCTCCAAAAGCCGACAAACGGCCCGAAGGAAAAGGTGAACGCGATTCGGTCCGCCGGACCGACGCCCGCCGCGTCGTAAATCGTCGCCCAGCATCGCCGCCACCATTGCCAGCTATCGTCGGTGTCCAGCCAGCGAATCGGCGACCCCGCACTGCCCGACGTCTGGTGCAGGCGCGTGTACCGGTCGAGCGGGTATGTGAGGTTCGTTCCATACGGCGGATGGGCCTGCTGGTCCTTCTGGATCTCGTCTCGAGTCGTCAGGGGCAGCCGTTCGATGGGATCCGCCTCCGCATCGAACGAGACGCCGCCGAGTTTAGCGCGGTAGAACGGGTTTCTCTCAAGCACCTCGTCGAGCATCGCCGTCAGCTTGCGACGCTGTAACCGCTCCAGCGACGGCCTGTCCAACTTCTCATCATGCACTTCAGACAAAACCATCATTGCAGGCGCTCTGGCACCCGGGGCTTTGGGGTAGAAGGCGACCACGCGGGATGGCAAATCCCTCACGCGCGTGATCGACGCAGGCCCGAATGCAACCGCGGGATGGTAACCGGCCACAATCCCAATATGGATTGTCTGCTGAGCGGGGCCGTTGCTCAACCGTGCCGATGTCAGATTTTGTAGGCCCGTCGCGGGCGGCGGAACGCGCTCCGCAGCAGACAGCCCGGGACCCGGATTTGTTCACTCTCGACTTCGATTTCGAGTGCCGCGTTCGTAATTCCTTGTAACAATTTCCACTGGCCTGCTTGTCGGGATGGGGTCGCCCGCTACCATACGCTCGTTCGGTCGTCGCCCGCGGTCTCGTTCTCGGCCGTTGGACGGGACCCCGCGCGGGTAGATTCTCGCCGCCGTGACGACCCGCGTTTGTGACAGTCAGCGGGTGGGCCGTACCTCCCAAAACGTGATGAAGGAGCAAAGAAAGATGAAGCGATCTGGATCGATGCCGTACGGCATGCTGTCGGCAGCAGTATTGGGGACCAGCCTTATCCTTGCCACACAGGCACCGGCGCAGTCCATGCACCTCAAGGCGGTCAGTAACCCTGAGACTGAAAGCACCTTCACACTCGACTTTGGGGCGCTCGGTCGCAGCACCGCGGGCATCACGACGACCAATTTCGACCTGGCCGTGAGCTCGACGGAGCGTACCGCCTCGTTTGTCGATTATTTCCAGGAAATCGACCCGATTGAACTTCCCGGCGGGTTCAGCACCGGAAACATCGTTGTCGAAATCGTCCCCGGCTCCTCGTTCGGTGAGTTCGACCCGGTAACGGGTGAGTTCAATACCGAGGAGATGTTTGCCATTTTCTTCGAGGGCGACTTGAGCGCATTCGGGATCGAGTCCCCCGTCCTCCTTCCGAGTTCGTCGTCCGGCAATGTCGTCTTTCTGCCGGGCCGCTTCGGGGAAATCGAAATGGACTGGTTTGGCGACGGCGCCTTGCTCGACCCGCTCGATCCCAACGCGACCATCAACTTCTCGTACGTGTGCAAAGTCTCCACCGTCTTCGGACCTGATCTCGCCGCCGCAGAGTTGGTCAACCTGTACACGGCAGTCGCCCGGATTGATACGGACGACGACACCCGCGGGAGACTCAACACCGCGCTTAACAAGGCAAACGGCTTGCTGATGCGCGACGACGTTATCGGCGCGGCCACGTCGCTGACTTCGTTCCTTCGCATGGCAAAGGCCTCGCGCGGGACGGTGTTGACCGAGGACGATGCCGACGCATTGATCACGAACGCCATGGAAGTACTGGCCGGCCTGATTCAAGATCTTGACGAAGGCCGGTCGGGCCGATCCATCGGCCGCACGCGGTAAGCGGCATTGCCACTGCTCTGGTGCCGCTGCGGTCGAGCAGTGGCAGGGCGCGAACTTCACCACAGCCGCTGACGGCATTGCTTGAAGGCAGTGGCACACGGCACTGGAGCCGCATTCCGCGGTCTCATGCAGCTTCGAGATAGAGGGTCGCCCGTCGGCGGGCGGCCCTTTTTCAATCCCGGATAACGCGTTTTGAAAGAGCCGCATGTTCCGGACGAAAGCGTGATACAGCCTCTGAAAGTCATCTATCTGGCCGCGGGCGCGGGCGGGATGTATTGTGGCAGCTGCCTGCGCGACAACCGGCTGGCGGCCACCCTAATGAGGCAGGGGCGGGATGTCACACTGATTCCGCTCTACACCCCCCTTCGCACGGACGAGCGCGACGCCAGCACTCCGCGCATTCTTTACGGCGGCATCAACGTCTTTTTGCAGCAACGCGCGGCGTGGCTGTCGACGTTACCAAGCCTCGCGGACCGCCTCCTCGATTCCCGATGGCTGCTTCGAGCGGCCGGCCGTTGGGCAGCCCGCACGCGTCCCGAGGACGTGGGCGATCTCACGGTCTCGGTGCTGCGCGGCGAAGAGGGCGCCCAAGTCAGGGAACTAGACAAGCTGATCCGCGCGCTGCGCGGGATCCCCGCCGACCTGATCAACCTTCCGAATTTGATGTTCGTGGGTGTGGCCCGACGGCTTCGCGAGGAATTCAAGACTCCGATCGTCTGCACGCTTGGCGGGGAAGATCTCTTTTTGGACGCGTTAACGGAGCCGTATCGCACGCACGCGCTCGAGCTGATTCGAGCGCGAGCAGCAGATGTCGATGCGTTCGTCGCGGTGACCCAGTACTTCGCCGCTCACGCTGCCAAACACTTCGGCTTGCCATCGGAACGCGTGCATCACGTGCCCATGGGGATCCGTATTGACGACTCATCCGTCTCCGACCCGCCTCCGCACCAGCCGTTTACCATCGGTTACCTGGCCCGAATCTGCCCGGAAAAGGGCCTCGACAACATCGCTCAGGCCTTCGTCGCGCTTCGGCGCCGGGGCCGACACTGCCGCCTGCGCGTGGCTGGCTACCTCGGGGCAGGCGATCGCTCATACTTCAATCGCGTCGCCGCCGATCTTCGAAACTCGGGATTCTCGTCGGACGTGGAATTAGTGGGCGAAGTCACGCGGAATGGCAAATTGCGATTCCTCGAAGGCCTGCACGTACTCAGCGTTCCTACTGTTTATCCCGAGGCCAAGGGCTTCTACGTGCTGGAAGCCCTGGCCTGCGGCGTGCCGGTCGTACAGCCCGCTCACGGTTCGTTCCCCGAGTTGATCGAGCAAACCGGCGGCGGCCTGCTCTGCCCACCCGGCGATCCGGAGGCCCTGGCCGACGCGATTACGAGCCTCATGGACGACGAAGCCCTGCGGCGAAGGCTCGGGGCAAGCGGCCGCGAAGCGGTTCGACGGTCGTTTACCAATACCGCGATGGCCGATCAGACGTGGGCTTTGTATGAGAGATTGTGCGAACGGCATCGTCGGTTAGCATCCACGCCATGATTCAGGCCGACTCGATCAGCAAGAGCTATCCTACGCGTGCGGGCAACCTGGTTGTTCTCAAGAACATCGCCCTCTCGATCGAGTCGGGCGACTCGGCATCGATCATGGGTCCATCCGGCTCCGGCAAGTCCACCCTGCTCAACATCCTGGGCACGCTCGAGACCCCCAGCGGCGGCCGGCTGACCATCGACGGAAGCGATCCGTTCAAACTCTCCGATGCCGAACTCGCGCGATTCCGCAATCGCCGGATCGGATTCATCTTTCAGGACCATCACCTGCTGCCGCAGTGTTCGCTCCTGGAAAACGTCCTGCTGCCCACACTGGCCGGCAAGGACGGGAACGACGCCACCGGCCGCGCGAAAAAGCTGCTCGATCGCGTCGGTCTGGCGGATCGACTCGATCACCGGCCGTCGGAGCTTTCCGGCGGCGAGCGGCAACGTGCGGCCATCGCGCGGGCGCTTGTCAATCGCCCCGTGCTCGTGCTGGCCGACGAGCCGACCGGAAACCTCGACCAGGCCTCCGCGGACAACGTGGCCGATCTGTTGGCCGAGTTGCACCAAGACGATCAGGCCGCACTTGTCGTGGTATCCCACAGCGCCAAGCTGGCCGACCGATTCGGGAAGCGATACGCCCTGGAGATGGGCGAACTTGTCGAGCGGCGGGATTAGAGCCGTGAAGCCGCGAACGCTGCGCTACCGAAGCCTGGTCCATTATCGCCGGACCAATGTCGCTATCGCACTGGGCGTGGCCGCCGGGACCGCCGCACTCACCGGAGCGCTCGTGGTTGGCGACTCGATGCGCGGCAGTCTCCGCGAGATCGCCGTCGGGCGGCTGGGTCCGGTCGAGTTCGCGTTCTCATCCCAACGCTTCTTCCGGGACGAGCTCGCCCGCGATATCGCACAGCAACCGGGTTTTCATGACAAGTTCGCAGCGGCCGCCCCGATCATCCTGATGTCCGGCAGCATCACTCACGCCGACACGCGCGCTCTGGTTCATGATGTGAATATCATCGGGGTCGAAGACTCGTCCTGGTTCACCGAGCGGCAAACGGCATCCTCACCCGTGGATTTCTCGAGTGAGGAGCGCGCCGTCGTCCTCAATAAGTCGCTGGCGGAGCGGCTCGATGCACAGCCGGAAGACGCGATCCTGCTCCGCTTCGGCAAGCCGTCCACTGTTTCAACGGAAACCATCCTCGGCCGCCGGGACGACACAACGCTCACGGCTCGGCTCAAAGTGCGCGGGATCGCGGACGAAGACAGTATCGCCGGCTTCAGCCTCAGCCCCCAGCACGCCACCCCCCTTAACGTCCTCGTTCCGCTGTCGAGACTGCAGCGTGCCTTGGATCGACCGGGCCGCGTCAACACGATACTCGTCACGCACTCGGATGAGGGTGAGCCGGACGACACAGACCGATCGGTTTGGTTAAAAGACGCTCTGACGCAATCCATTCAGATGGAAGACCTGGAATTGAACCTGCGGCAGGACTCCGAGCGCGGCTACGTCGCCCTGGAAAGCGACCGATTCCTGCTGGAACCCCCTGCGGAGCGCAGCGCGATGGCCGCGGCGCAGGAGATCGGAGCGACGACCTCCTCGGTTCTGGCCTACCTGGCCAACGAGATCGCCGTCGTCGGGGGCGGCGCGACGGTCCCTTACTCGACGGTGGCCGCCGTCGACGGAGCGGTGCTTGACGAAGCTGGCTTCCGTCTTCTCGACGGGTCACCCGCCCCGCCTCTTCAGTCCGGGGAACTTTATCTCAATAAATGGACTGCCGACGCCTTGGATGCCGAGTCGGGCGACGCCATATCTCTCTCCTATTACGTCACGGCCGACCATGGCCGGCTCGATACTCAATCGCGCATCTTCACACTGCGCAGCGTCGTGCAGATGACCGAAGGCGTGGCCGATCCGGGATTTGTTCCGGAATACCCCGACGTCACCGACACCGACAACATCGCCGATTGGAATCCTCCCTTTCCTGTCGACCTCGAAAAGATTCAGGACCGCGATGAGAACTACTGGGATCGATATCGCGCCGCGCCGAAGGCGTTTACATCGCTGGCCGAGGGACAGGCCCTGTGGGCGGATGACCCGGAGCGATTCGGCGACCTGACGTCCATTCGCGTGACACCGCCCGAGGGGATGACGCTCGACGCGCTTCAAGCCGAGCTGCGCGACGCCTTTTTGAAGAACGTCGATCCGGTGGAATTCGGACTGAGATTTGACGACGTCCGCTCGCGGGCGTTGGCCGCCGGCAAGGGCAGCACCGATTTCGGCGGGCTTTTCATCGGGTTCAGCTTCTTTCTCATACTCGCGTCGGCCATGCTGGTGGCGCTGCTTTTTCGGCTGGCCGTCGAACGCCGTGCCACGGAGCTCGGGCTGCTGCTGGCGGTCGGGTTTTCTCCCCGTCGGGTTGCGGTTTTTCTGCTCTGCGAAGGGTTGATCGTCGCCGGAGTCGGGGCGGCCGTGGGGGTGCTGGCCGCGTCGGGCTACGCCTGGCTGATGCTGGCCGGACTGCGTTCCTGGTGGTCGCAGGCGGTCAACGCGCCGTTCCTGCAACTGCACGGAACGGCGTTGAGCTATGTCATCGGATACGCTGCCGGACTGGCCGTCGCGACGATCTCCATCGCCTGGTCGATCAGAGGACTGACCCGCCGACCAGCCAGCGCCCTGATCGCCGGCGCTGTCGAGAGCGGCGCGATCACGGGGCGCCGCGGCCGCATCGCGCCGTCGATCGCGGTCGGCGCCGTTCTGCTGGCTGTGATAGTGTACCTACTGTTCAGGGCCGAGGCGCTCTCGGAGTCCGTTGCGTTCTTCACCATGGGCGCCAGCGTACTGATTGCGGCGATGGCGGCCATCAAGGCGGTGCTCTCTTCCGAGCCGCGGCGAGTCATTCAGCGAGCAGGATTCTCCGCCGTCGCGCGGCTGGGCGCCCGCAACGCCCGCAGACACCCCGGCCGGAGCATGCTCACCATCGGCCTGATCGCGTCGGCCACGTTCGTGATCGCGGCGTTGCAAGCCTTCCGCATCGAAACGGATACGTCGAGCACCGAGAAAACGTCACCTACCGGCGGCTTCGCCCTTTACGCCGAGAGCGCCGTCCCGCTCCAATTCGACCTGAACACCGAGCAGGGGCGAGAGCAACTGAACATCGGCGACGAGACCGACCGGCTGCTGGCCGATGCTACGGTGTTTTCATGCCGCCTCCGCCCGGGCGATGAATCGAGCTGCCTAAACCTCTACAAGCCGACCGAGCCGCGCATCATCGGTGTCCGTGACGATTTTCTGCAACGCGCCGCGTTCATCTTCTCAACCACGTTGGCCGAAGACGACGCCGAACACGAAAACCCCTGGCGGCTGCTGGAGCGTGAGTTCGAGGACGGCGCCGTCCCGGTCATTGCCGACGAGGCCGCCGCCAAGTGGCAGCTCCACGTCGGCCTCGGAAAGGACTTGGTTGTTTCCGACGAGCGCGGGCGACAGGTGCCGCTCAGGTTCGTCGCCTTACTGAAGGGAAGTGCGCTTCAGGACGAGCTAATCGTGTCCAACGCGAACTTCGCCCGCCTCTTCCCGTCCATCACCGGCTCGCGGTTCTTCCTGATCGAAACGCCGTCCGAAAAGGCGGACGCGATGACCGCCGCGCTCGAACGCGATCTGACCGACTTCGGCTTCGACGTGGCCCGCACCGCGGACCGCCTCAGGAACTACTCCGCCGTCCAGAACACATACCTCTCAACGTTCCAGACTTTGGGCGGGCTGGGGCTGATCCTTGGGACCATCGGCCTGGCGGCCGTGATGCTGCGAAACGTACTGGAAAGACGCGGCGAACTCGCCCTGATGCGTGCGGTCGGCTTCGCGTCCTCCTCACTCGTCTGGATGGTCTTACTCGAGAACGCAGCGCTCGTCGCAGCCGGGCTGCTGGTCGGCGCCGTCTCGGCGGCCGTCGCCGTACTCCCGCATCTTGCCGAGCGCCCCGAGGCCCTGCCGTTGGCTTCGGTGGGATTCATCCTGGCGGCCGTATTCGTAGTGGCCATGATCTCCGGCCTGTTCGCCGTCCTCCCCACGCTCCGAGCACCGCTGCTGCCCGCCCTGAGGAACGAGTGAAGATCTGACGTAGTTGTACATGTTCTTCGAGGGTGCCATGGGCAAGCGCAGCCGCCAAAGGCGGCGTAGCTTGCCCGTGGATTCCGCCCACCGCGCGGCATGGCACCCGATTGATACGCTGGGCACTTACGGGCGGCCGAGATCTACTCCCTCGCCAGCTTCTCCAGGATGGCCGTTAGGAAACGCCACGACTTGGCGACCGAATCGACGTAGACGCGCTCGTCGGGGCTGTGGGCGCCGCGGATCGTTGGCCCGATCGAAACCATGTCCATCCCCGGCATCCGCTCGCCGATCAGGCCGCACTCCAGGCCCGCGTGGATGGCACGCACCTGCGGCGGTTCGCTGAACAGCTCTTCGTAGATCCGCCGGCAGGTCGCCAGAAGCGGGGAGTCCACGTTCGGATCCCACCCGGGATAGCCGTTGGCCGTTGAAACCTCCGCCCCGGCCAACCGGCCGATCGCGAACAGTTGGTCCACCGTCGCCCGCTTCCACCACTCCGAGGAGCTTCGCACCAGCAGCCCGACCTCGACCCATACCGATCCGCTCTCGTCCGAGTTCCACGACACCGTGGACAGATTGTTCGACGTCTGAACCAACCCTTCGAGATGCGGGTGCATGCCGAGTACGCCGCTGGGGACGGCCGACAACGCGCGCAGCACGCGTTGCGTGTCGTCGACCGACAATATGGCGCCAGCACCCGCGGAAGCGCTTGCCTCGACGTTGATGGCCAGCTTCGGCTCGCCCTGCTCCTGAGCCGCCTGCGTCCGGGTTTCCTCGGCGGCGCGCGCGAGACGATCCTTCAACCCCGCAGCGCCACTCACTATCACCGAAGCTTCCCGCGGGATGGCGTTCCGCTTGCTTCCGCCCATGAGCGCTCCGATTTGAACGCCATCGATCCCGGCGCGCGTCAGCGTCGAGACGAGCAGCTTGATCGCGTTGCCGCGGTTCTCGTGGATGTCGCCACCCGAGTGGCCGCCGCGCAAACCCGAGACCGACAGCTTTACCATCTCGGCATCGGACTCCGACTCGCTCGCAGCCAGGCCCCAGCGCAGGTTCACGTCCACGCCGCCCGCGCAGCCGATGTAAACCGCGTCGTCCTCCTCCGAGTCGAGGTTGATCATGCGACGGCCCTTCACGAAGTCCGGTGCCAGGGCCTGCGCCCCCGTCATCCCGGCCTCCTCGTCCACGGTCAAAAGCAGCTCCAGCGGGCCGTGATTCACGTCCGGCGAACGCGCGACTGCAAGCCCCATCGCCACACCGATGCCGTTATCCGCGCCGAGCGTGGTGCCCTTGGCCCGTACGATGCGCTCGCCCGATTCCACATCCTTGTCAACGACAGCGTGAATCGGCTCGCGATCGAAGTCGTGCTCCGTGTCCCTGTTCTTCTCGCACACCATGTCCACGTGGCCCTGGAGCACGGTGATCGCAGCGTTCTCGCATCCGGGCGAGGCGGGCACCTCGATGACCAAGTTGCCCGCTGCATCCTCGCGGCAAGGCAAACCCGCCGAAGCGCACGATTCCCTGAGGTGGGCGCGGATCTGCTCTTCCTGCTTGGAAGGACGGGGCACAGAAGTCAATTCGGCAAACGCCTGCCAGAGGAGCTTCGGCTCCAGGCTCTCGATGCTCGCAGACAAAGATGGCAGATCCATGGACCCCCCTTTCATCGGTGATAGGCGAATCAGTGCAAAGCCGCGCGCCGCAGGCTCGGCACAACGACTCGCCGGGAACGAGTGACACCGGCAGGTTGCCTTCGCATGCCCTTCATGCGCGGGCACTGGCGGATAAGCCGCGTTTGGCACCCGTCGCGAACGGCGACTTCTTCTTCGTAATCTACGGCCGTTGAAGTTCTTGCTCGGGCGCCAAGATACTCGTCGTGGTGCGTAAGCAGATTCAGCCGTAGGCGCAGCTCACGCCGCGTAAAGCACCGTGCCTTCGTCCCTCAGTCTCTACGTCCCTGGCCTCGGTTGCCGCCAACGCCCGCGCCGCAGCAGGGGTAGGCTTTCAGCTTGACCGCGCTTACTTATGATGGCAGCACCCTCCGGACTCGTTTGCCGGGAGTGCATCTCGCGCGAACAATTGGGCCGCCTCCTCCACGCTCGACACGTGGCAAGCATAAGGGCGGATGCCGCGATCGGCCAGATCGGCCACCAGCCGCGGCCCCATCCCGCGCGAGACAAGAGCGTCACAATCCGAAAGGGCATCTAACAGCGGCTCGTGGGAGTGATGCCCGTGGCCATGCTCGTGCTCATGCCCTGTACACTCGCCGCGGGCGTGCGCCGTGAACCCGTTGGGGCGATACTCGACGCGAGTGGCCGAGCCGTTGTCGGCGTCGTAAATCACGAAGCCCCCGCAACGGCCGGTGTGCGCGGCAATCTCTACCTGATTGTCAGATGCAATAGCGAATCTCATTCTGAAGTTTCCTCCGACTCGGTGACCGCTTCCGTTGAACCAGAATTCTGCGCCCCTCTCCCTCCCCGGCCCTGTCGCCGACCGCCGCCCTGTCCGCGCCCGCGACCGCGTCCTTCTCCTCGTCCGTCGCCTCGTCCCTGAACGTCTCCTTCTTGCTGACCGACGCGTTGTCTGGACCGCCGACAACGCCCCTGCCCACCGCGATCTTCGCCAACGTCCTCGTGAACCCGGTGAAAGTTAACACTCTCGCACGCCGGGCATTTTTCCGGACGACCCGTACCCCGGGCAGCCTCGAAGCGATGACCGCAATCCGCACACTCAAAAACCCTGGGGTCTCTCACCATCACGACACCTCCCTCGAAAACAATCATCTTGCCGTTGATCAGCGCGTCGGCGACTTTGTGGCGGGCGGATTCCACGATCCGCCCGAAGGTCGGTCGCGAAATCCCCATCCGCCGAGCGGCCTCGTCGTGGTACAGACCTTCGAGGTCGCCGAGCCTAAGCGCTTCCATTTCATCAAGTCTTAATTTAATTTCATCAATATCAGTGCCAGGCACGCCAGCGGGCTTGAAAACGGTCGCTTCGGTTTGGCAACTAATACGCCTGCACTTATGTGGTCTGGACATTGCGAAACAACTCCTGAGTCGCTATAATAAGCATATGCTCAGAATCAGCGGCTGTCAAGCGACAATCTGCTTGTGCCCCCTGGAATGACCCTTGCACCGAGTGTGGTGGAAGCGGACGGTCCTCTAACCGTGCGGGCACGCGGCAGTTGCGTTATGCTGGGGATCGGCCGAATCGCTACACCACTGCGGAGAACACCGACATGAAGGAGAATGGCCAGACCACACAAGAAACCCTTGCGGTTCACGCCGGAATCGACGATTACGAGTTCAGTCCTGTCGTCCCGCCGATCTACCAGGTCTCGACCTTCGGATTCGAGAATGCCGAACACGGCGCCCGGTTATTCGCGGGGGAAGGTGGCGGGCACATCTACTCGCGGATGAGTAATCCAACGGTACAGGCGTTGGAGCGGTCCGTCGCCGCTCTCGAAGGTGGGCACAAAGCCCTGGCCTGCGGCAGCGGCATGGCGGCCATTCATACAGCGCTGGCAGCCCTCCTGAGTGTCGGCGATCACGTCATCTGCAGCGACGCCGTCTACGGCCCCACGTGCGTCCTCATCGAAAAGGTTCTGTCCAGATTCGGTATCGAGTCATCCCTGATAGATACTTCCGACTCAGGCGCTGTCGAGAGGGCCTTTCGTCCGAACACCAAGGTCCTCTTCATTGAGACGCCGGGGAATCCGACGCTGGCCGTCACTGACCTTCAGACCGTGAGTGAAATGGCCCATGCTCGTGACGCATTAGTCGTGGTCGACAACACGTTCATGAGTCCCATTTTGCAGCAACCGCTCCGCTGGGGGGCGGACGTCGTCGTCCACAGCGTGACCAAGTTCCTCAATGGCCACGCCGACGTCGTCGGCGGGATCATCGTGGTCAGGGACGAAGAGCGATATGAAGCATTTCGCTCGATTCTCAACCACCTCGGCGGCGTGCTGCCGCCCTTCGAGTCCTTCCTGGTGCATCGTGGCATCAAGACCCTGGCGCTGCGGATGAAACGCCACTGCGAGAGCGCCATGAAGGTGGCGCAGCATCTCGAGCAGCATCCGGATGTGGAATGGGTTCGTTATCCAGGGCTGCCGAGTCATCCACAGCATGAGATCGCGCGCCGACAAACAAACGGCGGTGGGGGAGTGGTCAGCTTTGGGCTCAGAGGAGGCGTCGAGGCCGGGCGGACCATGATGAACTCGGTCCGCCTTTGCACCCTGGCGGTAAGTCTCGGGGGGGTAGAGACGCTTATCGAACATCCGGCAAGCATGACGCACGCAACGATGGGGTCAGCCGCGCGCCGCCGGGCACATATCAGCGACGGGTTGGTGCGCGTTTCAGTTGGAATCGAGAACGTGGACGAGATCATCGCGGACCTGGACGCCGCACTCGCCAAGGCCGCCGCAACAACAGCAGCCCGCGAACGTCCGTCCGAAAGTGAACCAGTCGCAAGGCCTTCTGACGTAACAGCATAAGAGCACTGCGTGTTCGACGCTGCGGGACACTGCGCTCTCGCTCCCGGAGGCGCGCACTACGTGCGCCCGACGTCGTGCCTCGCCCGACCGGGTAGCCCTGATGCTCAACAGACGTTTGCATCCGGGCTTCCGCGGCCGCTACCAGTGCCAGTCGTCGTGATAGACCACTTCTTCGTAGTACGAACCGCCCCAATACCCGAGATCGACGTACCACGGATCGTCATCACAGCACCAGTCGTCGTCGTAGCGATCAATGAAGATGCCGTAGTACGGATCGCAGGAGACCGTAAAGCCGCAAATCGCCGCGCCCGCGATAAGCGTCACCAACATTCGCCGCGTCCAGCCTTTCATCGCTCAACTCCCGGACTCGACCGTTTCGAATCAGAAAAACTCATCATGCTGAAACTATTGACAGAACAAAACGGAAAACGTGAGCCATGAGTTCGAAAAAAGTCGTAAGCCCTTTGCGCAAAGCAGATTACGGAAGACGCCGCAGCCGAGCGACGGATCTGGCAGACCAACTCATTGCCAGCCCGGCGTGGAACCGGGTCGAAGTCCGGGCACAAAAGTGCTGAATTGTGAGAAAGCCAGCTGGAACAGTTGGTAGTCACCGAGGTCGATCAGACCGTTGCGATTCAGGTCAACGCAGCCGCAGTCCGTTGGTATTCCACACAGGCAGAACAGAAGAACCTGGTAATCGCCCAGCCCGACGATCCCGTCCTCGTTGCAGTCTCCCGGAACGGCGCAATCGCCACGCACGGAGAAAACATAGGCCGAGCCGTTGTTGCAGTCCTCGCCGGCCGGACAAAGTGCGTCGTTTCGCGTCGCGCCAATGACCAGGCGATCCTGTTCAAGTGCGGCGCTTGCTCCAAACAAATCATCGCCGCCGAGATCGGACGACACCAGTTCCGCAATCCGTTGCCACGTACCCGCCACGCGCTGGAACAGAAACGCCGCGCCGGGGCCGTACGTGGGAGGGAACCCGCTTCCCGTCTCGTGCGTTCCCACAACGATCGTCTTTCTGCTGATAGAAACCGTGTACCCAAACCGGGCTACCACCGGCTGGGGAGACAGCCCCCCGTCAAAACTCCATTGGCTGCCGTCGTCATGGAACACATAAGCCCGCGTCAGCCCCCACGCCCCGGCCACGATCATCGTCCCATCCACCGCGACCGAATAGCCAAACAGGCTGTTGGGTGCAAGGACCGGCGGGATCAGCTTCTGCTCTTCACTCCACAGGCCGTCAACGCGCCGAAAGACGTAGGCCGACCCGGAGCTCGGAGCCGAATCGCTCGCATCCGACCCGAAAGCCCCCATGACAATCACATCGCCGTCGATACCGACATCGAACCCGGCGCCGTCCCCAAAGTCCCCGTCTGAAGCGACGAGCTTTGCCGCCTCCTGCCAGCGGAGCCCGTCGAACTCGAACACGTACGCCGAGCCGAACCCGGTCAGCGCGCCGGATTCGATCTCGGGTGCACCGATTACAATCGTCTCGCCGTCGATCGCCACCGACTGCCCAAAGCGATCGAACGCCTCCGCATCCGACGCAGTCAGGCGCTGCACCCGAACCCACCGGTCGGATTCGTTGCGGTAAACATACGCCGCACCCGCCTCCTCACCGTATTCGTTGTCGCGACTCGCGCCGAGCACAAGCACATCACCGTCAATATCGACGCTGGTTCCGACCCGATCTCCCCCGTTCGGCAGCGACGGAGTGAGCTTCTGTACCTGGCTCCAGACAACCCCGTTGAAATGGAAGACGTACGCCGCCCCCGCGTCGCAATTAGAGGGCGGCTCGCACATGTCATCGTCACCTGTCGCGCCGACAACAATCCAGTCTCCCGAGACGCCCACACTGTTCGCGAAGGCCTGATTGGGTGATGCATCACGTGCGCGCAGCGGCATGACTTCGCATTGAGCGGACGCACCGCGCGCCACGAACAGAGACAGCAGAACAAGCACAAGGACGCGAACAAGGTCGATCACGGGTCTTCCCCTCCGCGGCGTCTGAGCGTCGAGGCTGCGGAGATGGTCTTAGTATAGCGGCGATGAGCAACCGATCGCAACGCCCTTTTACCCTGCTCGAACTGTGGGACTGTAGTAATTCGAACCACGCGATACAGGGTGGCTCCGACAAGGGAGATCGCCCTGTGACTTGGCGCGCCAACGATCCGCGGCAAGGACCGGAACCGCGAAAACGCCCCGTGAGTGTCGCCCGACCACATCCTGAGGTAATCGCTATCGGACCCTCAGCGCGCGTCCAGAAGCGTGCCCAACCAGGCCGCGAGCAGAACGGAACAACTCATCCTCACGAACAAGTCCGACAAATTCACCCCGCGGCACTGCCGGAGGGCGGAACGACGCGACTAAGGAACAGCCAGGATCGAGTCCAGATCCAAACTCTCGCCGACCTTCAGCGTTCGCCAGGCCTTTCCGGCGTAGCGGCGATTCCGGCTTGCCGCTTCAATGCGTCGATATCTGCGTCGCGAACGTAGTTGATCAGATTTCGCCAGATAGCGTGGAACCCGAATCCGCCTTCGGTCATTTCGCGTATCGCCTCTTCCCTGGTCCAGCCCTGCACAATAACGCGGTAAAGGGCGCACATCATGCCGGTGCGATCGGCACCGTGCTGGCAATGAACGAAAACCGGCGCCCGATCCTTGTCGGTGACAACCTTGAGAAATGAGATCACTTCCTCGTCTTCGATCTCCCAGGCCTGAGCATTGATGTGCACGTAATCAAGTCCGTGGCGTTCGCATTGCTCGCGGTCGGAGTGGAACGTTCGAAGGTTGAGGACCGTTTTGATCCCCATCTCCGCAAGCTGAGCGAAGCCCGCTTCACTTGGCTGCGCCCCGCGGTAGAGTCCGTCGCTCATCTTGTGCAGGTTGGGCAGACCGTGCCGCTGCACCGGCGCCGCCCAATGGGAAGGACGCTCACTGATCGACTCGCGCGGCGGGGCAGATTCTGCGCGAGCTTTGCGCGACGAGAACTCTGTGGCCGTTTGCGGCGCATCAAGAAATACCGTCACCGCGAGCGCGACCAGGTAGACCAAGTAGCAGTTTGGAACACGGCCGTGTCCCGTCGCTTTACTCAACTGCGTGCCTGACCGCTGCGGAGTCCGCCACCGTATCATGCCGTCGTCCTCCCGATTCCGAGCCGGAACTCGCTGCTTGACATTCTACGCCGCACAGCGCTGCTGTGAATCTCTCGCGCTGTTTTACGCGGTGTCGGGGACACGAGCGGGGCCTGCGGTTGCCCTCTAAATCACCAACCACCGCGCTGTCGCGCTCAGCGCAGAAGATCTGAGCCGACGCTTGAGTAATCGCACTCGATC
The DNA here is from genome assembly GCA_964574815.1 of uncultured Phycisphaeraceae bacterium. Taxonomy (GTDB): domain Bacteria; phylum Planctomycetota; class Phycisphaerae; order UBA1845; family UBA1845; genus CAZNPL01. The sequence continues at coordinate 54,708 of CAZNPL010000009.1, forward strand.
GGCACGGCGATGGCGGCGGCCGGGAGCGTATCGAGCTGCCAGCCCCGACCGCGGATGATGTGGCAGCGCCACCCCTCGTGGTTGTCGAGGTCGCCGAAACCCACCAGCGGATGAGGCGGGTACTGCGACTGGCGCGGCTCCGGGAGGATATGGCCCTTCATGTGCACCATCCCGGCGTGCCCGTCGATGAACGACATTGGGAAGTGGTACGGGCGCCGGTGCCATCCCTTGATTTCCGATTCTACCGCGGTCCGCGCGAAATGTGGCCCGTCCGCGTTCGTCCAGCACCGCGGCAGTTTGGCGTCGGTGTCCACGCGCCAAGCGAACCGTCCGGCGTTGTCCATAAAGTAAACCGTGTTCGCCGGATTCGGAACCTGCGTCAACGGTCGAAACAGCGGCGACATGCTAAGGATGATACACGGCGGCGAATGCGACGAGCACCAGAACGTGTTGGCTACGTAACTCGTCCCGTAGTGATCGTATGAGCTGAGGCGCGACGCCGCCCAGGCCGAGAAATGCAGGCCCGTATAGCCCCGGTCCGAAGGACACCGCAGCAACGGCAGGTCCAGCCGCTGGTCGTTCAGCCAATTGACCTGATTGACGCCCGGGTCCCGCGAATAATCCGCCATTTGCGCCTTGTAGAGCAGTCCGTTCAGCGGCCGAGTCGCCGGGCCCTTGCCGTAGGCCGTGCCCCAGACGCTCGTCACGGAGTTCCTCCCCTGAGTCGGCTCGCCACGCCCCGCCTTGCCGCCCCAATCGTATGCACCCGGGTCGGCCGGCAAAAGGCGCCCGGTGTGCGGGTGCAAAGGTATGGTCTGTTCCGTGGCGTCGGTCTGGGCGTAGGTGATGCCCGCCGCGGCAATGGCCTTGAGGTTACTTATGCACAGCGCCACTTTCGCCTGTTCCCGCGCATTTCGGAGCGACGGCAGGAGAATGCTGATCAGCAGGGCGATGATCGAGATGACTACCAGAAGCTCGATCAACGTGAACGAAGCCCGCGTTTTTCGCGCAGAGCGGCCCGTCGCTGAAGGTTCAACGCCCGCCGGGCGGTTGACGCCGTGATTTTTCGTCTGTGCCGACGTCATTGCAGCGTGTTCGCCGGCCAAGCCGGCAGATCGCAATTGACCCACTTATAGATTGGCATGGACGGCAGCACGTCGAGCTGCCAGCCGATTCCTCGAATCACGTGGCATTCCCAGAGGATCTTACTCCCATCGGGATAGACAGGGGTGTTCGGCGGCGGCCAGAGAAAACCGGTGATCTTCACCGGACCGGCATGGCCGTCAATGAATGCCGTCACGAAGTGCGGGTCTTTGGTATGCCAATCTTTGATGGGATCGACGTGGGCGCTTACACTGAAGTGGGGGCCATCCGTCTGCGTCCAGCATCTTCGGTGGGCTGCGGCGAGGCCGGTCCTCCAGGCGAACCGTCCGCAGTTCTCGATGTAGTAGATTGTATTCGCGGGGTTCGGCACGCGCGTGATTGGCCGGAACAGCGGCCCCCAACTCTTGATCACGCAAAGTTGCCCGTGCGAGTTACACCACAGCGTATTCGCCGCGTAGCTCGTGCCGTAGTGGTCGTACGAACTCAGTCTCGATTCGTCCCAAGCTCGAAAGTGGTGGCCGGTGTACCCGCGGTCCGACGGGCAGCGGTAGACACCGAGATCGAGTTTGGTATCCGCGATCCAGTTTTCCTGGTGCGGCCCGGGATTGTCGCCGTAGTCAGTCGGCCTCGACTTGTACAGAATCGGGTTCAGCGGCCGGGTCGCCGGACCACGTCCGTACATCGTACCCCATATGGACGTCACGGCCCTGTGAGATTGCTGCGGTTCGCCGATGCCGGACTTCCCGCCCCAGTCGTACGAGCCCACGTCAGCCATCGCGCCCACGCCCGTCAACGGGTGAATCGGAATGCAATTCCCGTCTCTGTCCGCGTTCGCATACGTGATGCTGGCGAGCGCAATGTTCTTGATGTTCGAGATACACAGGACGGTTTTGGCTTGCTCGCGCGCCTTCTTCAGGGAAGGAAGGAGAATGCTGATCAGCAGGGCGATGATCGTGATGACCACGAGCAGTTCAACCAAGGTGAAGCCCTCCCGCCCGATCCGTGTCAACCCGCTCGCGTTCCGTGCCGCGTTTTGCCGGTAACGACCCATACGGTATACCTCCGAGTTTGCAGGTTCTATTGCAGTGTGTTTGCCGACCAGTTCGGAAGATCGCAACGGACCCAATGGTAGATCGGCATGGAAGGCAGGACGTCAAGTTGCCAGCCGATTCCACGGATCACGTGGCACTCCCATATCAGCGGGTTTCCATCCGGGTCGCGCGGCGTCGATGGCGGTGGCCAGAGAAACCCGGTGATCTCCACCCGACCGGCGTGGCCGTCGAGGAACGCCGTCACGAAATTCGGGTCTTTGGTGTGCCAATCCTTGATGACGTCAACATGTGCGCTCTGGCTGAAGTGCGGACCGTCCGACTGGGTCCAGCACAGGTCCCACGGGTAACTGGAACCTCGATCGGCAGCGGGCACCCGCCGTGAACTCTGCGATTTCGCTCCACGAGTCGCTACCCCGCCTGTTCGCCATGCGAATCTGCCGCAGTTTTCGATATAGTACACGGTGTTCGCGGGGTTCGGGACACGCGTGAGAGGCCGAAAGAGAGGGCCCCAGCTCTTGACCACGCAAAGCCCCGAATGCGAGTTGCACCACAACGTGTTCGCCGCGTAGCTGTTGCCGTAGTGATCGTACGAGCTCAGCTTCGATTCCTCCCACGCGCGGAAATGATGCCCCGTGTATCCACGGTCTGATGGGCAGCGGTAGACGTCGAGCTTGAGCTTTGTGTCCGCAATCCAGTTCTCCTGCCGCGGGCCCGGGTTGCGCCCGTAATCGGTCGGCAGGGACTTGTAGATGATCGCGTTGAGGGGCCGGCTGGCCGGTCCGCGGCCGTACATCGTGCCCCACACCGATGTAACAACCCGATTAGACTGCTGAGGCTCACCGATGCCGGATTTACCGCCCCAGTCGTACGAGCCCACGTCGGCCATCGCCCCCTCGCCCGTCAGCGGGTGAATGGGGATGCAGTTGCCGTTTCTGTCCGCGTTCGCATACGTGATGCTGGCGAGCGCGATGTTCTTGATGTTGGAGATGCACAGGACGGTCTTGGCCTGCTCTCGCGCCGTTTTCAGCGAAGGAAGAAGAATGCTGATCAGCAGAGCGATGATGGTGATGGCCACCAGCAGCTCGATCAGCGTAAAGGCACAGCGCGTTGGCGGCGATACGACGCAGCGGCGTACCGCGGATCGTCGAGTCTGCGGCATTGGCGTTCTCCTTGAACCGACGTTTCCCGTGCCCAAACGTTCCAGACAAAAGGTGCCGTTTACTACCGCGTTTCGGTCGCCCTTCGCCCGCCACGATCACGCCGCATGCTGCCGCAGCGTGGTCCGCATCCGGATCCGGCGATCACGTCTTTTGATCAGAACCAGTTGCAAGTGGACCAGCCTTTACCCGATTTCCGCGCATAACCTCCGCGCTCGTGCCGGTGCGAATAGCTGCTGATGGGACGGCACGGCTCAAACATGGTGAACCGACAGCCGAACATGTCGGCGACCTCCTGCTCGCCGACGCGCAGTCTAACAAAGGCCCGCGCCTTGGGGCGAGCGTTTTGTCGGTACTTCGGTGCCGGTTTGATCAATTGAGAGCGCCGGGGGATAGGGACGCCTCGAGCCCCGATTGAAGCAAGTCACACACTTTCAATTAAAACCTGAGATGCCGGCAGACAGCCCGTTTTTCGGTTCACAGCATCGTTCAGGCAGCGCAGACCCCGGGACGCAGCACGGGTGGTGACGTGGACATACCCCGCCTTCGCCGGACTGAGCCGCACTTTGGGCAGTGAACGCCTTCGGTCCGGTCTTCACGTCACCGTCTCTGCCGAAGCGACGCGAGGTGGGCGCAGGCGCCGGCCTCAACACATGCGCTTTACTTTTACAAAATACACCAAGCGGCGCCCGCTCCCGCAGGAACGCGTTGGCAAACCGCAGCAGCGCACGCCCCCCACCTTCGTGGGCAAACGCGATCAAAAGTCGTGCAGCCGGTCGCCGGGGAGAATCGCTCCACGCAGGTCCGCATACCGGACGAGTGTCATCGTTCCTGCTGTATTCGGCCCCTGCAACGTGCTGCTTGTCTGAAGGCCAAGAGCGTCCTACGATTGACTGACAGCGGTTTAACGCGAAGAGGCCGCTGGGGCGGCGAGAACTTGAACAGGACGCGCGTGTGAAATACTGGGCCGGAGAACTGAATCGCCTGCGTTCGCACGAATGCGGCATGACCGCGACCGAATACGCGCTGATTCTCGCTTTTGTCGTCCTCGTCGCCGCGGGGGCTGTCACAATTCTCGGGGTCGGCATCCGCCACTTTCTCGGAATGTCGCGAATGGCCATCCGGGCGGCTTCGTCCCCGGACGGCTGATCCCGCATCAAATTCCATGGAACAACTCGTTCCGAAAGGACCTGACGAAGCGACAGGGAGCCCCCTGCCCAACGACGCCGGTGTGCGGTATGCTGGAAATCCGGGGGAGTGAACGATGAGGATCCAGCGCACATATCCGGCGGGCCACGTAGGTGCTGTGCACCGTCGTGGATCGATCATAGGGCGGACCCTGTTGGCCATATCCCTTGCCCTCGTCATCCTTCTGGGGCTTGTAGTCGGCGTGTTCTTCGGCACAAGCCACGAATTGCAGCGGGCCACCGATGCAACGGCGGTTTCTGTGGCCAGGATGCTCACGCAAACGCATTCGACGGAGTCGCTGACCGCACTGCTGCCGCATGTGGCCGTCACCACGGCCGGTCAACAAGCAGTCGGAGACGCCCCGCTGACACTTGATCCTTCTCGGGACTTCGAACTAGGGCGAATTGACGAGCCGTCGGCCGGCGCGGCCGATCCGTTTCAAGCTGGTGCGCGGCCTTCCAACGCGGTTCGCATTCACGGCCGCCGAACGGAGGGGTCGCCGGCCGGTCCGCTGCCGGTCCCCTGGTTGTCCGATATCGGGTTGCCCGCATTCAACGTAGTGAGAACCTCGACGGCAACGGTCCCACCGTGCGACGTGGTGCTGCTCCTGCAGCAGCCTTCCGCCGAGGATGAGGAGTCGGACGTGCGACTTCGGGGCGCTGCCAAGGGACTCTTGAACGCTTTCCAGCCAATGTCGGAGGTCTTCGACGACCGCGTGTCGCTGATTGCATACGGAAGAGCCGCCCAAGTGGCGTCAGCCTTGCGAAAGGGGACCAAGTCTGCCCTCGAAGCTGTCGACGAAGTGCCTTCGGGGTCGTATGAGTATCCGGCCGATCTCGCCATCGGGATACAACGGGCCCACGACACGTTAATGGGCGATGCGGCCCGCCGCACCGCCGCTAAAACGATTATCATCGTGACGATTGGCCCGCCGTGGACGCCGATTGCGGAACAGGACGAACGGGTCTACCGCAGGGAAACCAAAGACGGTGCCGGCCCGATCGCGCATCTCAAAGAACGCGCCATTCAAGCGGCGGAAGCGGCGCACCGCGACGGCATACGCATCCACGCGATCAGCGTGCAAGCCGGGGTCGATCGCGAGTTTCTCGCCGCACTCACGAGGATGACACGGGGCGCTCATTTCCATGTCAAGACAGACCTCGACCCATCCGGCGGCAACCTGCTGTCGCCCGCACTGCGCATCGCGGCAACCAGGCCGGTGAGAGTGCTCTATTGAACGGGCAAGGATGACCGCGTGCGGCTCAACCCACGCCCCTCGGCGGTCGGCAGCCGATCAAGGACCGCTGGCGCTTGAACGGCGCGGCCATCGGTCCGCCGTCACCTCCGCCAGACGTCCTCACTCGATGCGATCTCCAGAAACCGGTGCAGAATTCGGGCGGTCACACCCCAGATCCTTGCCTCAGGGAGCGGATACACGAGGCCGTCACCGATCTCGTCCGCAGGCCGCGCGCAAAAGCCACAGCCGCAGTGAAGTCCAACCAGATCGTTCAGCGGGCACTTGAGTACCCGCGCAACTTCGCGATCATCCAAGTTCAGGGCCGAACGGCGCACCCACCGGCCGACGATGACATCCAGATCGTGGGTCGAAATCAGAGTTTGGAAGTGCCCCAGGTGACCAAGTACATCCACGTCCGACGGGGCGACGCCGAGTTCCTCTTGGAGCTCACGCAACGCCGCCGCTTGTGCGTCTGGGTCCCCGGGTTCGATACGGCCACCGGGCAACGCCACGTGATTTCGCCACGGGTAACCGTCGGTATCCGCCTTCTGTATCAACAACAATTCGGTCCGCGTGCTGTCGAACAGCATCAGACACACGGCGTGGCGCGCGTAGCCCGTCGGGACGTGGTCCTCCACGCTCGATTGCCGGCGAAGCCGCGCTGCAAGGGCAGAGTAATCCACAAACACAAGCAACCCCCACGCTGTCCAGGGCGACCCCACGGTCGACCCATGCACACCCGCACACTATTTCGGCTTTCGCACGCGGTAAACCCGACCTCGAATGACGGTCTCATCCGTCTCGCCGCACTGCGCAATGGAAGAGGTCTCAGCAGTAATGGTTTCCACATGCAGTCCCGCCTCTCTGGCCGCCGCCGGAAAGGACGCGGACGCGGCTCGGGCCGGTGTGCTGATCATCGCCTGTCCCTCGACTGCGAGCACGGCGTTCAGAAACCGGGACAGAGGCTCGATGTGCCGGACTTCGTACAGCACGTCCGAGCCGATCACGACCGGATACGTTCCAGGCGGAGGGTCGCGCCAGTCGCAGTAGCACACACCGGCCAGCTCCGCATTGTTCAATCGCGCGTTCGCTCGGATGAAGGCCAGGGCTTCCTCGTCGTAATCGGTTGCGACCACTCGATAGCCCGCCTTGGCCATCGCGACGGACGTCACGCCCAGCCCCGCGCCGATCTCGAGAATCGGACCGGCTTCGGAGGAAACGGAGCGCTGCGCCTCGTTGGCCAGCATGACGGCGGCCGGCCACGGCTCGGCCCAGTACGGCAGATACTCATCAACCGCGAACCGATGGGCCACGGCCGGCTCTTCGAGAAGGCGCTCCGGGCACGCCGGCCCGACGATCCGAAGTACATGTCCGGCGGCGCGAACTGCATACTCTCGCGTCGCAAAACGTCCAACGGTCACAAGGCGCTGCGCTTCTCTCACCGCCTCCGATCTCCTCTGTACGGCTGCGCTCCGAACTTTCCCCCGCAATGAACCAATCTACGCAGACGTGCCAAGATGTTCGTCCCGCTCGATTCGGCCGCCTTTCTGGATCATTGGCTTCAGGAGAACGATCAGGACAGGTGTCGCCATCGCGATGAACGCCAGGATCAGGCACATGAACTGCGGACTCCTGGTGTAGGACACGGTTGCAAGTCGTTCGGTGATGTCCGGCGGACAGTATCGGGTCAGCAGAAAACCGGCCAGGGGCCCCTCGGCACCGCGGGCGAACACCATCGGAACGTAAGAAAGCCCCATGTATGAAGCCTCCCTCCCCTTGGGCGCAATGGCAGCCGTATACTCGTAGAGCCGCGGATACCAGATCACTTCGCCGATCGAGAATACTACAATCTGCGTCAACACAATGATTCGATAACCGTCCGTGACTGTAATACCGAAACGTTCGGCGAGCCAGGGAGGGTGAATCGCAAGGATGAACATCGAAGCGGCCGATACCACAATTCCAAAGAACATGACGCTGAATAGCTTGAAGCGCACGACGATCGGCGTCGAGATGATCACGCCGATGCAGATGATGGCGGGGTTGATGGAATTCAGCGCTCCCACCGGAACATTGGATTCATAGACCCGCAATCCCGCAGGCGACTGCAGGATCGTGTACGTCCGCGTTTCATCCTTGACCTGCCATCTCGCGGCGCGCTCTTCGACGTTGACCCGGACGTCGCCTTCAAGCGGCAGTCCTTGTTCCGCAAAGGCAGCCCGGAAACATTCGCTTACCGACTGCGCGTCGAGTTCCGCGGCGAAGCGGGCATCGGCGGCGAAGGCAAACTCCGACATGGTGCGGATGTAATACTTGGGGTAAACTTGGTACTGGTGCTCAAAGCACAGACGAACACCGACAAGGATCACAAGCAGCAACATAAAGCGCCAGAATGCGGACTCCCGGATCACACTCCAAGCCACATCCCAGGGAGCTTCCCATTCCTCTTCCGCTCCGTCGGCCTGCTCGCCGGGGCGGTCGGCCGCCGCTTGCTCGGCCTTCGCATCCGCATCGACTTTCGCAAGCGGGCGCCTCCAAAAGACCAGGATCGCGAGCCAGCACAGAATGCTCATGACCGAACCGGCCATGAAGACGCTGCGATTGCCCCACTCAAGGTCTCGTAAGGGATCGATCGTGTAATTTCCGAGGAATGCCCCGATGTTCATCAGAAGATAGAGCATGTTGAAGCCCGCCGTCTGCGATCGGGGTGTCGTGTAGCGCTTCGTGGCTGAGATGAGAATCGGCGTCATGATCGCCGTGCCGACCGAGATCACCAACAGCGCCGGAATCACGAGCGCCTTGGCCGTCGTCAGGCTGATCACGACGCGTGAAGCGACCAGCATCACAACGGAGAGATACAAGGTCCGCTTGATTCCCAGAGAGTCCCCGATGAAACCGGCAACCAGGCCGGTCGCGGTGTAGAGCATCATACAACCGGCCCAGATGTTGGCGGCGCCGGCGTCGCTGTACCCCAGCGTCTCGCTCAGATACAGGGTGCTGACGGTCAACATGGCGAAGTAGGCTACGCCGTCCAGCAGGTTGACCAACTGGACCACCCAGAACTCCCGGCCGCACTCCTTGAGCGCGCTAAATTCCCGGAAATACGCGCGAATCGCTTTGAAGACGGGGCTTCCAGACGACTCGAGCGTTTCCGGAGTGCGTTCTTCGCTCATCGAGGGATCCTCGCGGTCGGCGATCGGCGGGACTTCCCGCAACTTGTGATCTCTGGGAGCGTTGACGACGACCGCATTCGAGACCCATCTTAGCGGCCGGCGAACGCCAACGACAGAGTTGACCTTCGAAGCGCGCCGATCAAGGCCTCGTCCCAGCCCCCGTCCGCACGATTCGGGTTTGAGGGCAACCTCGGTGGCTGGGACGCCGGCTTCGCGCATTCATTGGACACCAAACGCCACGCCAGCTAAGGTGACGCGCCTTCAGACTTGGCGTGGGAGTCATTCGTGTTCCAGCGTATCGCCATCGGCATTTTCGCCTTGGCCATGCTTCTACTGGTGATGATGGTTGATGCCCTCATCGCCCAGCGATCCTCGGACACCGGCTTGGGACGGCTACTGGCACGCGGAAGCGTGATCCCTCCTGTGTTTACCGCGGTCGTGCTGATCGGCGTCGCCGAACTCACCCGTCTCACGCATCGCGCAGGCCTGCGGCCCAGCCTGCCATGGGCCGGAGTGATGTGTACTGTCCTGATGCTCTCGCCATGGCTGTGCGCGGGCGAGGTGCTCGGCGACGGCATCGTCGATGTGGAAGGCTTCCCGTGGCACGTCATTCTGCTGGCCGTCGCCGTGATCGGCACGGCGGTCGTTCATTTGGCCCGCGGGGTATCGCCCGGGGCGATCGCCGACCTGGGAACCACCTTGCTGGTCATCCTCTATGTTGGCTTTCTACCTTCGTTCGCGATGCTCATCCGATCCAACTATAACCTCGCCGATCCCGCCGAAGGTGTTTGGATCTTGCTGATCATCCTGATGATCGTTTTCGCCACGGATATTGGCGCCCTGTTCGTCGGCACAGCGTTGGGCAGGCACCGGTTGGCTCCGGCAATCAGTCCGAAAAAATCGATCGAGGGGGCCTTTGGGGGCGTCGCCCTCAGTGTCCTGGTGGCACTCGCCCTCCGTGGGCTTGCGATCCTGGTCGGAGTCGACCTCGAGCCGACGCCAGAGGCGTCGGACAGTCGCTGGGCGGAGTTGGGTTCTCGCATGCTGGCGTTGCCCACTTCACTCACCGCGGGGCAATTTGTCATTTTTGCTGCAATAATATCAGTATTTTCACAAGCCGGCGATCTCTTCGAGTCCTTGCTGAAGCGATGTGCGCAAGCTAAGGATTCTTCAACACTTATACCCGGCATGGGAGGCGTTCTGGATGTGATCGACAGCCTCCTGTTCGCAATGCCCGCTGCGTGGTTTCTCCTGACACGAGTGTGGGAGGCCGTATAGAATAGCGGTGTTCGATTCGCCGATTGCGGGGCGCCCGTCGCCGGTTCGGATCGAACGGGGCTTGGAGAGACTCGTTAGAAGTTGGATCTGACAATAGGAATTGAGGAGACATCCAAGGCAGCCGCGCTTTTCGGGGCGGCCGACGCCAACCTTCGTCTCATCCGGTCAACCTTTGACGTTCGACTCGCGGCACGCGATGGCGCGATTCATCTGTCGGGCACTCCGGATGCAGTCCGAAGAGCGGCGGAAGCGGTTGAGCTGCTGCAGCGGCGGCTCAAGACGAAGTCGGAGTTATCGCCCGAGGACGTGCAGTCGGCCATCGAACAGTCGAGCCATCCCGCGGACTCTGCGGCCGCAGGATCGCTTGACGTGTTTGCCGAGGGCGTGCGGATCGCCCCAAAGACTGCGGGGCAGGCCGAATACGTCGACGCCATCCTCAAAAGCGACCTGACGTTCTGCCTGGGGCCTGCGGGAACCGGTAAGACGTATTTGGCAGTGGCGGTAGCCACCACGCTGCTGAAACAGAAGAAGATCAGCCGCGTGGTTCTGGTGAGGCCTGCGGTCGAGGCCGGTGAGAAGCTCGGCTATTTGCCGGGCGACATCCAGGCGAAGGTGAACCCGTACCTTCGGCCTTTGTTCGACGCCCTGCATGACATGATGGGCTTCGACCAGGCCAAGCGGCTGATGGAAAACGACGTCATCGAGGTGATCCCGTTGGCGTTCATGCGGGGGCGAACGCTGAGCCAGTCGGTGATCATTCTCGATGAGGCGCAGAACACGACGATCCCGCAGATGCTGATGTTTCTGACGAGGCTGGGCGCCAAGAGCAAGATGATCGTGACCGGGGATGACAGCCAGACCGACTTGGCCCCCGGTCAACGAAGCGGCGTCCTGGACGCGGTAGGCAGATTGGCCCGGGTGAAAGGTGTATCAGTTGTGCGGCTGTCTCGAGGCGATATCGTACGCCATCCGCTCGTGCAGCAGGTCGTTCAGGCTTACGACCGAAGGGGTCGCATGGTCTGAAAAAGTCCGGTTTCGCCGGTCGTCCGGGCGTCTGTACGTCGTCGGTTGCAGAGGAGTATCCCGAAGGTCGATAACGTATCCCGGCGCGGGCGCAAGGCGCTCCTGACTCAACGCGGGGGCCGAAGACTCTGATCTCGTATTGAACGCTATCGAATCGAACGAGTGATGAAACGAGGTTCCAGACGACAACAATTCGTTCGGCAACGGTCGAACGGCTCCACGCCTCTTCTGCGGCGGCTGCATGAGAGGCTTGGCGTCTGGACCGTTCTGCTCGGCGTGGCGTTCGTCGTGGCAGCAACGGTAATCGCCCTTTCCGGGACGCATGTGCGTGACTATACGGTCGGCGAAAAAATCGACCAGCCGATCTATGCAAAGGTCAGTTTCTCTGTCGAAGACGACCAGCGAACGCGCAGAGAACGACAGGCGGCCCGGGCCGCGACGCCCAGTCACTATCGCGTGGATTACAGCGTCATCGCCCGCATCGAATCGGAACTCCAGGCTCTTTATCAGATCGCGCAGGCCTCCGGCACATTCGAGGCATTTGAGGCGGACGCTGCAGAGCGCGGCTGGACCGTCGATGCGCCGGCGTACGAAACGTTGCGATCCTATGCCGAGAGTGCGCGCAAGAACCTCTATGAAGAGCGTATCGCCCGCCTGCGCAAGCGTCTGGTCTGGGAATACACGCGTCGCCCCGATGCGGAAAAGGATCGAAGCCCGCCGTCGAGCGCCGAAATCATCCTGGTTCATACGGACGCGCCTTCCGACGAGAAGAAGCAGCCCGCGCCTGCGACCGAGGTCAGCATTTTCGACGTGCTGCCCATCTCGAACACAACGCGACTGCAACGGGCGGCGAGCGACCTGGCCCTCAAGAGCGGTTTCGCCGCGCCGCTGCGCGACATCGTATCGAGCATCCTGCTCAAGCAGTTGTCAGAGGCGCCTCTGCTTGTTTATGACGCCGCCCTGACCAGGGAACACATGTCCAATCAGGAACAGGCGGTCGAACCCGTCCGCGTCCATTATCAAAAGGACCAGCCGATCGTCCCCGCCCGAACCGAGCAGGGCCTCACCTATGCCGATCTCTCCCTGTTGGACAAGCATGAAGAAGCCTACCGCGCCTTTTTGGCGAGCGACGAACCCGGAGCCGTGGCCCTGAGGAAACGCCATTTGCTGCGCCGGATCGGCGTGGCGTCAGCATTGTTCCTGCTGACGGTGACCTTATTCGCCTACGTAGGCACCTACCAGCCTCGTGTCCTTCAAAACCCCACGAGGACGGCGGGACTCGCCGGCTTGTTGCTGGCGACGCTGTTGGCGGCCTGCCTGATCGAGGACGCCGCAGGCACCAAGGAGTTGATCGTAGGGCCGCCGATCTTTGCGGCGTCGATCCTCGCGATCGCCTACTCGCGTCGCTTTGCATTCGGCGTGATGACCATCGCGTCGGCGATGCTCGTACTCAGCGTACGCGGGGACGCAGGGCTTTTCGTGAGCCTGCTGCTCGGCGTTGCCGCGACAGTCTGGCTGCTCGACGAGATTCGAACACGGACTCGGCTGATCTGGGTCGGCGTGGTTTCGGCGACCATGATCTTCGCGTCAATCACCGCCTTCGGGCTGGTCGATGGGCAAGCGTTGAGCTTCGCCGCCGTTCGCGGCGCTCGCGGTGCGGCCGTTGCCTTCGTCGCCTCACTGTTCCTGCAAGCCACGCTCCCGTTGATCGAGCGCATGTTCGGCATTGTGACGTCGCTGACCCTGTTGGAATGGCGCGATCCCACCCGACCGCTCCTGCAACGCCTTGCTCGTGACGCTCCGGGAACATACGCCCACAGCCTGGCGCTGGGAACGCTGGCCGACGCCGCCTGCCGGGCGATCGGCGCCGACGGCCTGCTCGCGCAGGTTGGGGCCCTCTACCATGACGTGGGCAAGCTCCACAAATCGGCGTACTTCGCCGAAAACCAGGAGGCGTCCATCAACCGCCACGACAACCTCGCGCCCACCATGAGCCTGCTGATCATCATCGGGCACGTCAAGGACGGCCTCGAGATGGCCAAAGAGTACAAGCTACCGCGCGTACTGCACCAGTTCATCCAGGAGCATCACGGCACGACCGTCGTGAAGTACTTCCATCACATCGCGAGCGAGCAACAACCCCAGATCGCCCGGGGCCGGCACGATCGCCAGGTCCCCGAGGCTCAGTTCCGATACCCGGGTCCGAAGCCGCGCAGCAAGGAGTCGGCCGTCCTGATGCTCTGCGACGGAACCGAAAGCGCCGTACGCTCCCTGAGCGAACCGACGCCGGGCCGCATCGAGAATGTCGTCCATCAAATCGTGATGGACCGCTTGAAGGACGGACAGTTCGACGACTGCGAGATCACGCTGCGCGAGCTGCATCAGGTTGAGGAATCACTGGCGAAGAACCTCTGCAGTTATTATCATGGGCGCATCGCCTATCCGAAGTCGAAGGAGAAGGAGGAAAAACTCGCGGAGCCGGAAATCCATCGCGAAGTCGTTGGCAAGTCGATCGCCGGCTGAGAATGAAAGGCGATCGCGTCCGCCCGACCCGCCGGAACCGGGTAAACCCGAGGACGTCGCATACTCGGCGACGACGCCGGACCGAAAAAACAGGAGGTACGCGTGCTCGGGAGGACCGAGTCCCGAGTTTGACGGCCGATAATGGAAGACGACTCCCCGTTTGAGATACGTGTCGTTCGCGAGGGGGGACGACTCGATTTGGACGAATCGCAACTGAGCGAGGCCGTCGCCAGGGCTTTTCGTCTCCGTAGCATCACGTGTGCCGCTGTTGAGGTCGTCCTCGTCGACGACAGCCACATCGCGCAGCTGAATCAACGTCACCTCGGACACGCCGGACCCACCGACGTGCTCAGCTTCGATATGTCGGAGGCCGATCGGTCTGCGCTCGAAGGCACGGTGGTCGTCTCCACCGAAACGGCCGAACGCGAAGCCAACGCACGCGGGCATGACCCGGTGCACGAAGCCCTGCTCTATATCGTGCATGGCGTGTTGCACCTCACCGGGTTGGATGACTCGAACGAGAAGGAGGCCGCTCGGATGCACGAGTTGGAGGACCGGATCTTGGGCGACCTGGGGATCGGCCCTGTTTTCAAGGCACGCTACCCATGAGGATTGCCATGGCGGCTGTTATGCTCGATGATGCGAGCCGCGCGACCAACATCGCTCGAGCGCTCTCGTTGCTCGACGCCGCCGCGGGAGCTGATCCCTCACCTGATCTGGTTGCTCTCCCTGCCGGCTGTGACCGCGGTGGCCGAGTGCAAGGCCGCCCCTCTCCCGCAATGTTCGAGACATACCGGGCCTCGTTGTCCGCGAAGGCTCGCGAGTGGGGCGTGTATGTGGTGGCGGGGCAGCGGCTGCCTAACGAAGATGAGCCGGAACACTGCGCCACCTTGCTCGACCCTGACGGAGATGAGATCGCAATGTGTCGGTCAGCGGGGTCGGTCACACCGGTGACACTATGCGACAGCGAAATCGGCGTCATCGGGCTGACTTTGGATTGCCCCGTTGGTGCTGATGCTGCTGACAATGCAAACCCGTCATCGCGGCCGCGCATCGTTGTCGTTGTCGGCGGACCCGTGAGCGAGCCGACGTGCCGTCCCGATGGTTTTGAAGCCTGGTGCCGGCTCGCAGCTGAATGGGGATCGTTCGCCTGCAGGATTCGCCCGGCAACGAAGAAGGATGATGCAGACTCTGTCCGATGCTCGGATTCCTCAGCGCTGGAGTCGTGCGTGCAATGCCCAAGCGGGCAAGTTGTGACGGCTTACCTGCCAGACGATCCGTGACGAACGTCGGGCAATCGTGCGGTCCCGCCGCCGCTGTGCAGGCCTGGCGGCAGGATCCTGAGCTGATGTCGCCTGCACGGGATGGTCCAAGTGTCGTTTACTTACTGGCTCGCTGCGGCGGGACTCGTCGTTCTCCTTGCGCTCTCGGCCATGCTGAACCTCTGCCTCCGGACCCGGTCGATCGTGGCCGTGGCTGAAAAGTTCAGGCGAGTGGGTCGGGAGAATGAGCTCCGCTGGGTCATCGATCATCGGGAGGACCTGATCCTCGCGACGGCAACAATTCGCACGGCGGCCGCACTCGCACTATTACTGGTCATTCTGGAGTTGGTCGAGCTTCAAGGAGCGTTGTCCCCGTGGCGTGACGTTGCGGCCTTCTTAGTTGCCTTCTTCGTCGTGCTGATTGTGGGCGTGGGCGTTCCGAGCGCTCTGGCGAAATACTCGGCCGGGACGGTCGTGGGTGCTACGTTACCGTTATTGCGAGTGCTGCGTCCTGTCGTCGCTCCCTTTTTGCGATTTCTGGACGCGATCGATTCGATCGTCCGGCGGTTGCTTGGCGCTGCGCCGCGCAACGGCGAGACGTGTGCGACCGACGTCGAGCAGGAGATTCTGAACATCGTCAGCGAGGGCAAGCTCCAGGGCGCGTTCGATGCTCAGGAACAGGAAATGCTCGAATCGGTCATCCAGTTTGGCGACATCGACACGGGCAACATCATGACGCCCAGAACCGATATCGTCGCGATCGATAAGAACGCCACCATGCACGACGCCATCGAACTCATCCGCAAGGAGGGGCACTCACGAATCCCGATTTACGATGAGACTATCGACAACGTGCTCGGCGTGCTCTATGCGAAAGACCTGCTGCTGATCGATCCGAACGAATCATTCGACCTCACCGGGATCATGCGCGCCGTTCCTTTCGTCCCCGACAACAAGCCGGTCGATGACTTGCTGGAGGAATTCAAAGACCGCAAAGTCCACATGGCCATCGTGCTCGACGAATACGGCGGCACATCCGGTCTCGTCACGATCGAGGACATCATCGAAGAGCTCGTCGGCGAAATCGCGGATGAGTACGAAGCGCCCGAGGCCGTGATGCTCAAGCGAATCGACGATCGGGTCGTGGAGGTCGATGCCAGGATGCGTGTTGACGACCTCAACGACGAGCTCGACATCTCACTGCCGCTGCACGACGACTACGAGACCGTCGGCGGCCTGGTATTCAGCAAGCTGGGACACATCCCCAAGACCGGCGAGCAATGCCACCACGACAACGTGGAAATCCGCGTGATCGCCGCGGAACCGCGACGAATCAACCGCGTTCGCCTCGAAATCGTGTCATCGACGGAGGATGAGAGAACCGACCAGAACGGTCGGCCCACGTAGTCGCGAAGCCTCCCGGCTGCGCCGCCCCAATCGTCGCGCTCTCGCGGCGCCGCCTGAGCGCTGAAAAGTCGTCAGGGTTCCGGGCTGGATTCGGAGCGGGACGCGACCGTCATTCGGGCGACCGACCGCCCCCCAACCCTAACGATGGTTGGGCTCGGGCGCTTCCCAATCGCTTCGCCGCCGCCTCGATTGCGTCTGCCAAATCGGCAGCCCACTAATCATGGCATGGTGTTTTGACAGCGATATTGGCAAGCCTGCCGGGCGTCGCGCACACCGGCTGCAATTATGCCAATGGCGTAACTCTCTTTTTCGCAAGAGATTACGGATCGCGTGGCAACCGGCGACGAGGCAGCCCGCCGCTGGCATCAAGGTTGCCTCAGGTCAGACTGTGTAGGGCGTGTGCGCTCATGGTATGGCGCGGGCGACGCACGGGACACCGCCGCCTGAATCCCGTAACGTGGACAGCGGCGGGCCGCGTCGGATACCACGCCGGCAACGATTGATCGACGCGAGTCGAATGCGTGTTCGAAAGGAGTTCTCAGCGATGGCCAAGCTGAACATCAAGCCTCTGGGCGACAAGGTGATCCTCAAACGGGTAGAGGCGTCGGACGTGACCAAGGGCGGCATCGTGCTGCCGGACACGGCGCGCGAGAAGCCCAAGCGCGGCATCGTGCAGGCCGTCGGGTCCGGGCGGCTGCTCGACGACGGCTCGCGAAGCGAGATGCAGGTGAAGAAGAACGATGAGGTAGTATTCACGAGCTATGCCGGCACCGAGATCAAGGTCGACGGCGAGGAATACCTCATTATGGACGAGTCGGACATTCTGGGCGTGGTCGGGTAGTCGGCGGCGTTGTCGCGGTCAACCATTCAGAACAAATCAGGGTATTAGCTAAAAGCATGGACATTGATGGCGGGCGTCGCGACTCGCCGCGAAACGGAGCTATTCTTCATGGCAGCGAAATCAATTTCTTACGAGATGGACGGGCGCGAGGCCATTCGCCGCGGCGTCAAGCAACTGGCGAGAGCGGTCAAGATCACACTCGGGCCCTGCGGCCGGAACGTCGTCATCGAGAAGTCGTTCGGCTCGCCGACCGTCACAAAGGACGGCGTCACGGTGGCCAAGGAAATCGAGCTGGATGATCCCAATGAAAACATGGGCGCCCAAATGGTCAAAGAGGTCGCCTCCAAGACGAGCACGGTCGCCGGTGACGGCACGACGACGGCCACCATCTACGCCGAGGCCATCTTCGACGAAGGCTTGAAGAACGTGGCCGCCGGGGCGAATTCGATGGAGCTCAAGCGCGGCATCGACGCGGCGGTCGCCGCCGTCGTCGAGGAGCTCGCCAAGATGAGCACCAAGGTAAAGGACAGCGACCAGGTCGCGCAGGTCGGCACCTGTGCCGCCAATCAGGATCCCGAGATCGGCAAGATCATCGCCCAGGCCATGGACAAGGTCGGCAAGGACGGCGTGATCACCGTCGAGGAGGGCAAGGGACTCGAGACCAACGTCGAACTCGTCGAGGGCATGCAGTTCGACAAGGGCTATCTGTCGCCCCACTTCATGAACAACATGGAGGAGCTGACCTGCGCCCTCGAGAAGCCCTACGTCCTGATCCACGAAAAGAAAATCTCCAACGTCAAAGATCTTGTCCCGGTGCTGGAGAAAGTGGCCCAGTCCGGCAGGCCGCTGCTCATCGTCGCCGAGGACATCGAGGGAGAGGCCCTTGCGACGCTGGTGGTCAACAAGCTGCGCGGCACACTACAGGTCTGTGCCGTCAAGGCGCCGGGATTCGGCGACCGCCGCAAGGCGATGCTCGAGGACATGGCCATTCTCACCGGTGGCCGGGCCATCTTCGAGGATCTCGGCATCAAACTCGAGAACGTCGAGCTGAAAGACCTCGGCCAGGCCAAGAAGATCACCATCGACAAGGACACGACGACCATCATCGAAGGGGCCGGCAGTTCGTCCGACATCAAGGGGCGCATCGAGCAGATCCGCAACGAGATCGACGCCACCACCAGCGACTACGATCGCGAGAAGCTGGAAGAGCGGCTGGCCAAGCTGGCCGGCGGCGTCGCCCAGGTGAACGTCGGGGCGGCGACCGAGGTCGAGATGAAGGAGAAGAAGGCCCGCGTCGAAGATGCCCTGCACGCCTGCCGTGCGGCCGTCGAAGAGGGGGTACTGCCGGGTGGCGGCGTTGCGGTACTGCGGACGACCAAGGCGCTCGATGACACCATCAAGAAGCTCCGCGGAGATCAGAAGACGGGAGCGGACATCGTGCGCCGTGCTCTGACAGCGCCGATCAAACAGATTGCGATAAACGCCGGTCTCGACGGCTCCATCGTTTGGCAGAAGGTCTCCGAGTCGAGCGACGTGAACTTCGGTTTCGACGCGGTGAAGGGCGATTACACCGACATGATCAAGGCCGGCATCCTGGTGCCGACCAAGGTCGAGCGAATCGCCCTCCAGAACGCCGCGTCGGTGGCCAGCCTGCTCCTGACGACCGAGGCGGTTGTCAGCGAAATCAAAGAGAAGGAGAAATCCAGAGCCGGCGCCGGTGCCCCCGGCATGGGTGGCATGGGCGGAATGGGTGGCATGGGCGGCATGGGCGGCATGATGTAATTCGCCCCGAGTCGGGCCACGACCGGGCACACGCCCGGCGATCAAAATACAGCAGTAAGAGAGCGGGCCGGATCGACCGGCGCATCAAGCGCCACGTCGATCCGGCCCGTTCTCATAGCACAGTGTACCGGCTTCCAGAATCCCGTCCCCATGCGGTGCCCCACTTGGAGGTTGCAGGACCTCTGCTCTCCTGGGGCTCTCCTTTGCCCGCCTTACTGCCCCAACCATAGGCGTTGTCAGCCCCTTCCACGTTCGCAAAGCCGGCGTGAACGGGAATCGCCTGCTCATTCGGATCGGCGCCGGAGTAAGCAATACTGGCAGTCGCGATTCCTTTCAGGTTGGCGAGGCACTGCAACGTCTTGGCCTGCTCGCGGGCCTTTCTCAGTGCTGGAACGAGGAGCGTGATGAGGAGTGCGATGATCGAGATAGCAACCAGCAGTTCGATGAGCGTGAAGGCGCGGCAGCGGCGACCGCGTTCTCTACGTCCATGTAAATGCAGACCGTGCGAATTCGGCACGTGCGCACCTCCAAGCAAAAAGGAGGCGACAGGGAGCGCAACCTACGCAGGAGGAAAAGCCACAAGCCTCATGATGCCCGCTCCGCCGAGCACCTCTCGTTTCCTGTTATGTCCGAACAGGTAGCTGTACGCGAGTTCAATGTTTCAAGCCTCAAGCGTCGTTTCTGCTAGGGGCACTGAGTACCTTCGGAGCAACCGGGATCACACTGCCCTTGCTGACAGTACTCAGCTTCGGACTCCCACCATATGCATCCGTGCAATCCCAGGGGTTGTCAGCACAGCACGTCGCCTTCGTAACTTGGGCAGCGCACATATTCTCATCACCGCACTTTCCCCCGGTGCAATCTGTCCGGTCACAGCACATCCCAACCGGGGCAGGCCCCAACGGCCCGTCTGCAACCAAAGACCCGCCTGCAGCGATCAGCGTCAGAGACTGCGCCGGGACGGCCAAGCGCCCGTCATCGAGGCTTTCGGCGCGGTAGAGATTCCGGTAGCGCAAACGCGCCTGATCGTCTGTCGGAACAGCTGGAGATGTGATTAGAAGCGCCTCCTCACCAGGGAGGAGCTCGCAGGCTCCGCGGATCACTTCGATTTCCACGTCCGCCAACGAGGAGCCGTCGGCGGTCGCCAGCCGTAACCCTTCAATCTCAATCGGTCTGCTCCCGATGTGCCGCACCTCGACCCAGCTCAGCTCCGAGCCGATCGCCCCCGCCTCGGCGACAGGCTGGAACACCCACCACCAGCAGCCGAACAACACGGCCACGACAACTGCGGATTGTTTGGCTCTCGTGTCTGCACTCCCAATCTTCAGATATGTCAGCCGTGCTTCAGGGCCGGCTCAGGAGAAAGAGAAACTCCCGGAGATGTCTACCAAGCCCTGTGACCAAGAGTCAGTATACCCGCACCGGCCCCAATATGCAACCGGCAAACTAAAAAAGCGGTGAACGTTCCTTCGCGGCGATCATGTCTGAGGTAGGTGGTCTTGAAACTCGTGACTTCCACTGTGCCAGCGGTTCGCGCCGGACGAAGGTGTTGCCGTCCTCGTTCGCTATTCCACCGTTCGAGCCTTCTCTGGCTGCAAGAAGCGGCTACGCAATCCCGGCCGCTGCACGGGTTCGGCAACGCCCGGTCGTGGGAACCCTCGACGCGTCGGGTGACGCACCTGTCTCCTGCAGCATTGCTTCGAGCTTGTTGATTTGGGGCGTCCAGGCGTAGCGCTGCATAACTCGGCACCGGGCGGCCTGCCCGAGTTCTTTGCGCCGGTTCGGGTACTGCAGGAGTTCACTAACTCTCCCCGCTATTTCGCCGGCGTGGTCGGCGACGAGGATATGGTCGCCGTCGGTCGCGTCGATTCCGGATGCTGCTGTGGACGTGGCCACGACCGGTCTGGCGACGGCCATGGCCTCGAGGACTTTGTTTTGCACGCCCTGTGCCATACGCAAGGGCGCGACGCTGACGGCAAATCCCTCGACGTAGGTACGCACGTCGTCGACTTCGCCGGTGACCCGAATGAAGGGTCGATTACATAAGCGTTTAACGCGGCGGGCCGGCGCCCGGCCGACGACTTCAAACTCAACGTTCGGCACGCGGCGGCGAATCTGCGGTAGGACGTGCTCGGCGAACCAGCACACCGCATCCACGTTGGGTGGGTAGTCCATCTGCCCGACGAACCCGACTCGCGGCGGCGCCTGATCGGCTCCGACGCGCGGTTCCGGTCCCGCGTCGATCCCGTTGCCCACCACGTGGATGCGATCCTGGCAGTCGGTGGGTCCGGCGGCTTTCTCCGCTTCCGTTACGACTGTGCTGGCATCGAACAGCTCGACCCATTCACGCTCCCGGCGGCGCAACCGGTCCGCCTCCGCCCTCAACAGTCGGGCTTTCAGCCCGGACGCACGACGGGCATAACAAGCCCACTTCATACTGTCCCAGTCGCAGAAATCCAGAACCCTGCGCCGTGCCGTGACGGTACTATGATACTGGGCGACGCCCGACGAGAAGAACAATGCTGCGTCAAACTCCGCATCGCGAGACCATCGCCGGAGCAGACGCTCCATATCGCAGCTGCGGTAGAATGCCTCCGTGGCCGTGCCGCCCCGCAGCATGCCACCCGCGGCGCGAAGGATCCCGCCGACGCGCGAGAGCGGGACGGCGTGCACCTTACGGCACCACTGCTGCAGCGTCTCGACGTGCTGTATATCCTCGCGACGATCGACGAAGCAGGCGCACCATACGTCGTGCCGCGCGCATAGATGCCGCAGTTGATGGTACGAGCGTATCTTATCCCCCTTGTTCGGCGGGTATGGGATGCGGTGTGCGAGGTAGAGGATCTTCATGTTCGCGGCGCCGCCCGCTCAACCCGGCACGTGTCTCGACAAATGGGCGCCCAGCCGACGCGTCACCCACACCGGCATCATCGGCCACAGCCGCCGGGCGAGCGCAAACCTCGGGTTGCTCGGCGTCAGGTTCGGTTCCGTTCGCCCCGGCGGGGTGTAGATCTGGTACGCGAGCGGCTCGGGCTCGAATCCCTGGTTTCGCTTGAAGGCGCAACTGCCCGCGTTGTCGCACCGCGATCGGCCGAAGTCGAACGTGTGGCACCCCTCCTCGACGGCCCTCTCCATGGCCGTCAGGTAGAGATAATTATAGACGTTGAGGGCCAGAAACCGGGCATCCACCCCAACAAAGTAAGGCATGGCCGTGCCGTTGAACGTGAATGTGACGAGGCCGCCGATCGATCGCCCTCCGTACGAGACCAGCAAAACGGAGTGTCTACCCGGCGTAAGCCGTATCATCTCATCAAAGAACCGATAGGGATAATTCAATGACGCCAAGCGGCGCATGCCCCGGCAGTATAGACGCCACACCGTCGGCAGGTGCCGATCGTCAATCGACACCGACAACCCGTGTTTGTCCCGTGCGGCCCGTGCCGCGGCCCGCGCCTTACGGGGCAGAGAGGCCAGGCAGTCGTCACGCGATTCCGGCAACCGCTTGCGAAAGGTCACATATCGATCAACCACGGGCACGTCCCCCCAGACGGCCCGCTCGCAGCGAAGCTCAACACAGCGGGCGTTGACGGCCTGCGCCATTTGCACCGCATGACGCAGCAGCGCTTCTTGCGCCTCCGCATCCTCGCCAAGGACACCGCCGTACACGCCGTAAGGAACGCTGATCAACATCCGCCCGGCCAGCAGGCTTCGCACCTCGACAAGGGGCAGGACACCGACGATTGCGTGCTCGCGGGTAGCCAGCAGGGCCATAATACGGTGGCCGAACGACCGGCGCACGGCACGCAACCACGCAACTGTGTGAAAGATCGTTCCACCCGGAGCCTGCTCGACGAACCGATCCCAATCACACGCGTCGCGCGGCGTGAGTGCGGCGACCTCCAGGGTCGAAAGCCGCCGTGCTGGAGTGGCCGGCAAGCAGGCTTCTTGTACGGCCAGCGCACACATCACCGGTGTATCGGCAACCGCCCTTTGGGACTTGCGATCCAGTTGTGCGATGGCTCAGGGCGGTGCGCCCTGGAATGGCTACTCAGATCGTCGAGTCGAACGGAACTTGATGGTCAGAGTTACGAGTGTCCGCGGAGCAGCAGTGCTTCCTCCGATGGCGCACAGAGAGCGCGGAGTGCAAAGCCGTGCCCGTATCCGGCGAGGACAAACCTTGTACCCACCGCTCCCCCGTCGCGCCGGATCGCCGCTCCAGAGAGGCAAACTACCCTGCATCTTACCATCAATTGCGCGGCTCAGCGAGTGATTGACCATCGGTGATCGTGAGAAGGGTGATCTCGGGCGGGCAAAGAAACCGGATGCGCGGGGCCTGACCGCGCTCGCAGCCAACGCCGCGGCTGATATAGACGCGGCGGCCGTCCAGCTCGTGCAGCCCGCCCGCTGCTACGTGGCGAGGAAGCCAGGTCTCGGTGATGGGAGGTCCAAAAAAGGGCAGTTGTACCTGCCCGCCGTGCGTGTGGCCGGCCACCACCAGGTCGATTCGTGATTCTTTCGAGAGCTGCGTCACTTTCCCAGGATAGTGCGCCAGCAGAATACGAATGTCGCCCGAATCAGGGTCGCGCTCCATATCCTGAACCAGTTCCCGCGAAGCCGCCGTGTAGTGCAGTTCCACGCCCCCGACCGTCAGCCACCGGTCACCCACCTGGACCATCCGCCTTTCATTGTTCAGCAGTTGCACACCGGTGCCTTCAAGCAGCGTGGCTGCCTCGATGCGTGTCTCGCAGTTGCCCTGTACGAAGTACACGCCCGCCGGCGCATGAAGCCTAGCCAGCAACGACCGCAGAGCCGGCAATTCCCGCTCCAGCATCCAATCCGGACCCTCGAACAGATCGCCCGGCATAAGTATCACGTCGGGTTCGAGTGCCATCAGCCGATCGACCGCCTCGTGCTCGTACTCGCCGACGTGGTCGGTCTGAACGTCGGACAGCACCCCGATCTTGATCGGATCGCAACCATCTCGTTCCGCAGGCACCGGCACGCCAACAACCTCGAGTTGCAGACGAAACCGTTCGATGTACGTGGCGTATACGCCGATCGGCGCCAGCGCCGTCGCCGCCGTGGCAATAACCAGCGCCGGTTTCGTCACCGGACGCCAGACCACACCGCCCCGCCGCACCAGAGCACCCAGAATCACGGCCAACCCACCCAAGGGGATCACGATCACCAGATCCAGGTAGATCAGGTGCATCAAGCCGAAATGGTTGAAGCCGGCCAGACCCAGGGCAGCCGCCTTCAAAACAAAGACGACCGTCGTGACCGCAACCGTGAGAACGATTCTGCCCGTTGTGATCGACAACGCCGTCGGCAAAGAGGTGTCGCCCTTTGCAGGGCGGCGCCGACGAAACAGCACCAGTCCGGCGACGACCGCGTCAATGACCGTCGATGTGACCAGCAGAATGTGAAAAACGCCTAACGACATATCACCGAAGACCTCAACAACCCGAAATCTCTTTACTCACATCAGGGTATGCAAAAGACGACGGCAGGACGGTCGGTGGTGCGATTCATAACCCCAGCAGCATGGCCCCGCCGCAGGCGAAGACCGCGAAGCCCGAAAGCGCATGGGCGTAACGGCCGAGGCTGTCGAGACGCAATGCCCTCAACCCGACGACGCCCAGAATCACGATCGTTATCATCGTCCCGATGGTGGCCACTCCGAAGACGGCGGCGACGATCATCATATCGATCCAGCCCTGCTGCAGCGCCGGGTACATGAGAATGGGGATCAGTGGCTCGCATGGACCGAACACGAAAATCACAAAAAGGATCCACGGGGTCATACGGGCGTCCTGGCTCTCAGCATGGGCATGAACGTGATCGGCGTGATGATCGTGGGGGTGCGAGTGAACCGTTCCGTCAGCGTGGGCATGAACGTGCGTGTGCGTCTCGCCCCGCCAAGCCTTTCGGATGCCCCAGATCATGTAGCAGAACCCGAACGCCAACAGCAGCCACGTGGCGATCTGCCCACGAAACGCCTCAATCCCGACGAGGACCTCCACTTTTTTCAGAAGCGCCGCCCCCACAACCCCCAGCAGGACAGAGCTGCCCACATGCCCGACGCCGCACAACAGGGACACGCCCAGGGTCTTGCGGACCGACCAGCCCCCGACCCGCGACATCGCGATGAACGGGACGTAATGATCCGGACCGATGAGCGTGTGCGTGAAACCAAGGGAGGCCGCTACAACAGCCAGCGTCAACAAAGTCTGCTCAGTCACCTGGGTCGTCTCCTTCAAGCGCATGCCTCGCATGCGGGTCCCCACTTGCATGATCATCCTAAACGCGAAACGCCACCGGCAACAGGGGTCCGGGAAAACGGTAGGGTCGCAACAAACTCGCAGGTCGGCCATAATGGGCATGCGGTCAAGGGTGACACATGTTTCGCGCAGTCATGTTCACATCTATCGGGCTGGTTATGGTCACGGTCGCAGCATATCGGCTGACAGGTGCGCGCTCCCGGGCCGACTTCGCCTACGTCAATCAGTCCGCCATCAACACACTCGACCCCGCCGCGGTCACCTGGAACCAGGATATCCGCGTGGCCTTGAATATCTGGGAGGGCCTCGCCGCCCGGCACCCCCGAACCGCCGCGCCGATCGACGGCTGCGCCGAGTTGCCCGAGGTGTCACCCGACGGCCGCGTCTACACGTTTGCGATCAAGCCCGACTCGCGATGGTCCAACGGAGATCCGGTGACCGCCGAGGACTTCGTGCGTGGCTGGCGCCGCGCCATCGAGCCCGGCACGGCCTCGGATTACGCATTCTTCATTACAAACTACGTCGCCGGGGCAGACGCCTACTACGACTGGCGCAACCGGGCCGTCGCCGAACTTACCGAACTGCCGGTGGGCAGCGATCGGTGGCGTGAGCGCTTCGAGTCGCACGCGGCCGAGCTTGATCACAGATTCGCCCGCGTGGGTCTCGATGTGCTGGACGCTCACAGGCTCCGGGTGACGCTGGCCGCGCCATGCTCCTACTTCCTCGACTTGTGTGCGTTCCCGACCCTCCTCCCGATTCACCAAAGCATCGAGCGACTGAGGATCGACCATGACGGCAAAGGGCTGACGCCCCAGGGGCTGGTTGCGTACGACCCCCAGTGGACCAAGCCCGACTACCGCAAAAACGACTATCCGGGCCTCATCACAAACGGGGCTTATCGCGTTGCGGAATGGACGTTCAAGCGGCGATTGCGGTTGGAGGCCAACCCCTACTTTCGAGGATACGACACCGTGGCCTGCAACTCCATCGACCTGCTGGTCTATCCGGACTTGAACAGCGCCTTGATGGCCTACGAGGCTGGCGACGTTGATTTTCTGCCGGAGACCAACGTGACCTACGACCATGAGCTCGTGCGCCTGGCCCTGACCGGCAGACGACCCGACTTTCACAACCTGCCGGTTTATGGCACCTACTACTACCTCTTCAACTGCGAGGACGAGTCGTATGAGGGCCGCCCGAACCCGTTCGTCGATGCGCGCGTGCGTAAGGCGTTCGCGCTGGCAGTGGACAAGGAATTGATCGCCGAGGAGGTCGTGGCGCGCGGCGACCCGCCGACCGACAACATCATTCCGGTCAACAGTATTCCGGGCTACCCGTCTCCCACGGGGCTGGGATATGACCCCGACGCGGCCCGGACCTTGCTTGCGGAGGCGGGCTACCCGGGCGGTGCAGGATTGCCCATCATCGACCTTCTGTACAACACGGGATTCCATCACGGCAAGATCTGCGACGTGCTTGCTGAGATGTGGCGGCGCGAACTCGGGGCCGTCGTGGCGCTTCGCGGCAAGGAAGTAAAGTCCTTCGTGGACGACCGCAAAAACCGCCGGTTCATGGTCGCCCGGGCCGGCTGGTACGGCGACTACGGCGATCCGACCACGTTCCTCGATCTCTTTGCCACCGATAACGGAAACAACGACGCCGGCTATTCCGATGAGGTATTCGACGGACTGCTCATGCGCGCGGCCGATACGCGCAACCCGGCGGAACGGCTGGCCGTCCTGGCCGACGCCGAAGCGCGCCTGATCCGCGAGACTTTTCCGGTCATCACCCTCTACCAATACACGCAGCTCCTGGCAATCAAGCCTTACGTAGAAGGCCTTTACCCCAACGCCCGGCTGATCTTCCCATTCCGCTACGTGATGGTGATGCAATGACGGGGAAACTGGTTCGCCGAATCCTCCAGGGCGTCCTCACTCTCTTTTGTGTATACGTGTTCACATTTCTCATGGTCATGGTAGTCCCCGGAAACCCGTTCGCCGCAGCGGAGCGGAACATGCCGCCGGAGGTGGTCCGGGCGCTCGAGGCCAGATACGACATGGACAACCAGCTCGAGTACTTTTTCCAATTCCTCGCCGGCGCATTACGCTTCGATTTCGGTCCCTCTTTCCAATACAAGGACTGGACCTGCACGCAGATCATCTCCCAGGCACTGCCGGTCTCGGTTACCCTGGGACTGTTGGCCATCCTGCTGGCCGTCATCGTCGGCGTGCCGGTCGGCGTCCTCGGCGCCGTGCACCGGAATAGCTGGTTTGACGTCACGACGCTTGGACTCGTCCTGCTGGGTATCTCCCTGCCGACTTTTGTAACGGCGTCGATTCTGCTGACCGTGTTTGCAATCTACCTGAAGGTCGTGCCCATCGGCGGGTGGGGATCGGTCGCCCATCTGCCGCTGCCGGCACTGGCGCTGTCGCTGCCGTTCATGGCCTACATCGCCCGCCTGACGCGCGTCGGCATGGTCGATGTTCTGTCGAGCGAGTTCATTCGGACGGCGTCGGCCAAGGGCCTCAGCTCCCGCCGCGTGATCTGGAAACATGCGTTCAAGGTGGCGTTCCTCCCGGTGCTGAGCTACCTAGGCCCCGCCGCCGCCGGGGCCATGACCGGCTCGTTCGTCGTTGAGAAGGTGTTCAGCGTGCCGGGCCTGGGGCAGCACTTCGTCGATTCGGCCCTGAACCTCGATCGCGGCCTCATTCTTGCCTGCGTTCTCGTTTATGCCGCAATCCTGATTGTGCTCAATCTCATTGTGGATTGCCTCTACGCGCTCGTGGACCCGCGAATCTCAGGAGCCGTCGGATGATCCCCCCCTTGCCGAATCGCACTTGGCGACGATTTCGCCGTAACAAACCGGCATGGTGGTGCGCACTTGGGCTGGCTGGCGGGACCGCCGTCATGGTGCTCCTGCTGCCGTTTTCCGCAAGCTGGTACAACGTGCAGGACGTCGAGAACGCGGTCCGGGCCGAGCCCACCCTTTCCGGCGTGTCATCCTACAAGCTCTACGACCTCTCACTGCACGCAAGCCCCCGCGCTTCGCGGCTGGCGGGCATCGCACCGACGATGCACCGGGCCGCCGGCTGGTTCGGCTACGACGACGTCGGTCGCAGCCTGTTTTACCGGACCGCATTCGGCTGGCTTGTGAGCATGGCCATCGGACTGGGGGCGGCGGGAATCTCGGTCACCATCGGCGTATTATGGGGTGCGGCGTCCGGCATGGCGGGCGGGCGGACCGACGCGGTGATGATGCGCACGGTGGACATTCTGTACGGGCTGCCGTACATACTCTTCGTGATGGTGTTGAAGGTCGTCCTGGAACCTCCGCTGGCCCACCTGCTCGGCGGACGTACTCAAATCGCCGGGATCGTTGTCCTCTTTCTGGCGATCGGCGCCGTGAGCTGGCTTACGATGGCACGCGTCATCCGAGGCCAAGTGCTCTCGCTGCGGCGACAGCCATTCATCGAGGCGGCCAAGGCCGCAGGCGTCGGCCCCGTGCGGATCCTCTGGCGGCATCTGGTGCCCAACCTGGTCGGGCCCATCGTCGTGTACGCCACACTGATCGTTCCGCAGGCCGTCCTGCAGGAGTCTTTTCTGAGCTTTCTCGGCATCGGCATTCAGCAGCCGACGCCTTCGCTGGGCCGCCTCGCCGCAGACGGCGTCCAAGCCGTAAACACGTTTGTCGGTTTCTGGTGGCTGATCGCGTTCCCCTGTGGCATCCTTGTCGCCACACTGCTCGCCCTGAATCTCATCGGCGACGGGCTGCGCGACGCCCTCGACCCAACCGCCGAAAGATCGCGAACGGCCTGAATGGCAGCGGAAACGAATATGCAGCGGAGAGAATACCTGTCATGCGACGATTGAACCTGCTGCCCCTGATCATCGTTCTGCCAACGCTTGCCGCGAGCGCCATTGGACAAACCGACGACTACGACTTCACCGCCGATCCGCTCGTCAATCCGCCAACCCTTTCGCAGCCGGCCCCGGACGACCCTGACCTGATCGCCCGAGACGAAACGCTGTACCTCTCCCTCAAGGCCAACCCCAACACCCTGAACCCGATTCTCATGTCGTCCGCTCCCGAGGATCGCGTGCGCGAACTTGTGTTCGATCGGCCGCTCGAGATCAATCACCGGCTCGAGTGGATCATCAACGATGACGTCGTGGAGTCCTTCGAATTCGCCCCGGATCACCGCTCGGCCATGATGAAGCTCAAGCCCGGCCGCACCTGGCACGACGGCCATCCGTATACCGCCGCGGACGTAGTGTTTTCGTGGCGACAGATCATGGACACGCGCGTGCCCTGCCCCGTGGCTCGCAGCACGTCGGACCAGATCACCGACTGCACTGCCCTCGATCCGCTCACCGTGAAGTTCACCTTCGCCGCCGCGCTGGCCACGAACAAATGGCAGGTCATGTTCGAGGTCATCCCCCAACACATTTATGAGAAGGAGAAAGACAACGACCCCTCGCTGACACGCGGCGATTACTACAACCACGCCAACCGTAATCCCATCGGCAATGGACCGTACCGGTTCGTCGAGTGGGTGCCCGATGACAAGGTGGTTCTCGAGCGATGGGACGGTTATCACGGCCGCAAGCCGCTCTTCAAACGCGTCGTCCTCCGCATCATTCCGAACCCGGTTACCCGTTTGAACCTGTTCGAGAGAGGCCGGATCCAGGAGTTCGAGATGACACCCCGGCAGTTCGCGGTCGAGTCAGACAACGAACGCTTCCGACGCGTCGGGGTCAAGGGCTATGGACAACAGTGGAAATACATCTTCATTTGTTGGAACCAGGACGGTTCCAATCCGTTCTTTGCCGATCGCCGCGTCCGCGGTGCCATGAACCACGCCATCAACTACGATCGCCTGGTCCGGCAGGTCTACAGCGGCGTCTACGCCCGTTCCCACGGCTTGCATCATCCGTCCGCGCCGATGTACAACCCCGACATCGAGCTGTTTGACTTTGATCTGGAACGGGCGGCGCAACTCCTCGACGAGGCCGGTTGGCATCGCGACCCCGACGACGGCTGGCGATACAAAAAGATCGAACGCGATGGAAAAAAGGTCCGCACGCGCTTCGCCTTCGCTCTGATGGTGCCGCGGGAGAGCATGACCTCCCCGAAGGTGGCCGCCATCCTCAAGGACGACCTCGCACGCATCGGCGTCGACATGGACATCCGCGTCATCGACTGGGCCACCTTCAACGAATTACGGCGGCAGCACGAATTCGAGGCCCACATCGCCGCCTGGACCGCCGGCAAGGACCCCGACGACGAACGCAATCTATGGACCACCGAGGCATACAAAGACGGCCGCAATTACGGAGGTTACAGCAATCCTCAGGTCGATAAACTCTACGAGTCAGCCCGCAAGTGTTTCAACGAGAAAGAGCGGATGGCCCACTATGCCAAGATCTCGAAGATCATCTACGAGGATGCCCCCTATGCCTTTCTGGTCAACGCCCCCATACTATGGGCCTTTGACAAGCACCTGCGCGGCGTGACTTACAGCCCGCGGGGACCTTGCCACTTTTATCCCGGCGTCAGGGACTGGTGGATTCACAAGAAGGACATCCGACCCGCCGGGGAGTAACGCCCTCGCAGCGATTGGTCCAGACGACAGCGTGGCAGGCCGGGATGCTCCACTACACGCTCAAACGACTTCTCCTCGCCGTCCCCACCTTCATCGGCATCACCATCGTCACGTTTGCCATCGTCCACCTGTCGCCCGGAGACCCGGCACTGCAGAAGATGGACACCGGCCTCGGCACGGAAATATCGATCGCCGAGTATGAGCAGCTCCGAACCTACTGGGGACTAGACGAACCGCTCGTGCTTCAGTACGTGCGATGGGTAAAACGGCTCGTCACGCTCGACTTCGGCCGGTCGTTTTTCGACCATGAGCCGGTGACGTCCAAGATTCTCCGCCGCCTCCCGTGGACCCTGGCCTTGGCCCTCCTGTCGCTGTTCATCGGCCTGCTTTTTTCGATTCCCATCGGTGCCTGGTCCGCCTACCGCCGGCACGGCTGGTTCGATAACACCGTCGGCACGCTGTTGTATGCGCTCTATTCGGTGCCGAGCTACGTGATGGGCATGGCCCTGATCGTCCTGGTGGTCACGCTCCCGATCGACTGGGTCCCTCTTAGAGGCGCTATGTCGGACGACTTCGGCGAGCTGTCGCTTCCCGGCAAGGGCGTTGATCTGATGAAGCACTTTCTCTTGATCACAATCTGCTACACCTATCCGTCGCTGGCCTTCCAATCCCGCTTCGTCCGGAGCAACATGCTGGAGGTCCTGCGCCAGGACTACATCCGGACCGCGGAGGCCAAAGGCGTCGGCCGATTCGCGCTGGTTTCCCGGCACGCGTTCCGCAACACGCTTATACCGCTGGTAACGCATCTCGGACTCATCTTTCCCAGCCTGGTAAGCGGCTCAGTGATTCTCGAGTACATGTTCGGCTGGCCGGGAATCGGCACACTCTTTTATGAAAGCATCATGAAGCGGGACTATCCCACGGTCATGGCGCTGTCGGTCATCACGGCCGTCATGGTGCAGCTCGGAACGCTGCTGGCCGACCTGGCGTACGCATGGGCTGATCCCAGGGTGAGCTATGACAACGATTGAGACGCCGAACGTTCCCGCTGCGCCCTCCGGCCCGCCACCGGCGCACGAGACCGGTGTCAGCTATTGGCGTCGCCTGTGGCGCCGCTTCCGGCGCAGCCGCCGCGGGTCGTTCGGGCTTCTCATCGTCGTGTTCCTGATGTTGGTGGCGTTCCTCTCGCCCCTGATCGCCGGCAACCAGCCGATCGTCTGTCGCTACCAGGGGCAGCTTTACTTTCCCGCGATCGTCCACGTGCTGGACAAAGTCCCGCTCCTGTCACGCTGGGTCGAGCAATCACGACCGTTCGGAATGGCCGGCTTCGACGCCAAAGACACCCTCGCTGATTCGTTCGCCGTCTGGCCGCCGGTCCCCTACGGCCCGATCGAGACCACGACGGACAGCTCCGAGCCGCCCTCAGTCGACCACTGGCTCGGGACCGACGATCTCGGGCGCGATTTGATGTCGCGCATGGTTCATGGCGCCGTCGTCTCGGTGAAGGTCGGCATCGTGTCCATGGGCATTGCCGCGCTGATCGGCATTCTGGTGGGCGGCCTCGCCGGCTTCTATGGCGGCTGGGTAGACGCCGCCCTTTCGCGGCTCATCGAGGTGGTCATGTGTTTCCCGGTCTTTTTTTTGATCCTCTCGCTGATGGTCTGGCTTGAACCGGACATCATGAACGTCATGATCGTCATCGGCCTGACCCGCTGGACGTCGATCGCGCGCTACAGCCGCGGCGAGTTCATCCGCCTCAAAACGCTCGACTACGTCGTCGCCGCCCGGGCGGCCGGCGCCGGGTCGATCCGCATCATGTGGCGGCACCTGCTGCCCAACTCCCTCGCTCCCGTCCTGGTGGCCGTCAGCTTCGGCATGGCCCAGGCGATCCTGATCGAGGCCGGCCTGAGCTGGCTGGGCTTCGGAGTCCAGTGGCCCGACCCGTCGTGGGGCAACATCCTCCGCTCCGCCTTCGACCAGATTCGTGTCTCCCCCTACATGGTCTACCCCCCCTGCGTCGCCATCTTCCTGGCCGTCCTCGCCTACAACCTCATCGGCGACGCCCTCCGAGACGCCGTCGACCCCCGACTCCAGCAGGAAACCTGATTCGGCGTCGCATTTCCGCGCCCACGGTAGGGCGGATTTCACTCGCCGCCGGGACTCAGCTACCCATCAGTGGCCTTAACGGGAATTCAGGAAAACCCATGTCAGGTTCGCCGCTCGTTCGCGACTAACACCGAAACGTGCGTCGTTCGGCGGCGCGGATACTTCGGTGGAACTGCAAATTGGAGGACTGACATGAAGGCGATGACGATGGTTGCGACGTTGGCCGCGGTAACTCCTTGTCTGGGATCGGGATACGGTGACAAGGCCTCACGAACGTACGAAGTGACGTTTACGAATATCACCCATGGCGTGGTGCTCACGCCGCCGATCTTCGCGCTCAGCCACAGGCAGATCGACATTTTCGAGGTGGGGGAGCCGGCGAGCCTTGGGCTGGAGATGCTGGCCGAAGGGGGAATGACAGGCGAACTGAGGGCTGAACTGGAGGCCGTGGGCGTCCAGGACGTGGTGGAGACTGCAATGCCGGTCATGCCCGGGGCGTCGATCACGGTCGTTCTCGAGGGCGACCTGTTTTCGCGCTTGAACCTGGCGTCGATGCTGCTGCCCACCAACGACGGGTTCGTGGCCATGAACGGAGAGCGTTTGTGGAAGCGCTTCCAAGACCGGACGTTCTATCTGAAGTCACACGATGCAGGAACTGAAGTCAACGACGAAGTATGTGCGAGCATTCCCGGGCCGCAATGTGGCGGCGAGGGGTTCAATGCGGCCGGGGGCGAGGGCTTCGTCGCGCCGCACGCCGGCATCCACGGCGAGGCGGAGCTCAGCCGGATGATGTACAATTGGGGCGAGCCGGTCGCAAAGGTGACGGTTCGTATTGCAAGGAACGACTCGGACGATTAACCGGGCGTTGGGTACGACCCCCGGCTTGCTTGCCGTTGTCTACGGCGCAAGAAAACGCGTGGGGCCACTGGAGGGGCTGAAACGGTCTTGCGATGCCATTCGGTGGGATGCTTGACCTAGCGTACAGGGTGAATCGGGCGCCGACACCGCAAAGTGGGTCGACGCGCCCGTGACGCCCTGCTTCGCTATACGACGCTTCGACCGCAGTATCGGGATGTTGCAGGAAGGGAACCGGGAAAGTGCCTCGCAGCACATCTACTCCGGAGCAAACGCTATTCAAGGAGGAACCAGACCGCCAAAGGCCGCCCTACAAAAAGACGGGTACCCGATCGACGAGCTTTTGATTGCAGAACACCGCCCTTAGGCGGTCACACGACCCGGCGGACCTTTGGCCAGACTTGAACGCCCGTCTGCGCGTCGTGCAGAACGATCCCCTGGAACGGGCAGGCCTGGGCGGCCCACAGGATGTTCTCGGGCGGATCACCCTCGGGATCGACGACGACAACCTTCATCTCGTCGTCAAGGGCAAAAGTCGACGGCGCCTCCTCGGTGCACGCCTTGTCGCCGACACACTGCTCTCGATCCACTTGAATGATATACTGTGCCATAGGCTCACTCCTTCTAGGATGAGTTCGGCTGCTGCTCCGCGACCTGTCCCTCCTTGGCCTCAAAACGCCGCAGGACCTCCGGTTTGAATCGCTGCCGCTCGAAACCGAGCTGATCGAAGTCGATTCCCTGTGCAAACGCCAGAAGCTGCAGGTAGTAGATGGGCGGTGTGTGATAGTCGGCGTTGAACTGCTTGGCCACCTTCAACTGGCCGTGGTCGAACTGCCCGAAACACGTGGGGCAAATCAGACACAGAATCTCCGCCTCCTCGTCCGTCACGGTGTCAAGCAAGTCGTGCATCATGTTCGACGGAGTGTCATCATTCTGGCACGCCTTGCCGCAGCAAAGGTACCAGTTGCGGTGGCGCACCGGCGTGGCCCCCAGGGCAGAGACCAGCTCCTCCATCACCGTCGGATTGTTCGGGTCGTCCACGTTCATGACGCGGCTGGGCTTGAGCAGGTGGCAGCCGTAGTGGATCGCCACCTTCAGCCCATCGAGGGGCCGGACCACAGACTCGCGGATCGCCTCGTATCCGACGACGTCCCGCAACAGGGTCACGATGTGCCGCACGCGGGTGGTTCCGTTGTAGCGGCGCCCGATACGACTCAGCCGTTTGTTAACTTTCTCCCGCAGCGTCTCGTCTTGAAGCAGGTGGTACGTTTCCGAGAGCGTGGCCGTGCAGCCGGAACAGTTCGTGAAGATGTCCAGGTGCATTTCCTCGGCGATCGACAGATTGCGCGCCGCAACCGACAGCCAGGAGGTCTTGTCCTTAGACTTAAAATAAATCGGATCAGGGCAGCACGACGTTCCCGGCAGGTCGACGATTTCGACCCCCAGCCGCCGCAAAGTCTCCCGGATGGCGAACTCCATGGCCGGATGCCGTGCCGGTATCAGGCAGCCGGGGAAGAACGCGAAGCGCTTCGTGCCCGATTTGCCAGACGCAGGCTGCACCTCATGCTGCTCCGCCGGCTCGGTCTCTCGCTCGATTTCGGCGAGACGGCCCGCGCCCGGGACATCCTCCTCGCCCTCCTTCGACGCCGGCTCGATGAGCGCCTTGATCTCATCGACGGGGACCTCGGCCATCGGCGGCAGGCCGTACTTCGCCCGGTTCTTGTCAACCAACGGACTCATCGGCGTCGTCCGGCCGGTCTCCTCGAACGTCTTGATGATCTTCTTGACCGGCTCGGGGTAGTATCCCAGATCGGCCAGCATGTTCTTGAGCGAGATGATCACCTCGACGGGCTTGACTTCCTGCGGGCAGCGCTCATGGCAGTTGTAGCAATTGGTACAGTGCCAAAGAATCGAGTCCTCGGTCAGCAGTTCCCCGCCGAGCCCGTACAGGACCTTCAGCATGATCTCGCGCGGGTTGAACCCCTCGCCGTACGTCGTCGCCGGGCAGTCCCCCACGCACGCGCCGCACTGATAGCAGTACGCGGCCAGGTTTCCCTCCACCTTCTCGGCCAGTTGCCGCCTGAAGTTGAAATCCACCCGGACGACGTCTTCCTTCTCATGCGTTGACACGCTCATTGAGCTTGTTCCCTCTTCGAGGTTCTCGATCCGCCGTCACGAGCCGCTCGGCGGAGCCTTCTTCTTGAGGTGCCGGATACTGTTCGACCGGCACTTCGGGCAGGAACGCTCCTTGTCCTCCCCCTTTTCGACGGGCTCCTGGTATTCGTGGCCGCAAGCCATGCAGCGGAAGGTCTCGATTGTCGTGGAAGTTGCCATTGCAAGTAGCCGTCAGCCTTCAGCTTTGGGCTCTCCTTCGATTCATGCTGGTTGACTCGTTTTCATCGCCTTTGCCAGGCACGTTCGCACCTTAGAACTCTGGGCAGCGATTCGCGCGACCGCTTTACTCAGCTCGTTGCGGCTGCCACTTCCTCCTTCTTCTTGGCCGCTTTCTTGGGTTTCGGCTTCAAAGCCTCCCTGGCGTGTTCGATTTCCTCTTCGGTGACCGTCTTGCGCAGCTCCTCCAGGCGCTTCATGACCGCGGCGAACTTCTGCCCCTCGGCCGCACTGATCCACTCAAGCTGCAGGCGCTCAGGCCGAACGCCGGCCTTCTCGAGCTTGTCCCAGAGCTTCTGAACGCGTTTGACCGTCTGTCGGTTCGCGTTGATGTAATGGCAGTCGGCGTAATGGCAGCCCGAAACGAGAACCACCGGTGCGCCGCAACGGAAAGCCTCCAACACCATCTCCTCTGAAACGCGCGCCGAGCACATGGTCCGCACCACGCGGTTGGTCGAGGGATACTGGATTCGGGAGATGCCGGCCATGTCGCCGCCGGCGTACGAGCACCAGTTGCAGGCGAAGGCGAACACTTTGTCCGCCGGCTCATCGGCCAGTGTGGCGCGAACCTGCGCCAGCAACTGGTCGTCAGTAAAGTGCCGCATCGTAATCGCATTGAAGTGGCAGGTGGCACCGCACGCGCCGCACCCGGCACAGGCAGCCTCGACCACCGTGGCCACTTCCCCCTTGGTCCAGGTGATGGCGCCGTACGGACACACCGACGCACACAGCCCGCACTTCATGCAGGTCTGCTCGTCGATGCGGCTGGTGATGGCCTCGATCCGGACCTTTCCGGCGTTTAGCAGGGCTCCGGTCTTGGCCGCCGCGGCGCCGGCCTGGCATACGGAATCTTTGATGTCCTTGGGGGACTCGCAGAATCCGGCGAAGTAGACGCCGCGCGTGGGCGCGTCCACCGGCTTGAGTTTCGGGTGCGCCTCCATGAAGAAGCCGTCCGACGTCTTGGAGAGCGTCAGCAGCGACGAGATCTTCGCCAGGTCCTTCGGCGGCTCGACGCCCACCGAGAGCACCACCATGTCGAGCTCATGCCGCTCGAGCTTGCCGCTGGTGGTGTTCTCCACGGTGATGATGAGGTTTCCCGTCTCGGGGTCCTCCTCGATGTCGCCGGGCAGACCGCGGACATAACGGGTCCCGGCCTCCTTCGAACGCTGGAACATATCCTCGAAGGACTTACCGAAGGCCCGGATATCCTGGTAAAAGACCACGTTCTCAACGTCGGGGTAATGATCTGCCAGCAGAAGCGTGTCCTTGATCGTGTTCATGCAGCAGATGTTCGAGCACCACGGACGGCCGATCTTCTCGTTGCGCGAGCCCACGCATTGAATGAAGCCAATGCGCTTGGGGCGCTGGTGGTCGCCGGGCCGCACGAAGTGGCCGGCGGTCGGACCGCCCGCACAAATCAGCCGCTCGAACTCCATCGACGTGATCACGTTTTCGAATCGGGTGTAGCCGTACTCGTCCATCTCCGTCGGGTCGTAAACATCCAGCCCGATGGCGACGACGACGGCCCCCACTTCGCGCGTGATGATCTCGTCGTGATCGTCGTAATTGATAGCCTGCTTCTCGCATACCTCCGCGCACTTGCCGCAGGCGATCGGATTGTTGCCCAGGCAGTCGTCCATATTGAGGATGTACGAACACGGAACGGCCTGCGGGAACGGAATGTAGATCGCCCGGCGCGAGGAGAGCCCCATCTGGTACTCGTCCGGCCTGGTGACCGGGCAGACCTTGGCGCACTCGCCGCAGGCGTTGCACGCGTCAGGATCGACGTAGCGTGCCTTCTTGCGAATCTTGACGGTGAAGTTACCGATGTAGCCGGCAACGTCCTCGACTTCGCTGAAGGTGAGCAGCTCGATATTCGGATGCCGACCGGCATCGATGGCCATTGGCCCGAGAATTCATATCGAGCAGTCCATCGTGGGATAGGTCTTGTCAAGCTGAGCCATGATCCCGCCGATGGACGCATCTTTCTCGACCAGTATCACCTTATGCCCGGCGTCGGCGACCCTCAGGGCCGTCTCGATGCCCGCGACGCCTCCGCCGATCACCAGTGCCGCCTGGGTCACTGGGACACTCAGCTCCTCCTGCGGCTGCAGGAAACGAGCACGGGCGACGGCGCTGGCGACCAGGTCCTTGGCCTTGCCGGTCGCGCCATCCCAGTCTCCCGGGTGCACCCACGAGCAATGCTCGCGAAGGTTGGCCATCTCCATCAGATACGGATTCAGGCCGGCCTCGCGAACGCACTGCCGGAACGTCGGCTCGTGCTGCCGCGGGGTGCAGGACGCGATCACCACCCGGTTGAGCCGGTGTTTGGCGATGGCGTCCTTGATCTCGTTCTGACCGGGGTCGGCGCAGGTGTACTTGTTACGCACCACGCATACCACGTCGGGCAGCGTTTCGGCGTACTCGGACACCGCGCCGCAATCCACGGCCCCGGCGATGTTCAATCCGCAATCGCAGACGAACACCCCCACGCGGATCTCGCCATTGGTTGGTTTGAGAGAGACCATTGAGGAACCTTTGCTTTCGACGACAGTTTCCAGTGCTCAGTTTTCAGTTGTCAGTTATCAGTCTTCCGTTGTCTGGGTCTACTTTTTGCTTTTCTGTTTGGGGGCGGGCTTATCGAGTTCGCCGGCAATCAGCTCGGCCACGTCCCGCATCTCGATTTCGATTTCCCCTCCCAGATTCGGGTCCTTCATCGCACAGCGAAAATGGACCTGACATTTGGGACAGGCCGTCACAAGAATCTCAGCGCCCGTGCCCCGCGCCTCACGCAAACGATCGACCTGGATCTTCTTGGCATACCGGTCGCAGTTGGACCACGTCCCGCCGGCACAACAAAGCGCCCCCGCCCGCGAGCGTCGCATCTCTACCAGATCGACGTGCGGCAACGCCGACAGCAAATCCCGCGGCGCGTCGTAGACACCCAAATGCCGCCCCATGCGGCAGGGGTCCTGGTACGTCACCTTCCTCTTCGAATCATCATTCTTTTTGAAGCTCAACTCCCCCTTTTGCTCCGCCAGGAATTCCGTCAGGTGCATGATCCGTTTCGGTTTACCCGCGATGAACGGAGCGTAGTCGATCTTCCATGTCCTCAGGCACTCGGCACACGAAGTCACGAGCGTGTCCGCCCCGCTGTCGGCCACCAGCTTGACGTTGTGCCGGGCGAGCAGCTCGAAGTTTTTGCGATCGCCGTTCCACAACAGGTCGTGCCCGCAGCAGCGTTCCTCGGGCGACACGACCGGCGTGAAACCAACCTGGTTCAGCAGCCGCACCGCCGCCCGCGTTCCCTCCAGCGTGTGCACAGCAAACTCGTTGAAGAACGCGTCGTAATACATCGTGCAGCCGGCCCAGTAGAAAACCTCTCCGGTTTTCGGATCGGTCTTCATATCGTCGGTGAGCCACTCGAGGCGATTTTGCTGCGTGGTGCCCTTGGCCATCATCCGCATCATGGCCTGCAGCGCCCCGCCGTGCGGGCATTCCGGCTGTGCGGTTTCCTTATAGGAAAACTCCCGGAGCCGTCCGACGAGCTCGGTGTACTCAACGTTGGCCGGGCATCGCTGGTCGCACTGGCGGCACGTCAGGCAGCTGGCCAGCGAGCCATTCAGGTCATTCGCCTGGCCGAGATTCGTCGCGAGCACGTGTCGCCGGGGACTGTAGTGAGCGCCCACCCGTGCGAGCGGGCAGGTGGCCGTGCACTTGCCGCAGTCGTAGCAGGCCCAGGCCCGCGTCTTCTTGGCTGTTTCCTTCAGTTCCACCATCGACGTCCGCTCCTCGTGTACGTTACACTGGGGCTGCGACCGCACGCTCCATCTCCTCCGGGACGACATTCGACGGCTGCCGGCCCGTCGCGAACGGGCTGGGCCCCAACGCTCGAACCTGATCGGTGAACTCGTTGATGACCTCGGCGAAACGCACCCCTTCGGCTGCGCTGATCCACTCCAGGCGAATCCGCCCGTCCTCGATCCCCAGCAGCTTTACCATGTTCTTGGTCTTATCGAACTGCTCGACGGCCCGCTCGTTGCCGTTGACGTAATGGCAGTCTCCGAAGTGACAGCCCGACACCAGAACCCCGTCGGCGCCCTTCTCCAATGCCCGTAATACGAAGCCCGGCTGAATCCGCCCGGAACACATCACTCGGATGATCCGGAAATGCGGTTGATGCTGAATGCGCGACACGCCCGCCGTATCAGCTCCGGCGTAAGAGCACCAATTGCACGCAAACACCACGATGTTCGGATCCCAGTTCTTGGGCGCCTTTTGCTTCTTGGGCGACTTGGCCTTCTTGGCGGTTTTCTTCTTTGCCGCCGGACTCATGCCGTCACCTCCTCTTCGAAGAAGGCATCGATCATGGCGTGCACCTGCTGATCGCTGAAGTGCCGGCAGTGGATCGCGCCCGACGGACACCACGATGCGCACGTACCGCAACCCTTGCACAGCGACGCGTTGATTTTGGCTACATAGTCCCCGTCGGGCGTCTCGACCATCGCGGGCGCATGGAACGGGCAGATGTCGACGCACGTGCCGCAGGCTCGGCATTTTTCTTTGATCGTCACGGCCACCACCGGATCGAGCTTCACCTTGTCGTAAGCCAATAGGACCGACGCCTTCGCCGCAGCCGCCGACGCCTGCGCCACGGTATCCACGATGTCCTTCGGCCCCTGGACCGTGCCCGCCACGAACACGCCTTCCATCGCGGTTTCCACGGGAGCCAGCTCCGGGTGACGCTCC
This sequence comes from uncultured Phycisphaeraceae bacterium, assembly GCA_964574815.1. GTDB lineage: Bacteria > Planctomycetota > Phycisphaerae > UBA1845 > UBA1845 > CAZNPL01. The sequence goes on from CAZNPL010000009.1 coordinate 95,720, forward strand.
AGGAAGAAGCCGTCCAGCCCCAGGCTTGCTTTCAGCATCTCGTGGAACTGATCCGTCTCACGCTTTCGCGGCCTCATGCCGACACTCAGAATCACCAGGTCCGTCGGCACTTCGAGCGTCCGGCCGAGCAACTCGTCAAAGCAGCGAACCGCCGTCGCACGATTGTCGCCGCGCACCTCGACTTTCTGACCGGGTGGTATTCGGACAAAGAGCACGCCCATTCCACGGGCCTCGCGATACATCTCCTCGGCACCAAATGAGATCGTCCGAATGTCGCGATAAAAGATCGTCGTATCAATGCCCTGCTTGCAGAGCTGAATCGCCTGCTTGATGGCCGTGGGGCAACAGTAGCGCGAACAACCCGTGAATCCCTTGGGATCACGCGACCCAACGCACAGGATGAATGACGCGCTCTTGGGTTGGTGCCCGTTGGCCGACGGAAGTTTCTCAGCATCAAAGAACGCCTGCTCCAACTCCTCGCTGGTGATCACGTTCTTCCATTTGCCGTAGCCGTGTTCCGCTCCGGGTTCGTAGAGGTCGGCCCCGAACGCGAGAATAATCGCCCCCACGTCGAAGCTCTCTTCGCGGGGCTTCGATAACGAATCCGCTTGCTTTCCTTTCGACCCGTCACCTCCACCGGCCACTTCAACAGGCTGCGTGGCGACGCGCACGGTCGCATTGAAGTTGCCGACGAAACCGGTGATATCGCTCACTTCGGTGTTTAGCAGGATGCGGGCTTCCGTCTCCTTCAGGCGGGCGATCTTTTCGTTCAGTACCTCCTGCGCCGGCCGCATGTTCGGGTAAAGGTACTTCAGGTTGGGCTCGGCCAGCCGCCCGCCCAACCGGTGGCTCTTTTCGACCAGAGTCACAGGGAAGCCCTGCTCCGCGAGATCGGTCGCCGCCTGGATCCCCGCAATCCCTCCGCCGATCACCAGCGCCGACCGGCTCATCGGAACCTCGCCCTCCTGCAGAGGGCGCAGATGACGAGCCTTGGCGACACCCATGCGAATGAGCGTCTTGGCCTTCTCCTGAGCCTTCTCCCGGTGCCCGACGTGCACCCACGAGCACTGATCCCGGATGTTGACCATCTCCAGCAGATACGGATTGAAGCCGATTCGCCCGCACGTCTCACGAAAAACCGGCTCGTGCGTGCGCGGCGTGCAGGCCGCTACCACCAGACGGTTCAGCTTGTGCTCCCGAACCAGTTCGACGAGTTGATCCTGACCGGCCGACGAACACGCAAACAAATCGGTCTTCGCCACAACGACGTCGGGGATCTTCTCCGCGAACGCCGCCAGCGCATCCACGTCGAGCAGCCCTGCGATGTTCACGCCGCAGTGACACACCAGCACACCGACCCGCGGCGGACCCGACAGGTCCATCGGCTCGATCGGCTTCTTCTTCTCGTCCACGCGGAAACCGGTGAGGAATCGCTGGGCACGAGCCGCCGCCGCCGAAGCCTGAGCCACGCAATCCGGGATGACCTGCGGCCCGACCGCACTGCCGGCGAGGTAGATCCCATCGCGGCTGCTCTCCACGGCCGACACGGCCGGGTCCTTGCGCGCGAAGAATCCGTATCGATCCGTCTCGACGCCGAGCTGTTCAGCAAGTTGCAGCGCACCATCGTTCGGCGCCGCCGCGACCGAAAGCACGACCATATCGGCCTGGATGCGACGCTGCTCATGCCCGATCGTGTCCTCGACGAACACCTCCAGTGAATCGTCCTCGGGCACATGCTCGATCTTGGAGGGGCGCCCCCGCACGTAATTGGCGCTCTTTTCATCGCGCGAGCGCTGCACGAAATCGTCGAAGCCCTTGCCGAACGCGCGAAGGTCCGTGTAGAGGATCGTGATATCCTCGACCTCCGGATCGTGCTGGCGGATCAGCATCGAGTCCTTCACCGCGTTCATACAGCAGAACCGGCTGCAATAAGGCCGGCCCCCCTCACCCCGTGCCCCGACGCACTGGACGAAGACGATGCGCTTCGGCGTCTTCCGGTCCGAAGGTCGGACGACGTGGCCCTGAGTCACACCCGACGCATTGAGCAGCCGCTCCAGTTCCAGGCTGGTGACCACGTTCACCAGCCGTCCGTAGCCGTAATTGCCCAGCGCCCTGGCGTCGAACTCCTGGAAGCCCACCGACACCAGGATCGCCCCGGCCTCGACGTCGAACTCCTCCGCCTGCATGTCGAAGTCGATGGCGTCAACGTCGCAGGCACGCATGCAATGATCGCAAACCAGAATCCGGTCGTTCAGGCACGCGTCGCGATCGATGACGTAAGTCGACGGAACCGACTGAGGGAATGGACGATAAATCGCCTTGCGAGCCTTGAGCCCGACGTCGAACTCGTTGCCCCCCACCTGCGGGCACGAATCAACGCACAGCCCGCACGCGACACACCGATCTTCACGAACGTAGCGCGGGTTCTTGCGAATCCGAACACGGAAATCACCCGGGTCGCCCTCGCAACCGATCACCTCAGCATTGGTGATCACATCGATCAGGGGATGCCGACCGGCATCCATGGCCTTCGGCCCGAGGATTCATATAGAGCAATCCATGGTAGGGAAGGTCTTGTCGAGTTGGGCCATCCTCCCGCCCAGCGTCGGCGACTTCTCCACCAGGGTCACTCGAACCCGGGCATCGGCCAGGTCGAGCGCCGCCTGAATCCCGGCGATGCCGCCCCCGATGACCACGGCTCGTTTTTCCGTGACCGGCTCGAGCGCTTCTTCAAGCTGTTCGGTCTCAGCGCTCACGCACTTCCACCTTTCCCGGCACGTGGCCGGTGTCTTGACGGACTTCGACTGATCAAGATGTCACGGCCTCCGAAGCCGCCGCCGACACTTTGCCTTCGCCGTACTCCTGCTGGAAATAATCCCATCCGGCGTCGAACGCTTTGAGGTTCAACTCTTCAGTTCCCGGCGGCACGGACGCCTTGACCGCCTCGCGCATCTCTTCCTGGGTTGCAACCCCCGTCACGGCCGTTGCAAAGCCGAGCATGACAATGTTCTGAACAATGGATCGCCCCAGCGACTCCGCGATGCGCGTCGACGGAACGCCGAACGCCCGCTGCCCTTCCTTGAACGTCGGACGCACCAGGTTGCTCTCGTAAACCAGCGTCCCCGCGTCCTTCAGCTCATCGGCGTATTTCTCGTAGCCCTCGCCCGACATCACGATGAAGATGTCCGGGCGGCCGATGTACGGATAGAGTACTTCGTCATCCGACAACGTCAGCGTCGCGCTGCAGGCCGAGCCGCGCGCCTCCGGGCCAAAGCTCTGGATCATGGTGGCATGCCGGCCCGCATTGATGGCACACGCCCTACCGATGATGTAACCCGACAAAACGACGCCCTGTCCCCCGAATCCCGTGATGCGGATCTCAGTCCTACTCATGGATCATCCCTCCCTCCGGCGGCATCGGCACGAACTTGTCGCCCAGTATGCGCCGATAGTGGTCGTGCATCATCTCAAGGAACGTGGGCTTCTCCTCGTCCACGAACTTACCGCAGACGATCTTACCCTGGAAGTCGATGTCCACGTCCCGGGTGTCCGCCCCGTTACGAATCTCCGCGTTGTCGTGGTAGAACTGCATGAGGTGGAAACCCGTCCCCAGCTTGTTCAGCCGCGCGTACAACGTGGAGCACGGAGCGATGATCTCGATGAACCGGAATCCCTTCCGCTGGATGCCCTCCTTGAACGCCTTCGTCATCCGGCGGATGTGCAGACTGGTCCAGCGAGCGACATACGTCGCGCCGCAGGTCGCCGCCAGGTGCGGTAGATTGAACGGCCGCTCAAAATTCCCGTAAGGCATGGTTGACGACTTGGCCGTCAGGGGTGTCGTCGGTGCATTCTGCCCCCCTGTCATCCCGTAAATGAAGTTGTTCACCAGGATGACCAGCAGGTCGCTGTTCCGGCGCGCGGCGTGAATCAAATGGTTGCCGCCGATCCCCGCCAGATCGCCGTCGCCCGAGAACACGGTCACAAGTAACTCAGGCCGTCCCAGCTTCAGTCCGGTGGCGAACGGGATGGCACGGCCGTGCGTGGTGTGAAACGCGTCCAGCTTCATGTAGCCCGCCACGCGCCCAGTGCAGCCGATCCCCGACACGATGCTGACCTTGTCCAGATCCGCGTTGGTCTCTTCCAGCGCGGTGGCGAAGCATTTCACCGCCGTTCCGATCCCGCACGTCGGACACCAGATGTGCGGCATCCGATCCATCCGCACGAACGGCGCGATGGGGTGTGACTCAGCCGAGACTGCCGGCCCCGAGATTTCTTTTTCCGCAACAGTGCTCATTTCGCAGCCCCCACGATCGCATCGCAAATGTCCTGCGGATTGTGAACGCCCCCGCCGCCGTGCGGGACGCATACCGCAGCCGACTTGCCGGCGGCGCAACGCTCAACTTCCAGAACGATCTGACCGTAGTTGATCTCCGGCACGACAAACGCCTTGACCTTGCCAGACAACTCGCGGATCCGTTTCTCCGGAAACGGCCAGACTACAACCAGCCTCATGACGCCGACCTTCACGCCTTTTTTCCTTGCCAGATCGATCCCCGCCCGGGCGACCCGGGCGGTGATGCCGTATGTCACCACCACCACGTCGGCCCCGTCGATCTGCTCCTCCTCGAAGCGGACGATTTTGTCAGCGTTGTTCTTGATCTTCTCCACCAGGCGGCTCACGCACTTCTGCTGGCACTCGGCACTCATCACCGGATAGCCGCGCTCGTCGTGCGTCAGGCCCGTGGTGTGGAACCGATACCCGTCCCCGGCCCGGGCAAACTCCGGAACAAGATTGCCGTTGGTGCCATAGGGCTTGAACTCGGCGACCGTCTGCCCGGTGAGCTTCCGCGGAACAATGTCGATCGCCTCCGGGTCCGGAATAATCACCTTCTCCGTCATGTGCCCGACGCATTCGTCCATCATGAACATCACCGGCACGCGGTAGAGCTCCGAGAGGTTGAAGGCGTCAATGCAAAGGTCAAAGGCCTCCTGCGGAGACTGCGGCGACAAGGCGATCAGCTCGTAATCGCCGTGCGAGCCCCAACGGGCCTGCATCATGTCCGCCTGGCCCACCATGGTCGGCAGCCCGGTCGAGGGGCCGCCGCGCTGCACGTTCACCACCACGCAGGGCGTCTCCATCATCGCCGCCAGCCCGATGTTCTCCATCATCAGACTGAAGCCAGGACCGCTCGTAACCGTCATCGCCTTGGTGCCGGTCCAGGAAGCCCCCACCACCGCGGCCATGCTGGCCATCTCGTCCTCCATCTGAATGAAAGTGCCGCCCATCGTCGGGAACCGGCGCGCTATCCGCTCGACCACCTCGGTGGACGGTGTGATGGGATAGCCGCCGACGAATCGGCAGCCGGCCGCCATCGCACCCTCCCCGCAGGCGAAGTCGCCGTCGAGATAGTGGGCACCCGTCAGAACGCCCCTGGGATCTGTTTTCAACGGTCCATCTCCTTTACTGCGCTTTCCACATCCTCGGATCGCCGCCTCCCGGCTACCGCACCGCCACGGCCTCAGGGCTCTCAACACTGAAGATCGCAAAGTCCGGGCAGATCATCTCGCACAACCTGCAGTTGACGCACTCACCCGACTTCACCGCCTTGGGCGGATGGTAACCTTTGCGATTGAACTCCTCGGACATGACCAGCACGTCCTTGGGGCAATACTCCACACAGAAACCGCACCCCTTGCAGCGGTCGGCGATGATGCGCACCTCCCCGTGAGGAATCTTGATCTCGTCCGAGTCCAGAGGTTTTCGCCAGTACTTCATTCGAGTGTCTCCCGAACGCCGTCCAACCAGCGTCCGCCATCCAAAGCCGTTCCGCTTGCGTCGGCAGCCGGCCGGCAACGCCCGGCCGGGACAGTCAATTATGCTCCGAGCCGTGCGCGCACTCACACGGGCAGCCGCCCAGCGCCTCGCCCACTGGACACTGCTCCTGACAATAAGCGGCACAGCGCAAACACATCTCAGTATTCACCTGCTCGTTGCGAATGAGACTCAGTGAAAATCGCTCCAGCATGCCCGCCAGACTCTGCAACTCTTCACCACTGAACTCATCCAGCACCGGGGCAAGGCGTGCGCTGGTCAGTTTTTCGTATTTCTCCACCAGCTTCCGGCCTTTGGCGCTGGCCGAGAGCAACGTCGCACGACGGTCTCCTTCGCACGGCCCTCGAACAATCAGCCCCAGACCCTCGAGCTTATCGATTCCCTTGGTCAACGCCGGCGGCGTCAGGCCCAAAATTTGAGCCAATTCCCCTATCTGATGCGTCCCGTTGCGCGCAATCAGGCGCAGCAGGTGAACCTGCGAAAGCGCTAACGGCTGCGGAAACACCTCCCGCCAGAGTTTGACCTCGAGAATGTCGCGAACGACTGATGCAAAGATATGGCTGTCACGAAGGACGCGGTATGCCGGCTTGCCACGATCGGCTGATTCCGCAGCAGCGGCCGTTTTACGGTGTGCGTTGATCCGCCGCATCTTCTTCTTAGCCGGTTGTCTATTTAACCGGGTGAAAGATACACCAAAGAACGTTCGAGGGCAACCCCTTTTCGAGATTTTTTTCTCAAATCGTCGTCCAACGCAAGACCTTTGCGAGACTTTTTCTCGAAATACTTCTAAAGAATCCCAGCCAGAGATTGCCCCGCATCCTTTGACGGCCGCCGCCTTTGACGCGCAAGCGACTAGCCCGGCACTGATTACGTCGAATTCGTCAACACTGAACGCGCGGGGCGACTTTCGTGCAGATGTATGCCTTGAATGATCGCGGGGAACCAACGCCACTATGTGGCGATGTGGGTCGGCCCGGCGACTGACTGGGAGGACGGGCCGGGCGAATTCCACCCGGAATGGTGGGATACATATGTGTGGCTTGACGCTCGCCGGAACGGCGGCATCCCAAACCGCGCCGGCCACCTTCGGCTTAGTACTGAGCGATCAGCTTGTCCTGCGTGTCAATAGCCGTGCCGGAGTTCGGGCGGATCGAGCCGGTGTCGCCATCGTAGATCCACGCGACACTGGCGTCCTCGATCTGCCCGATCTCGTACTCACCTTTGCCGCTGTTCGGGCCCTCGCCAGCCTTGAGGGTGGGGATCTTGCTGATGTACGGCCCGTACACGTAAGGGCCGGTCTTCGTGTCGGAAGTGTTGCCCTCGTAGTCCGTGAAGGTCGTGAGCTGGGCGGCGAAAACCTCCGTCGAGGCCTCCGACGGATACCGCCCACCATGTTCAGCAGCATAATGCTCGAGCGCTCGGCGGAGCACCGCAAGGTCTGCCTGGACCGCCGCGGCCGCGGCCCCCTCGGCCGCCCCGCTGACGCGGGGGGCCGCGATCGCCGCGATGACCCCGATAATGATGGTCACCACGACCAGTTCGGTCAGGCTGAAGCCCCGGACCACGACGCGGCGAGCAGAGTGCGTTCGTTGCAGACACATTTTGACAATCAGCCTCACACGCGTCCGGCGGAACCGGAACGACATCGACGTAGACTCCGTAAGCATCATACGATACGAGAAACGTCCAGATACGTCCGCATCGCGATGTTCTTACATTGAGAGTAGGTCGGACCGCTCGACCTCACGGCCGCATTCAGGGCAAATGCCCCAGGCATTTCCGGTCAACTCGTAGCCGCAACCGCTGCACCGCGCCGGATTTAACACGCGCTCGATATCGTCCTGCTTCACATCCGTGAGACCGACGCGAAGGCCGGCTTCGCGTAGCGTAATCGTCGCACGTTCGTTGACGAGGACCAGAAGAACCAGGTTAAGGAACGGAGCCAACATGAGAATCGAACACAGGATGATGACGACCCCGGGAGCCCCGTTGGGGGGCAAGCACAAGTGGCACGCAGATAAGCAGGCCCAACGGGACGGCCATTCGCAAGCGGATGGCCGTAGTCACCGCACCGAACGCAAACTCCGAAGACGGGATTCAGACAGAGCCGAAATCCACAAGGCATGTGAGGAGCAAAGTCGGCGCGATCCACAATACCCATTCTGTGCCTTCGGGCCAGACTCTGGACGTTGAGCGATCGCTTGGCCATCACGCACCCTCAAAATGACGGCGGCGGAATGAGCCGCCCATTCTCGTATTTCGGCCCAATCCCCGCAACCCGACCGAACTCCGCCTGGCAGTCTCGCGTCCGCCCTTCCTCTTGAGCGCTTCTGTGGCAGGCTATACAATTGCTTAATAACAACAGAATGCGGCGGTTGCCGCGGGGATAAAGGACACCCGACGGACGTGTCGCGCAGGGGAGCGGCCTGATGCGTGCAATTCGAAGTGTCAGATGGGCGCTTGCAGCAGCGCCTGTTTTCTTTCCGTGGCTGTCGGCGGCGGGACAGAGTGTTCTTGTGATCAACGAGCTCGACGCCGACCAGATCGGGACCGATGCCGCGGAGTTCGTCGAGATATTCAACGCCGGGAACGATCCCGTTGACTTCTCTGTCGAACCCCATGTGCTCGTCTTCTTCAACGGCGGTGACAACACCCTGCCAGTGATCGACGGGTCATATCGCGCCGTGCAGTTGAACGGAGTAATCGAGCCTGGCGCCTTCCTTGTCGCGGGCGGTACCCAGGTCCCCCACGTCGACATCATCATCGGCAGCGGCACCACCAACCTGATCCAGAATGGCCCCGATGCCGTTGCCCTTTACCGGGGCGCCGCAGATGAATGGAACAAACAGCGACCGCCTACGACCGTCAATCTCATCGACGCCATCGTCTACCACACGGACGACGACAACGACGTCGCACTCCAGTCATCGCTTGGTGTGTCAACCTGCTACGACGAATGGAACGAGCAGGGCAGCGTCGGCGTCGTCTTCTCGATCGCCCGCTCGCCGGACGGCGGCAGCATGACAACGGGGGCCACACCGACCCCCGGCCGTTCAAACGACACAGGGCCGCCGCTCTTCGCCGTCGCCGGCGTAACCCTGCTCCATCGCAACCCGCCCCAGCCCGCGGAAGTCCTCCTGCGCGGAGAAGGCGGCACCGGCTCGCTCCTGTTTCGAATGCGATCCGCCCCAAATCATGGAACGCTCGCAGACGACTTCACGGCGATCACCGGAACAGGCGCAACCGCTTTCCCATACTCGCCGAACGGCCGGTTGACATATCACCCGTCGGACGGATTCACCGGAATCGACACGTTCGAATTTGATGCCGTCGACGACCTGGACCGCGTATCCGCCCCCGCGGTCCAGGAACTCGCCGTTCAGTCCGGCGACGTCGTAATCACTGAGGTCATGCACTCGCCGGGCACATCGGACGCACCTCAAGACCAACGCGTCTACGAGTTCGTCGAAGTGTTCAACCACAGCGCGAACAACGTCGCCCTCGTCCGCTTCGACAGCAACGTAGACCCCGTCTTCGACACGACCGACAATCTCGTCGAAAATGGGCAACCTGCCGTTATCCCCGCGGGCGCCATGCGCATCATCGCACCGGGAGGCTTGACTGAAGACTCCGACGAGGCATTCGCCTGCGAATGGGGTCTCGACGAGTCGGAGATCGTCCGCGTTCCGTACGATCGGTTTGAAGCAATGTACGAAGGGTCGCGACTGCTGCTGTTCGGTGAGGGCGGCGTGCTGCTCGATGCCGTCAGTTTCTACCCTCCCGACTTCTGGTCGCCCCTGCCTGGCGCCTCTCAGAGCGTCAAGGATTCCTATCTCATCTTCTGCTCCCCGCAGCTCGACTCGGCCGGCAACGACTGCCCCCCGGTCTGGCCATATTCGGGCCTGGAGAATCTCAAGGGGCTGCGTCTCTCCTACAGCGGGATCGGCCAGGGAAGCCCGGGTTACGTACCGGCCGGTCTGAACGAAGACTACACCCCCCTGGCACCGTGCGAGCCCCCGCCGCTCGGTGCCTGCTGTCTGCCGGACGGCGCGTGCGCTCATTTGAGTTACACCGACTGCACCAGACGGGACGGTGCATACGCCGACGATTTCGTGCCGTGCGACGAAGCGCCCGCGTGCCCGCAACCGCCGCGCGGAGCGTGTTGCGCCCCCACGGGCGACTGCCACTCTACTGACGCGCACACGTGCCATTCGACGGGTGGCACCTATGAGGGCGACGCCACGCCCTGCAGCACCGTATCTTGCGCCCCCGCCATCGATGTTGTCATCAACGAAATCGACTACAACCAGGCTGGGGACGATTTCTCTGAGTACATCGAGCTGTACGGGCCGGCCGGCAAAGTGATGATCGGATACACGCTGGCCTTGTACAACGGCGACCCGAACTACTTGAGCCCCTACCGCGAGATCGAATTGAACCTGGTCATACCGTCCGACGGCCGTTACGTGCTCGGCTCCGCCGAAGTGCCCGAAGTGGACGAAGTCGTCTTCACCACAAACGGCATCCAGAACGGCTCGCCCGACGGCGTGGCGATGCTCGACCCGTCCGGTTCCGTACTCGACGCCATCGCGTACGGCGGCTCGTTCCGCGTCATCGAGGGTCCGGCCGCGGGCACATTCTTCCATGATATCCAAGTGCAGGACGTCGAACCCGCCCTGGCCGACCCCCGAGCGGAAGTCGCCCTGCAACGGATTCCCGACGGTATCGGCCCTTGGTACGTGACGACGGACGATGGCCTCGGACCGGACGGCACCCCCGGAGACATCAACGCCCTCCCTCTGCCGGCACCGTACGGAGCATGTTGCCTCTCAGACGGCCTCTGTCTCGCCAACGTGGACGAGCACCGATGCCGAACCGTCGAAGGGGCCTACCGCGGCGACGCCACAAGCTGCGACACGCCCTGCCCGATCACGATCGGCGCCTGCTGCCTCCCCAACGGCGAGTGTGCCGAGCTCACCCAGGATCGATGCGAAGGCGAGGGTGGTACCTATAATGGCTCCGGCACGTTGTGTCATGATGTGCCTCCATGCCTGCAGCCTCCGCCCGGAGCCTGCTGCCTGCTCGGCGGTGGTTGCGTCAACGAGGACGAGTACGACTGCACGCAGGTCTCCGGCGACTACCGCGGAGATTGGACTCTCTGCGGCCAACCCGGCGCCGAATGCGGCGACCCGATCGCTTTCCGCATCAACGAGATCTACCGCAACGACGATGGCACCGACGATCTCGAATTCATCGAACTGGTAGGCCCCGGAGGCTTGGACCTGAGTCCGTTTGTCGTGATCGAGATCGAGGGCGATTACAGCGACACGGGCCAGCAGGGCCGCATCGACAACCTCTGGAACTTGAGTGGACTCTTGATGCCGGGCGACGGCTTCCTCGTGTTGGGAGACGATGCGGTCGCCAACGTCGACTGGAGCCTCGGTATCACGAACCAACTCGAAAACGGAACGGCCACTTATCTGCTCATCGAGAACTACGACGCTGAAACATATCCTCAGGGTTTCGACGTGGACGTAGACAATGACGGTCTCGCGGACGCATCCGCACAATTGGGCGCTATTCTCGACGGCATCGCCTTCGCCGACGACGGAATCGACGCGGACGCCCAACCCGATTCGGTGTATTATGATGTGGTGACCCTCTCCCCGTCCGGGTCGGCTGCCATCCCCGGTGCAGCCCGAAAAATCGATGCCCTCGACACCGAGTCACCCGGCGACTTTTGCCAACTGGGGCTCCTCGGGGACGGAACCGACGGCTTGGCAGTCCCCACTCCGGGCGCCTCCAACAACTGCTCCACCTGCGCAGTCCTCGGCGACGCCGACGGAAACGGCCGCATCGACCTCCTCGATTACGCCGCCCTGCAACGCTGTCACACCGGCCCCGAAGGACCAATCCCCGGCCCAAGCACGCTCCTGCACTGCCGATGCCTGGACCTCGACAACGACGACGACATCGACCTCATCGACTACGCCATCTTCCTCGTCGTCGGCGGATTCTCCCAGTAACGAATCACCTCGCAAAGGCGGGGCTTTGTCCAAGCCGCGCCGGTCAGAAAACCGAATGGCTGGACGCGTTGCGCCGCGTGGGAACGCAGGATTGCCGTTCACTCAGCGTCCCGCGCCCGCTCCAGGTCCTCACGGATGTCAGGCCGGATGTAGATCCCGTCAATCTCGGGCAATTGGGCAATCTCACGAAGAGCACGGTCATATCGCGTGGCCAAATCCGACGCCTCGTCCACGAACAGCACCCGCCGCCCCTTCAAAATGCACAGCCCGCCGCCGCTCCCCGCCAGGTCCTCCAGCCTAACATCGATTCCCAGCGACCGCGCCACTTCGAGCAACGCGTCCAGCCGCGACTCCAGATCCACCATTGTCCTCGCCTTCAAGTTCCTCCGCCTGACCGGCCGATAAACCAACAGAGTACGCCCACAGAGTGCCGACGCAAATGCCCAAGCGCCCAAAGACCGATCGCCTGCCCGAACGAAAGTCAGCCCACCTGGGTGAAACCCCTATCAAGCAACTCGAGGACGAGCTGCGCCGCGTGAAACGGCAACTCCGCCACACGCAACGCCTGGCCTCCCTGGGAACGACCGCCGCACTCCTTGCCCATGAGACCAACAACCTCCTCACCCCCGCACTCGGCTACACCACCGGAGCCATCGAACAAAAGAACCCCAAACTCGCCGATAAGGCCCTCGAAGTCACCGCCAGGCAGATCGAGCTCGTGATGGCCATGACTGACCGCGTCCTCGGTATGGCCGCTGACGAGCCGGTCGAATTCTCCATAGTCTCAGTCGCCGAGGTGTTGGAAGGCGCGATTCGATGCCTTTGCCGCGACCTGAAAAAGGACAACGTCACCCTGACGGTCGACGTGCCCCCCCATGCTACTGTGCGCGGAAATGCACAGCAACTCCAACAGGTCTTCTTCAACCTGCTCCTGAACGCCCGGGACGCGCTGCGAGGCCGGTCCGGGCGCATCGACGTCACGGCCCGAACGAGCGACAATCAAATCGAAATCCAGTTCAAGGACACCGGCTGTGGCATTGCCCCCGAGCATCTCGACCAGGTCTTTGAAGACTTCTTCACCACCAAGAACGGCTCGGCGAACAAACGCACCTCCGGCTCCGGACTCGGCCTGTCCGTCTGCCGCGATATCATCAAGGAGCACGGCGGCCGCATCAGCGTCACCAGCCGTCCCGAGCACGGCACCACGTTTACTATCATCCTTCCACCTTCCCAATAAAGGCTCTCGCGTGCAGATGTTCACACCCTGTCGGAGCGCACCGACCTCCGCACACCGACAGCCGTGCCACGTTGGCCTCTGTTATCCAGAAGCCCGTCGACGACTGAGCAGTGTCTTCGCCGGTGAACGCGCAACATGTCTCGGATCGACGCCCTTCGATAGGAGCTCGTGGCCGAATCGGGCCTGAGCAACGACGATCGCATCTTTTATCAGGCGTTGCAGAGAGGGTACAAACAGGACAGCGCCCATGAAAACAACCGAACGGCGGCCCCAAGAATGGTCGATAATTAGGCGCCGAAACCGGGCACGCGAGGGCTCGAGGACTGAATCCCGCTATGGCACAGGCTCGCGCCTTCGCGGCCGTCGTGGCATTTCAGGAGTTGGCGACGTGGGACTTTGGGACTGGATCTTGGAATCGATCATCGGCTCGAGACACGCGGCTCAAACCACGGATGCATCCGGGCAGTCGCCAAGCACCGCCACCTGCGTGGCCGAAGCCGAATCCTCAGCTGAGCCGAGGCGTAAACCCTCCGGAGCGGCCGGCAAGGAGCCCGAAGACGACTTCTGGTGGGACCCGCCGGATGCCACCGCAACCGACCTGGCGCCGCCTCCTGTTCCGGAGCTTAACGCCGAAGCTCGCGCGCTCCAGAACATCCTCGTTTCGCAGTTCGACGGCCACCACCTGGACCTTCCGCCTTTGCCCGGCGTTGCGGAACGCGTGCTGACCTGCCTCAGTGACCCGAAGTATGACGCGGCCAAGCTATCTGAAGTGATCGCCGAGGATCAGGTCATCGCAGCGGCGGTTCTCCGTATGGCCAATTCCGCCCTGTTCGCCGCGATCAACAAGATCACATCGCTTCAAAGCGCGGTCACCCGCCTGGGGTCGAACGCGGTCCGCACGCTCATGCTCCATCAGGCCTTTCGGGCGGCCGCTTTTCACAGAATGGGCGGTGACAGCGAACTCACCGGCCTGGTGTGGAACCGAGCAATCGCCAATGCCGTCATCAGCCGAACGCTCGGGCCGTTTGCGGGCGTCAACATGGACGAGGCGTTTATTGCGGGACTACTCGTGGACATCGGCAACGTCATTGTGCTCCGTGAGGTCCAATCGCAGCAGCGCGTCCTCGGCTTCAGCGTCGACTTCGATACCTTCGAGTACTTCTGCAGTGAATGCCACCAGGAATTCGGTGAGTTGGTCGCCGACGCCTGGAAGCTTCCGTCGGATCTCAAGACGCTCATTGCCGACCATCACAGCCCGCCGAGCCCAGGCGATCCCCTGCGTGAACTACGTCTGACGATTCAACTGGCGGACATGGTCAACAGCATGATCGGCTACGGTCGCCCCATGAACTACCGGTTACTGCAGTCGCGCCCTGTGCAGGAATTGCGGCTCGATCAAAATGAGGCTTTTCGCGAATCCCTGATTGGGTTGCCGCAACTCCTGGAGCTGCACATGGACACGCTGTCCTTCTGAAAGGGAGCATCAAAGCCTGCGCCACCCGGCTGCGATATCGACCGTCAGGCGCGCGTCACCGTGCGCACACGCCTGGCTGCACGCGCTCGGGTGCGACGTCTGCGTCTCGCTAGGGATATCCCGCCCACGGCGAGCGGTCCAAATCCTTCATGGACTGAATTGTCTTCTCAGAAGCGGCAGGCCCGCGAGCAGGAGGATCACGGAGCCCGGTTCGGGGATGGTGAAGATCATGTCTAGAAGCGCGCCGTAGCCTCGGTCGATTTCGAAGTTCGGGGGGGCTTGGCCGCCGCCCGAGAACTCGGACGTGATGCGGACCAGGTCGCCTGCATGAGCTGCGAGAATGGTCTCGCCTTCCATGACTGAATCAAGCGTCAGCAGGGTCTGCCCGATTGTGACGTTCTCGACTGCGACATTGGTTGACCCTGTGAATCCGAGCGCGTCGCCCATACCGAGCCCGTAGAACCACTCCAGTTCGTCGACCGGCATGACGAACTCGACGATCGAAGTAAAGCTCCCCTCCGCCCGCCCGCCCGGGCGATCGCCGCCCGGGCTCAGCGACGACGCGTATGAGACGTGGAAATCCGCAAGCAACCGCATGCTCTGGTCGAACTCAACCACGCGCGATGCGCCGTTAGCCGATGCATCGGCCCCGAGACTGCCAGGACGTGTTGCGTCGGTAGCGCGAAACGAAAGGAATGGAGCCATGGTATCCTGCAGATCGACGGAGTCCGTAACGAGGGGGCCGCCGTCGAATACTTGGGCAAAGCCTTCGCCGGTCGCGCTGTTGGTCCACATCCAGACCGAGTCTGCGCGGGCAGAGGCATGCGATAAAGTCACCAGGGCGATAAGTAGAGTCGTTTGATACGCTTTCATGGCAGGCTCCTCCACGCCCTCTCACGTCCTTGTATCATTCTACCCTCAGGACCCGGCACAGGCGAAGCAAATTCCGTTACGCCTTAATCACTCGCCTCCCGCGTGCGCAATGATCTCAGCGCATGTTACATGCGCGCGCAGTCGTGCAGCCCTATGTTTCGCCCTGCCGGCGAACGTCGAGGGTGCTATCGGAGTCTAGAGCCGCCCGCGCCTCAGCCCGACGAACGCTCCAAGCGCGAGCAGGGCGAAGGTGGCTGGTTCGGGGATGGTGAAGATCATGTCGACCAACGTGCTGTAACCCTGGTCGAGTGCGAATTGGCCGGGGGCTTGGCCGCCTGCCGACATCTGGGAGGTGATGCGGATCAGGTCGTCCGCGTGGCCTTCGAGAATCGTCTCGTTTCCCATCTCAGCGGTAAGCGTGAGGAGTGTGCTGCCCGGCGTGAGATTCTCGACGACAACACTGCTCTCGCCTTCGAATCCCGCGTCCTCGGTGATCCCAAGCCCGTAGAACCACTCCAGTTCATCCACCGGCATGACGAACTCGACGATCGAAGTAAAGCTCCCCTCCGCCCGCCCGCCCGGGCGATCGCCGCCCGGGCTCAGCGACGACGCGTATGAGACGTGGAAATCCGCAAGCAACCGCATGCTCTGGTCGAACTCAACCACGCGCGATGCGCCGTTAGCCGATGCATCGGCCCCGAGACTGCCAGGACGTGTTGCGTCGGTAGCGCGAAACGAAAGGAATGGAGCCATGGTATCCTGCAGATCGACGGAGTCCGTAACGAGGGGGCCGCCGTCGAATACTTGGGCAAAGCCTTCGCCGGTCGCGCTGTTGGTCCACATCCAGACCGAGTCTGCGCGGGCAGAGGCATGTGATAAAGTCACCAGGGCGATAAGTAGAGTCGTTTGATACGCTTTCATCGCAGGCCTCCCCACGCCTTCTCACGCTCTCACGTGATTGTAGCGTAACGACCGCGTCGAATCGAATCGCAGCGGCAGAGGACTTATCGGAAGTATGTGAAAAAAAAGCGGACGGGCGCGCCCGGAGCCGTGTTGCAACCGAGCGCGCCCGCCTCGCCGCCCGTGTGGGTGTCATGGCCTCGATATTGAAGCCTCGGTAACGTTCAGCAACTCAAGTCGGTTGCCCAAAGCATCAAACAGAATCGTGCCATCGTCGGATCGGGGCACCACGGTGAAATCGCCCTTGGCGTCCGGGCTCGCCTGAAACACGAACGTGCCCAGGTAGGCCTGTTCAGACACGGGCACTCCGCCAGAGAGCTCGACGCACGCCAGCCGTCCCTGCACCTTATCCACGGTCGGATACGAGTCCGCGCCGCCGAAAACGAATTCGCTCCGCTGCGCATCGATCCACAGGTCCTGTAGCGTCAGCCCGCCGCTCTTACCGCCGTACACGTCCAGCGCGATTTCATAGCCGCGCAAACTTGCGACGTTGCTCGCGTAGACATCCACGCGATAAGTTCCTGCTGACACACCCGTGCCCAAACCGGAGATCAGCGTCAGGTCGACAGTGGCGCTGCCCTCGCTCGATGTGATCATCGAGCCAGCGCCCGCGGCGGCACCCTGCGTGCAGCAGGGGTCGATTCCGTCCATCGCGTCCAGAACGGCAAACACGTCCAGAAGGTTGATGGTACCGTTGGGCAGACAAGGCTCGATGTCGCAGTCCTCGAACGTGCAGCCGCGCTATGGCTCTTTCGTACGGACCGGCTCCGGCGTGGCAAGGTAAATCAGCCGCGCCTTCCCGCGACAAAATGCCCCGACAAGGCCTGAGGTTCGCAAATCCTCTCCCCCTTTACAACCTTGCCCAAATTGACTTTTCGATTTATCGCTGACCCCGCGCAATCGATTCTGCGCTTACCTGTCTGGGTTATGGTGTGACTTATGGTGTTTCAACTTGGTGCTAGCGCCGCCTCGCGAAGCGACTCGCAAAGACCGTGCAGATCTGCCATTGCCGCTGGTGCCGTCCACATAGAGTTGATTCCGGTCGGGAATGCCGGGCCGAAAGTGTGCCGAGGCGAGTGGCGTTGGTGCGCGAGGCATGGCCCCGGCATTCCTGAGCGGGAACGTATAGGCAAGTGCAGGAACTGCAAACATCTGAAAGGAGAACAGGTCATGAGATGCCTTGTGATGACGGCGATGGTGGCAGTCGCGGTGGCAACCGCGGCCCCGGCATGGGAGGAGACGTATAGCCTGGGTGGCACGGCCGATACCCGGGACGGAATGGCTACCGTCGACGGAAACGGATTCGTCGCGGCGGGACGACATATCAGCGGCGTTAAGCGGCCTTTTCTCGTGCGCGTGGATGTGTCAGGGAACCTGCTTTGGTACGAGATCTACCCTTCGTACACGCTGTACGATGCCGCCTGGAGCGTTACCTCTCTGGCGGAAGGGGGTTTTCTGCTCGGAGGTAAGGCCCAGCCCCAATACGGCGGCCAGTCGGACGACATCCTCGTGATCAAGACCGACGCCAACGGTCAGGAGCTGTGGCACAATATCATTGATCTGGAGGGCACGGTCGGAGGGGAGAACGGCTTCGACAGACTATGGGATACCCTCGAACTCAGTAGCGGCGATCTTGTCGGCTGCGGCACCGTGACCATCCGGGACACCGCCAAGCATGATGCCGGCCTCGTCAAGATGGACAGTTCGGGAAACCTGCTGTGGGCGCGGAACTATGGTCCCGAGAACACGACGGAAGTGGCCAGAGCCTGTGACCAAACATCGGATGGCGGGTTCGTTCTGGCCGGCTACTACGGATATGACGGCGCTGAACTCAAGAGCCAGATGTATGTCGTCAGGACGGATGCCAGCGGGAACGAAGTGTGGTCCGCGACTTTCGGCGATCCGAACCTGTGGCACAATGCCCGTTGGGTAGCCCAGACGCCCGACGGCGGCTTTCTCGTCGCCGGCCGTGCCGGGGAGCCGTACTCAGGAACCGACGCCTGGGTGCTGAAACTCTCCGCGTCCGGGACGCTGCTGTGGGACGTGGTCGTGGGAGGCGACTACCAGGAATGGCTCGATGGTGGCGAGGTCACCGCTGACGGGGGAGCGATCCTGGTCGGCTTTACTCAGTCTTTCTCGTCTGACCCCGGGTCCAGCTCAAGCAATGCGGATGCGTGGGTCGTGCAACTGGACCCCGACGGCAACACCGTGTGGAGCGAAACATTTGGCATTCCCGGGACGGGGGAAGGCTTCGCCGACATCGACAACCTGGGCACCCCGGGAGAGTACATCGCCGCAGGCTCGCGCGGCAGCGACGTCTACATGGTGAGCCTGAGCGGACTGTTCCCCACCGTCTGCGACGGAATCGGGGACGACACCTGGAATGGCTGCCGGGCCAATGGGTGTGCCGTCTGCGAAGAGAAGCTCGTGGGATACGATTGTTACTTTGAGAATCACCCACAGTGCGTGCTCAATACGACCTGTGCGGGGCGTTTTTTCGACTGCGACGCAGCGTGCCCCGAACCGACCGAGGCCGACCGGTGCGTGTGCGATGGAATCGGCGACGGCACCTGGGATGGCTGTCGAGGGAATGGTTGCGCCGTCTGCGCCGAAAAGGTCGTTCCGTACGATTGCTACTTCGAGAACCATCCGGACTGCGTGTTGAACGAGACCTGTGCCGGATGGTTCTTCGACTGCGACCGGGCTTGTCCGCCCCCCAGCGAGTACGACTTCTGCGAAGTATGCGATGGCATCGGCGACGGCATCTGGAGGGGCTGCCGGGGCAACGGCTGTGCCGTCTGCGAAGAGAAGCTCGGGGGCTATGACTGTTACTTTGTGAACCACCCCCAGTGCGATCTCAACACCACGTGCGCCGGGAGTTTCTATTACTGCGACGCGGCTTGTCCCGAGCCGACGGCCGAAGACCAATGCGTGTGTGACGGTGTCGGCGACGGCATCTGGAGGGGTTGCCGAGGCAATGGGTGCGCCGTGTGTGCGGAAATGCTCGAGGGGTACGACTGCTACTTCGAGCGTCACCCGCAGTGTGTTCTGAACACCACCTGCGCCGGGCAATTCTACTACTGTGACGCCGCCTGTCCTCCGCCCACCGAAGCGGACCGGTGTCCGCCGCCACTACGCGAGCCCCTGCCCCTCATCAAGTAGGTCCGGGCGATCATCTCCCGACCTGAATTGACGGATCAGCCGTCCTCCTCGCGGGGGCGGCTGGTCGTTTTTGTTTCAACGCTCACCGGCTGCGCGGCCTGGACGAACGTGCGGCCCCGCGCCTTCAGGAATGCCGCGGCCACGATAGCTCACTTCGAGAACATGCGCTTGGCGCGCCCTACCAGGTAGAACGAGCCGGTGACGCAGATCAGGTCGTCGCGCGATACGGCGCGCTCCGCGATGGACATCGCTTCCTGAAGGTCGTCCGTCACCTGGCACATCTTGGACGAGATCTCGCTGAACCGCGCCGCCAGATCGGCCGGGTCCGCGGTTCTGGGTGAGCCCGTCGTCGTGAAGATGATCTTGTCGGCGCCCAGGCGAATGTGCCTGAGCATTCCGGGAATGTCCTTGTCCTTCTGGCACGCGAAGATGATCACCATCGAGTCGTACGGAATGTTCTGACCGATGGCCCGCATCAAAGCGTCCACGCTGGCCGCATTATGCGCTCCGTCCACCACCACCCGCGGCGAATCGTGCACAATCTCCATACGCCCGGGCAGACTCACCGTGGCCAGCCCTTCGACTGCCTTGCGATCATCCACTTCGAACCCGCGGCACTTCAACGCATCCAACATGCCCAACGCCAACGCGCAGTTCACGGCCTGATGATCCCCCAGCAACGGCGCCCGGACGTGCTCGAAATGACTCGTCGGCGTCGTCAGACAGATCCGTGTGTGCGGACCGGCGTCGCGAGAGGACTCGAACCGGAAGCTGAAGCCGTTCTCGCGGCCGGTCATCCGCAGCTCGCATTCATTCTCGGCTGCGGCCCGGCGCAGCACCTTGACCACACCTTCCCTCTGAGGCGAGCTGATGACCGGCAGGCCCGTCTTGAACACGCCGGCCTTCTCGCCCGCGATCTCCTCAACCGTCGCCCCAAGCTGCTCGGAGTGGTCCAGGCTGATGCTGGTGATGCCGATCACCTCGGGCTTGATCACGTTCGTCGCATCCAACCGTCCGCCCAGCCCGGTCTCTACCACGGCGATATCCACCTCAGACTGGGCAAAATGGAGGAATGCGACGGCCGTCACCAGCTCGAAATAAGTCGGCGATCCGACCCGCGGCTTACGCACGGCTTTGGCGACCTGGTCCATGAGCCGCGTGAACGCCGCCTCAGGAATGTACTCCCCGTTAATCGCGATCCGCTCCCGAATGTCCACTACGTGGGGGGACATGTATGTCCCCACCTTGTAGCCGCTGGCCTCCAACATCCGGGCCAGCATCGCCACCGTGCTGCCCTTGCCCTTGGACCCGGCCACGTGGGCGCTCTTGAACTGCTTATGCGGGTTGTCCAACGCGGACAGGAGCCGCTGCATCCGGTGGACGCTGTAGGGCGAGTCGCTACCCGGCAGGGGGGGAGTCCGTTCGTAGTTTACGGCCGCGTTAAGATAGCTTAGCGCCGAGCGATAAGTACGGATTTTGCCGCTCGTGCTGGATTTACGCCTGGCCGAACGATTTTGTACTGGTGCCGTCATCCTGACCATATAACTCGACTGTACTGTGGACGCTCAATCTCGTCAATGCTGCTGCACATCGTCCTGCGGGTGGCAACGTGACGCCTCAAAACCTAATTACTTACAGGGCAGACATTTAACAACAGGGCGGTGACCAAGCTGGGGGTGGTTCCCGACTCATCCGCAACTCCCGCCTTGGGGGTCGCTCAAGTCGTGGAACGGCGTGCCGGCTACAAACCTCCGGTGTCAACCCGCGCGATCCCATAACATCCTGCCAACAAGATCATTATAACAGAAACTGGGGGTACGTCGCAATGAAATCGCCCCGTTTTGGCAACCATCGATCGCCGCAACGCGACCTCAGGCCGAGACCGCCGTTCCCGAGGCAGCCGGCCTATCGTAACCCTGTGATATTCAAGATGTTAGCAGCCATCTCACAATCCAGACACTATCCTAAGAAGCCGCCGAAAAAAACGTCGGATTTTGCCAAATCTTGTCGCGCAGCGTCACTCCCTGGCCTCGGGGGAGCGTTCGGGTATCCTCAACGGCAGAACGCGGGCGCCCGCCGGGCCGGACTGAGCGTGAGGCAGACCGCGACATCGGCGAATTCAGCTCGCCGTCGACGCGGCGTAACCGATCGGATCGGATGACAAGGAGGATCGCAGAGCAGTGGTGATCCACAGCGACCGGGAGCTGGAGTGGGCGGGTTATGCCACGCGCGTTCTCGTGGGCTCCGGCGTGCTGCCGCGACTGGCCGCCTGTTGCCGCGACGTCGGCGGGTTTTCCCAGGCTCTGGTCGTGACCGACGGGAACCTGGCTGAATCCTACGCCTCGCCGGTGGTGAACGCGCTCGAAACGGATGGTGTGCCGACCGGGTTGGCCGTGGTGCCGCCGGGCGATGCCAGCAAGTCCCTCGACCAAGCCTCGCGCCTATACGACCACCTCGCCAAGCTGGGATTGGGGCGGGATGGGTTGGTCGTAGGCGTTGGAGGTGGCATGGTCACGGATCTGGCCGGCTTCGTGGGGGCCACGTGGATGCGCGGTGTGACCACAGCCCTTTGCCCGACCAGTCTCGAGGCCGACATCGATGCCTCGATCGGTGGTAAGACGGGCGTCAATCACTCAGCCGGCAAGAACCTGGTCGGCGCGTTCCATCACCCGCGTCTGATCGTCGTCGACACCGACTGCCTCTTGACGTTGCCCGACCGGGATGTGTCCGCCGGGTTGGCGGAATCCGTGAAACATGCCGCGATCAGTGACGAGACGTTCCTGACCTGGCACGAAGCGCACGCCGCTGAGATCCTTGGGCGCGACGCATCGTGCCTTCGTGACCTGCTCGATCGCAATATCACGATCAAGGCGGGGATTGTGGCGCGCGACGAACGCGAGATGGGCGGCGTTCGGGCATTCCTGAACTTCGGCCACACGATCGGGCACGCCATCGAGTCGGTCTGCGACTATCAGCTCCGGCACGGCGAGTGCGTCGCACTCGGGATGGTGGCCGAGTGCCGCCTGGCGAACTCCCTGGGTATCCTCGACCCGGGCTGCACGGCGCGCCTCGCGGCGCTGCTGGAGATGCTTCGTCTTCCGACCGGGTTAAAGAAGGCGCTGGACCTGGAGGCCGTGCTGGCGTCTCTCCGGTTGGACAAGAAGACGGTTTCCGGGGCGCAACGCTTTGCGCTGCTGGCAGGCTTCGGTGCGCCGGTTGTCCGGTCGCACATCGCCGCGTCAGTGATCCGTGAAGCGGTTGAATCAATCTTTCCTCAATGAGCCTCGCTGGCGGCGATCCTCCGCGCTCCTCGGTGCGTCTCAGACCGCTCAAGCTCCGGGTTCCCAGGAGAGACCGGCCTTTTCGAGGCGCTCCCGCGATTCCTGATGCCCGGCACGGGCGGCCCGCTTCAGGAGGATCAGGGCCATGTCCTCGTCGCGCTCGAGTCCGAGCCCATTCGAGTACATGATCGCCAGGTAGTACATCGCATCCGGGTCGCCGAGGTCGATGGCCTTGCGGAAGAGTTCGAGGGCTTTCTCGTAGCTCTTGGTCACGCCGCGGCCGTTGAAGTACATGAGGCCCAGGTTCGAGACGGCCCGGGGAAAGTCTCGGGCGGCGGCCATCTGGAACCAGTAGACGGCGGTCTTGTCGTTCTTCTCGACGCCGCGCCCGTCGGAGTACAGCACGCCCAAGGCGCTCATGGCCGGCGCGTAGCCGAGACGGGCGGCCTGTTCGTACGCCTTGGCGGCCTGGGCGGCGTCCTTCTCCACGCCACGCCCCTGCTCGAATAGATTTCCTATAGTAAACAGAGCCTGCGGCAGACCGTCGTCGGCGGCCTTGGCGTACCATTGGAAAGCGACCCCGTGATCTTCGGGCACGCCCCGGCCGGCCTCATACATCAGGCCCAGATTGAACTTCGCCTCGGCGGATCCGCCTGCGGCGGCCTCGACATACCATTTCAGGGCCTTCGCCAAATCGCGATCGACGTCCGTACCGTTCTCATACGCCAGGCCGAGGTTGAACTTTGCGCGGGCATTGCCTTTCTCGGCGGCCTTGCGGAACCATTCGACCGCCTTCTTCTCGTCCTTGGCCGTACCCTGGCCCGTTGCGTAAAGAACGCCCAGGTTGGTCATCGCATCGGAATGGCCCTTTTCGGCGGCCTGGCTGAACCACTTGAACGCCGCCCCCTCGTTCCTGGCAACGCCTCGCCCGCTCTGATAAAGCGCTCCAAGCTTGGCCATCGCCTCCGGGTCGCCTTTTGCAGCGGCCTCACGATATTCCTTGGCCAACTTGGCCGGATCCTCTTCGGGTTCGGTCGACTCAGCCGACTTCTTCGGCTCGGCGGGCTCTTTCGATTCTTCCGGGGGCTTGGCATCCTGCGCAAACGCCGGGGTTGTCAGCCCAACGGTCAGCGCCAGAACGGCAACGATCAGCCCCCACAGTTTTCGATCACGCACACGTAGCAGATACATCTTCAAATCCTCTCCATGCGCTTTCGCTCCACGGCAATCATTCCCCCATAATGATAACTCGACAAGCATCGCATGTGAGCCCGCCCCCCGGGGGCCTCCCGCCCGCTTTTCCGCGGGCACCTCGCTCATTGATTCCCCAGGCGGAGCGGGCCGATCGAGCCTCCCAGGCGCTGACCCGCGTCAGAACCGCCCTCCGCGGCTCAGCCGGGCTTCGGCGGCTTTTCCGGGTGTAACTGCGGGCCGGCAGCGATAACTCCAAGTGCGTCGTCCGCGGAAAGATCGATCGTCCGCCCGGTCGCCTGAAAGTGCTGATCAAGAATCTCCACAACCGGCCGGGTGTGCGATCCCGGGTTGGCGCGAATCACGCGTCCTGTGGAGCCGTCACTGAGATCGACGAGGCTCCCAATCGGGAAGACCGCAAGGGTGTCGAGCAGCGCCCGCACAAACGTACGGTCGTACTTATCTGCGCCGGCGCCGAACAGAAGGGCCCGGGTCGCGGCGTACGGCGGGTGTGCGTCGCGGTAGGGCCGCTTGCGGATCATGGCCGCGTAGGTATCCGCAATGGATACGATTTTCGCGTATGGATGGAGCGATGAGCACGAGTGCCTGTTGGGGTAACCCGAACCGTCGCATCGCTCGTGCACCTGGTACGCGATGAAACTGGCCACGGGTGTTATGCCTCTGATCCGATCGAGGTAGTCGAGGGTATGAAGCGGGTGGCGGCGGACAAGCAGCCACTCGTTCTCGGTGAGCGGTCGCGGCGCGAGGCGAATCGACGCGGGCACGCGAAGCATGCCGACGTCTTGAAGAAACGCGCCGATACCGAGTTCTGCAATGGTCTCCGTGCTCCATCCGACCTGAGCCGCTATCGACATGCTCACGAGCGCGACGTTGACGCAGTGATCGAAGAGGTATTCACCGGGAGACGACTGCATGGCGACGACGAGCGGCGCCAAGTCGTGGTCGAGGTTGATCAGGTCGATGAATTCGTCAACGGTTCTTTTGATCTCTGCGATCGGCACGGGACGGCCCGCCTCGATTTGATCGCATAACTCGGCGGCCAGCGTGCGGGCCGCGGTGTGGCGCTCGAGCCCCTGTCGGGCCGTCTCATGCAGATCGTGCACCGGCAGCCGCGGACGGTCCGCTTTCGACTTGGCGTGAATGGGAAGCGGTTCCCGAACGGCCTCGGCCAGCGCCCGGTCGAGCGCGCCGGTGTCGTAAAGTATGGCACTGGGCTGTGACGCCGGCTTCTCCGCCGGAGCGAGCTTCACCTCTGCAACACCGTTCGCCTGGAGCTGCGCGAGAAACGGCCCGGTCATCTCCCGGCCGGCGGCCAGCAACAATTCGCCCTCGTCGTTCCGGATGTCGTGCGTGAGGCGGAGGCCGGCTCGAAGCCGCGCGATCGGCACGGTGCTGTCGGGCGGGCCGTCGACGACCGCGCTGGTCAGACCGAGTAGGCAGTTATCGGGCCAGCCCTCGGCGCCGTAGAGTCCTCGGACGCGGTGGGCGTCAACCATCCGCAAGTCGCCGTCGCTCAGCCGGGCGCCCGCCCGCAGAAGCACTTTCCCGTCCCGATCGAAGAGGTCGCCCGGCAGGCGGAAGCCCACGCGAAGGAGGTCGCGCGGAATGCGCGCGAGCCTAGTGCTGGCCGGAAGGGCGCCCTCCCGGCCGGACGGTTCGGACGGGTGTGTGTTCATCCGAGAATGGCATCGGCCACAGGCTCTCTGCCGTTTAGCCTGCGACCCAGACATGTCGATTCTGCCTGCCATTGGTCGGGCCTCGCTGGATTTTGGCTTCGTTTGGTATGAACAGGCACGGAGGCGAGAGAATAGGGACGATGGGACGGACGATAGGGACAGAGGCTCGCCAGCGGGGGTGAGATTGTGGTCGAGGGCCCCCGGTGGCCGGGTGGGCCTGGGGGATTGCTCCCCCAGGCCTCCCGCAGACCCGTACGTGCGCGATTGACGCATACGGTTCCTCGAATCATGGCTTCACCGCGAGCGATAGACTGATTGCACGACCACGGGCGGCGGAAGCGGGTAGTGCTCCAGCAGCCGGTTGAAGATGGCCCATGGAATGGCGCCGTTCCTCCGGCGGCGGCCCAACCACTTACGCCATTGTCGCGTCACCGCGAGGTGGAACCGGCTCAGCGATCGCGCGTTGCCGGTAATCCCGTAGTACGCGTAGTGGCCCCGTAGTTTGTGACTCAGGTGGCATTGCTGCTCGGCGATCGGAAGATGGCGGTGTCGGCGACACCACTGGGCGACCGTCGTGATCGCCCGGCTCAGTCGCGATGAGGCTGTCTTGCGTTGAACCACCCAGTTCCCCTTGCGGGATCGTCCCCAGTAGTGGGTGAATCCCAGGAACTGGAAGGACCCCGGACCCCATCCGCTGGAGCCGCCCCGCTTGAGGGACGGGCCTCGCTGCGGTGGTTTCCCGAAGGCAACCATCCGGGTCTTGTCCGGGTGAAGCGCCAGGCCGTACTTGCCGAAGCGCTTCGGCAGGACGTTCAGCGTTCGCTGGGCGCCCTCCTTGAACGCGAACCCCATCACGAAGTCGTCGGCGTAGCGGAGGGCGGTACCAGCCCGTGCATGTCCGTTCGCTCCCGTCGGCATGACGTGCAACGCCGGGGGCCGGGGGTTTCGCTCTGCGCCGGTGACCCCCGTCCGGCTTCTTGACGGTGTGGAGACGACAGGGCCTCCCACGTTCCTGGGGAACCCCGGTGTGCCTATGCCCTGCTCTACGACCCCGGCGGGACCGGGCGCATCAGGCCCGTACGATGCGCCGGCGCGGCCCCCGCTCAAACCACGACGAAGGCTCCCGCGAACAGCCACTTTCGAGGCTCTATCACACGGCTTGGGCACTCGCTGTCTACGCTTCGCAGGACGGATTGCTCCGCCACCACGCAAGACTCGCTTCCGGCTGCTGGCCAGCTCTGCCGGGTGGGATTGGATACCCACCGGGTTCCTACGAAAGGTTTCAGAGTTCACTCACGTCATCTCATCCTCCTTTCCCAAGCTTTCGTGGCGCAAGGTTCGTTTGGCGCTTTGGGGGTGCGGGGCGGATCCGCAAATTCCGTTATTTGGCGCAGACTGAGGGCGGAATGGGGAGGATGTTCGACACTGCGGGTTCGCCTGGCCGGGCATTGTTGGCTCATCCGTCATTTTCTCGCTCGGCGCGCACTTCGGGCGCGCCTCTCCTTTCCACGCCTATAGAACACGGGGGGTGTTCAAGTTTTTTTTGGAAAGTGTGGAACACGCGATATCCGCAGTTTTTGGGGGGACTAGCCGGAGGCGATCCCCCGCAAACCCAACTGCCGGACTTATCGAACTCCTCACGGCCATGGCCGCTCGGGCCGATCAAACGGACGCAAACGAGGGTCCACGTTCAGGCGCGGCCTCCAATCCGGGCGTCCAATATAGCCCCGCCTGACCGGCAAGCCTTCTGCCGTGAGCGCCTGTACGCATCTACGTCCCACGCTTGTTCCGCGAAACCCTGGTCACTAAACTCGCAATTGAAACGAAGTCCGGACGTGCCGGGCGATCGGCGACCGCGCCGTTGCAGCGGCCGCTCTGGCCGAATTGCCCCGAAAGGAGCTAACGATGCGCCACCTCGCGTCACCCGAATCGCCGGTTCACTCGGACCGACGCCCCGAACCGCGCTCTCGTCGATCCGGAAGCCGCTGGTGCTCGGCGTGTGCCATTATGCTGCTCCTGCTCGTACCGGTCCGCACCTCCGGCGACCCCGTATTCGGCGAGATCTTCTCCCATCGCGAACCCGACGGCAGACGGATCGACGTTCGAGTCTGGGGCGACGAATTCTACCGCGTCGTGGAATCACTCGACGGCTACACTCTGGTCCGCGATCCGCACTCCGGCCAGACCTGTTATGCCCGCCTGTCAGCCGACGGGAACGAACTGCTTTCAACCGGGGTGCCCGTTGCCGAGAGATCGGCAGACGCGCTCGATCTGTCACGCCACATTCGAATCAACCCGGCGTCGGCCAGGAAGAAAGCGGAGACCGCCCGCGCGCGCCTCGATGAGGAGCTGATTCAGGCGGCCCCGTTGCGTGGAACCGAATCGGCCGTTCCGCCCAACATCGGCCACGTCAAAGGCATCGTCCTGCTGGTTGATTTCGAGGACGATCCGTCGACCGTTCCCGCCTCCGAAGTCGACAACTACTGCAACCTTGTCGGCTATTCCGGCTACGGCAACAACGGCTCGGTCCGTGACTATTTCTACGACGTGTCCGACGGCCTGCTGACTTATACGAACTTTGTTCCGCCCGTTTACTATCGCGCCGCCAATCCCAAGACTTACTATACGGACCCCAACGTCTCCCTCGGCGTTCGTGCCAGGGAGCTGGTCACCGAGGCCCTCAACGCTCTGGATGCCGCCGGTCTCGATTTCAGCCAGTACGACTCCAACGGCGACGGGCTCATCGACGCGATCAACTGCTTCTACGCCGGCGGAAGGGACAACGTCTGGGCAGAGGGGCTCTGGCCGCACACCGGACCGGTCACGTTCGAAGCCGACGGTGTATCGGCCTGGCGCTATCAGATCAGCGACATTGGGGACTCTTTGTACTTGAACACCTTCTGCCACGAAAACGGCCACATGATCTGTTACTGGCCCGACCTGTATGACTACGGTCACGAATCGACCGGCATCGGGAAGTTCTGCCTCATGTGCAACACGGCCTCCCCCACGAACCCGGTCGAGCCGTGCGCCTACCTGAAACAAATCGCGGGATGGTCCACGACGACGACGCTCACCACTGCGCAGGCGGGCCTGTCCGCGCCGACGGGTACAAACGAGTCTTACAAGTACGACCATCCGTTCAGGCCCAACGAGTATTATCTCATCGAAAACCGGCAGCAGATCGGCCGCGACGCCGCCATCCCCGATTCGGGACTGGCCATCTGGCACGTTGACACCTACGGAAGCAACGACAACGAGCAGATGACCTTCGGATCGCATTATCGCGTCACGCTCGTGCAGGCCGACGGGAACTGGGACCTCGAACGCGGGGTGAATCGCGGTGACGACAGCGACCTGTGGGCCGGGCCGTCGGATGCACAGTGCGGACCGCGCACCGATCCCAGCACGCGATGGTGGGATGAGGTTCCGCCGAGTCTTTATGTTTACGACATCAGCCCATCCGCCGCGACGATGACGTTCAGCTTCTTTGCCGACTGTAACGATAACCTGATCCCCGACGATTGTGATCTGGGATGTGACGGAGCATGTGCAAGTGTTTTTGAATGCGGGCTGAGCGAAGACTGCCAGGGCGACGGCATACCCGACGAGTGCCAGCTCGGAACAATCGTCGCGGCCGTACCGACTTACGTACCGGCGTGCTCGGAAGACGCCACCGACGGCACGCCCTGGTGCGACGACTTCGAGGCCTACGCACTCGGCGCCATCGCGGACAACGGCTGGGGCGGCTGGTACGGTGATCCGTCCGCGGCCGGTCTTGTGACGGACGAGCGGAACCACACGCCGGGCGGGGCTCAGTCGCTCAAGATCGCGAATCACGACACCGTTCACGTGTTTACCGGGTACGGTCCTTCGACCTCGTGGTTCTGGGTGCTGCGGGCGTGGGTTTACGTTCCCTCGACGATGTCGGGCGAGGCGTTTTTCATTGTCAACGCCGATTACGACCCGGATTGGATTACACGTTGGGCCGTCGAGCTTCTCATGGACCCGGCCGCCGGGATGATCGTGAACGACTTCGGCGTCGAGACGCTGCCCCTGGTCACCGATCGGTGGGTCGAGATCCGCTGTGAGATCGACTTCTATCTGAACCGCGGCGTCACCATTTACTATGACGATCAGTTTCTCGCGGCAAGCTCATGGACCGAACGAGGCGGTTCATTGAATATCGGCGCCATTGACCTATACGGCCCGGGGTCGAACGGTTTCTATTACGACGATATCTCATTGTATCCACTCGAAAGCTACACCTCCGACTGCAACGTCAATCGCATCCCTGACGAGTGCGACGTCGCCGGCGGCGAAAGTCGCGACCGCAACGACAACGGCGTACCGGACGAATGCGATTTCCCGGTCGATGTTGACGGAGACGCCGACTTCGACCTCGACGACTACAACGTTATCGTCGCCTGTATGACCGGACCCGGTGCGTCCCATCTGCCGGGCTGCGAGACCAGCGACCTCGACGGCGACGGAGATTGTGACCTCTACGATTCGGGCCTGTTCCAACGGGCGTTCACCGGCCCGCTGCGGTAAGGTCGTCGGGCCTGCTTGCATAAATTATGGCGGGCCCGCCCGCTGGAAGGGCCAAACCGTGATGTAGAACGTAGGGCGGGCTTCGCCTGCCGCACGTGTGCGAGCGGCAACACGCACGCCGGAGGACAGTGACCATGGATGACCTTTGCGAGCAGTTCATCGAGCGAGTTCGGGAAGTCGGGCGCCTCGAGGCAATCGAGTACCTCCTTGAATGGGACCAGGAAACCTGCATGCCGGCAGGCGGCTTGAAAGCGCGCTCCGAACAGCGGGCGCTCGCCGCGCGACTGAAACACGAGCGAATGACGGACCCGCGACTGGGCGAGCTGCTGTCGGGGCTGGAACCAGCCGGCGAGGATCCGGTCGTCGCTACCAACGTGCGCGAGGTGCGGCGTCAGTACGATCGGGCGTTGAAGCTGCCGGCGGACCTGGTGGCGCGGATCGCGAGCGTGACGGCCGTCGCACAGTCCGAGTGGGTGCAGGCCCGCAAGGAATCGAGGTTTGCCCGCTTCGCACCCCATCTCAAGGAGGTCATCAACCTGAAGCGACAGGTGGCCGACCTCATCGGGTTTGACGGCGAGCGCTACGACGCTTTGATGGACGAGTTCGAGCCCGGTGCCAAGACGGCGGAAATCGCGACGCTGTTCGGATCCCTCGCCGAGCCCCTCGCGTCGCTCATTCGAGAGATCACCGCCGCTCCGAATCAGCCCGACGAGTCAATCGTCCATCGCCGATTTCCGGCGGACGCGCAGAAGGCCTTCGCCCGCAAGCTCGCCGAGGCCATCGGCTTCGACTTCGAGCGCGGCCGCCTCGACGTCTCGGCCCACCCGTTCTGCACCGGCATGGCGCCCGGCGACGTGCGTCTGACGACGCGCTACAACGAGAATCGCTTCAACTCGGCCATCTTCGGTGTGCTGCACGAGGCCGGCCACGGCGTCTATGAGCAGGGGCTCGATCCCGAACATCAATACACGCCGATGGGGCATTCCGTCTCGCTCGGCATCCACGAGTCGCAATCGTTGACCTGGGAGAACCTGGTCGGGCGAAGCCGGCCGTTCTGGGAGCGCTTCTATCCGGACTGCCAGGCCGCTTTCCCGGAGGCATTGCGCGGCGTCACGTTGGATGAGTTCATGGGGGCCATCAACATCGTCAAGCCGTCGATGATCCGCGTCGAGGCCGACGAGGCCACTTACAACCTGCACATCATTCTCCGCTTCGAGCTGGAGCGCAGCCTCGTCGAAGACAAGCTGGCCGTCGACGACGTGCCCGACGCCTGGAACGCCAAGATGGAGGAGTTGCTCGGCATTCGACCGGGTAACGACGCGGAAGGGTGCCTTCAGGACATCCACTGGTCGGTCGGCGCGATCGGCTACTTCCCGACGTACGCGCTGGGCAAACTGTACGGTGCCCAGTTTTTTGAGGCCGCGCGTCAGGCGATCCCCGATCTGGACGATCGCATTCGAAGCGGCGACTTCCACACCCTGCTCGACTGGCTGCGGAGCAACATTTATCGCCGAGGCATGCGCTACCGGGCCGGCGAGTTGGTACAAGAGGTCACAGGAGCACCGTTATCTCCCGAGCCCTTCATGAGCTACCTGCGCGGAAAGTACGCGCCGATCTATGGTCTCTGAACCCATCGCCGAGTTCCGTACCACAACGCGACCGGGCGGGCTTGCCATCGTCCTGGCCATCGCCATGTTGGGGCATGCGACGGCCGCGCTCCTCTACGCCTATCTCGTCGAAGCGGAGTCGGCGCGCACGGCCGTCTACTTTGGCTCCAAGATAATCGTCAACGCGATCCCGATCGTGTGGGTCTTCGGCATCGAGCGGCGGCGGGTTCAGTGGCCTCGCCCGAACTGGAGCGCTGTCCGGTGGGGGCTCGGCAGCGGTGCCTTCATCGGCGCTGTCATAGTCGCACTGTACTACATTGCCTTTGCGGGGCGGCTCGACGCGAATGGCCTGCTGGATCGGGGCGGCGCGTACGGAGCGCTGGAGCACTTCTTTCTGTTCGCGGTCTTCCTCTGCCTCGGCAATTCGGCGATGGAGGAGTATTACTGGCGATGGTTCGTGTTCGGCGAGTTGCGACGGCTGACGCGGCTGCCCTGGGCCGTGCTGTATTCGGCGCTGGGCTTCACGCTGCATCACATCGTCGTTCTCAGCGCCTATTTCCCCGACGTGCCATTGGTGGTACTCTTGAACGTGGGCGTCTTCACGGGCGGATGCATCTGGGCATTGGTCTACCATCGTTGCGGCAGCATCTTCGGTCCGTGGATCAGTCACCTGATGGTGGACGTTGCGATCATGATTGCCGCCCACGACCTGTTATTCGGAGGATAAACAACGTGTTCGGGCAGTTCGAAGGGGGTCTGCAGCCCCAGGGGATCGTCCACGGCATCGCCGTGCGCCCGGGTGACGGCGAGGACATGGTCGAGGTGATGGAGCAACGGGCTGTGAGCGGCGCAGGTTTGGTCGGGGACCCGCGCGCCCGAGGCCGGCGCGGCGTCACACTCTTGTCCGAGGGAAAGTGGGCGGACACGATGCGCGAGCTCGGGGCGGACCTGCCCTGGCACGCCCGCAGGGCGAACGTGCTGGTCTATGGACTGGACTTGAACGCCATGATCGACAAGGTCATCCGACTCGGCGACATCATCGTCAAGATCTGGGGCGAGACGACGCCGTGTGGCCTGATGGACAAGATTCACCCAGGTCTTAAGAACGCATTGAAGCTCGACACCCGCGGCGGCGTCCACGGCGAGATCGTCTATCCCGGCGTCGTTCGTTACGGCGACCCGGTCACCATGATGCCGGCGCCGAAACCGGGAGACCCCGGCCTACACTCCCCGCAGTAGACCAGATGTGAACGCTGGAACAGATAGACCACAACGAATCGAGGACCGTACGGACTTTTAGCAACTCGCGCATGCTGAGGCGCATCCTTGTTCACTGGAGAACATCGGCAACGGAGGGAGCTTTTCGCCTCATGAGCGAGTGGTTGACCGCATGTCTGCGTGGTCTGGCTGTCACTCTGCTTGCGGCGTGCGTGCTTTCCATAGCAGCCGGTTACTTTTTCCCGGAATGGACCGATCCTTATCCGCCGCCATCATCAACACTCCCCGGCACACTGCTGGGCGTTGCGAACTGGGTGGTCTCTGCCGGGCTCGGCGTGCTTGTCGTGTGGTTGTCCATCCGCCGCGCGAGGGAGCGCGGCGAGGAACCTCACTGCCCGAACTGCGGATACGCGCTCAGCGGATTGCGTGACGCCCGATGCCCGGAGTGTGGTAATCCGTTCGACGCCTCGTGGTTGAGCGACAACAGCAAGCAATAAGCTGCTTGGAGTGGTGATGCGGTCGGACCCACGCAAGCGGTCATAGCTACGAAGTGATTCCTCGAACTTTCCTCCGCCGATATGATGGGTCGGAAGGTGCGTGTGGGAAGACCCGGAGGATTTCTGCCGAAGAGAGAGGCTCAACGCGTTATGTTCAGGAGGCTACACAGGTTGTGCCGAGGTGGTGCATTGGCCGTCGGCTCGTTCTTTCTGTGCGCGGTGACTTCGTTGCCTGCGTCGGCTGGAGTCGACGAGGACTTGGCCGGTATCTGGGAAGGATCGCTTGAATATCCCGGGTTCAGCATGCGCGTCGTCTTCAAGCTAGCGGGCGAGTCGAATGGGAGGCTCCACGGTGTCCTGCTGCTCCCGGACCAGGGTGACACCGAGTTTCCCGTCAGCAAGGTCGTACTTGCTGAGGATCGTTTGCGGCTGGAGGTAGAGAGCGCTCATGCGTCTTT
Source organism: uncultured Phycisphaeraceae bacterium (assembly GCA_964574815.1). Classification (GTDB taxonomy): domain Bacteria; phylum Planctomycetota; class Phycisphaerae; order UBA1845; family UBA1845; genus CAZNPL01. The sequence continues at coordinate 129,788 of CAZNPL010000009.1, forward strand.
TGAAGGGCGCGTCGATGGGCAAGAAGTGACTATTGATGGTCAATGGCGGCAGGGGCCTCGGTCGTTGCCGCTTGTGTTGAAAAAAGTGGCGCGGATTCGCCGGCCGAGCCGCCCCCAGACGCCGCGGCCACCCTATCCCTATGACGAGCATGAGGTCGTTTTCATCAATGCGGATGCGCCGGCCCGCCTTGCGGGTACGCTGACGATCCCTCGTGAAGGGCGGCCGGTGGCGGCCGTGCTGCTCATCTCGGGGGGCGGGGCGCAGGATCGCGACGTGACGATCCTGGGCCATCGGTTTTTTCTGGTGCTGGCCGACTATCTGAGTCGGCGTGGCATCGCGGTCTTGCGCGCGGACGACCGCGGCGTAGGCGAATCGGCCGGGGATCGCTCGAACGCGACCAGCGAGGACTTTGCCGCAGACGCGGTCGCCGGGGTTGCGTTTCTGCGTGACCGGACGGAAGTTGATCCGAAGAAGGTCGGGCTGATTGGTCACAGCGAAGGCGGGACGATCGCTGCGCTTGCGGCGGCGCAGTCGCCCGACGTCGCTTTCATTGTCATGCTCGCCAGCCCCGGCTTGCCGGGCGAGGCGTTTCACTTTCAGTTCGAGGACTCCGCCGGCCGGGCGCTTGGTCAGAGCGACGCTGCCATCGCCGCGAAGCGCGATTTGCAGAAGCGCATCTTCGCGGCGCTGCGGAAGGACGACGATGCGGCCGCCGCGGCCGAAGTGCGCCGCATCCTGTCGGAACTGGAGCCGCCGCTGCCTGAAGAGCGGATCGAGGCCGGCGTTCGGAGGTTCATGTCGCCTTGGTATCGCTTCTCCGTCCGGCACGACCCGGCCCTGACGCTTGGCAATGTCCGATGCCCTGTGCTGGCTCTGTTCGGCGAGAAGGACGTTCAGGTGCCGCCAGCCGGCAACGCCGAAGCGATCAGCAAGGCACTTGCCAGAGCCGGCCACACGGATCATCGCGTTGTCGTCCTGCCCACTCTTAACCATTTCCTTCAAGAGGCCGAGACCGGCGCTCCGGACGAATACGGCAGGATCGAACAGACCATGTCGCCCGCGGCACTCGATGCCATCGCCGCCTGGATCCGAGAGCACGCCGAGTGAAACACCTCACGCGCCGCCTGGCCTGCGCGTACTGAATCCTGTGTCGGTAGGAGCCGCGTTGTTCAGTCGCCCCCGTTCACATTCTAAGTCGCCACGGTGGCGGATTCGGGCCAGAGCCATGCAAAGATGAGGCCGGTCAACAGTCCGTAGACGAGTCCGTCGAGAAAGTCGGTGAGAACGAAGCGGGCGGGTTTGCCGAAGAAGATGGCGTTGGGGATGGAGCCGGCGCAGTAGGCCAGTACAGCGGTGGCGCCGGCGACCTGGAAGACCGGCAGGAAACCCGCGCCGGCTCCGCGCGCCTGGGCGGTGATGTAGCCGACGAAGACGCCCACGAGGATGTAGAAAAGGAAAGTGAGGACCAGGTTGCGCGCGAAGTTCGGCTTGGCGCCGAGGATGTTGATGCTGCCCCAGGGGCCGGCGTTGAAACGGGCTTTGAACTCGTCGGAGCTCTGCTCGGCGGCCGACTGGCAGTTTGGCCACATGTAGGTGCCGGGCGGGATGTTCAGTTGCTTGAGGTGCTCGACGAGCGCCGGCTCGTCCGGCAGCATCTTGACGTCTTTCTTGTGATGCGGAAGGGCCATCCAGGCCAGAAAACTGGCGAAGAAAACGACGACGGCCGACACGAGGATCGGCAACCAGAGTTGGGGCAGAATCTCCATCATGAATCTCCGTGATCACGAGCTGCGCCCGAGTTGACGGCGCCACCTCAGCACCGCGCCGCGGAGGAATCTACCGCAGCAAAGGTGCTTCTGCCAGCGAAAACCACCGCGCGCACTTGGGGGAAGGCCGAGCCGGGACTGCCTGCAGGGAGTGCCAGTTTGACAGTTGCCGTATCGTCGAGAGGTAGAGCGCGCGGACGTAACCCGTTGGCAGACATGGGTTTGCCAAGGGGAGGCCGTTGCGCTGTGTGTGGCACAGGCATTGCTCGGGGCGCTTTCGGGAGGGTCCCTGCTGTCGGGACCGGGATGGCGTCAGAATGCAAAGGAGATGGCCATGGACCCGAGATGGTTGTCGAGAGCGCATCCGTTGAATCGGCTGCGGAACGACATGGATCGGCTATTCGAGCGGATGTTCGAGGACATGCCGCGGTACCAGCGCGAGTGGACCCCGGCGTCGAGCTTCCCAGCGGTCAACGTTTGGGAGGACGAGAAGAATCTGTACGCCGAGGCGGAGATTCCGGGGATCGGGATGGAGGATTTGGATGTTTCGGTGATCGATAACGAGCTGATCCTGAAGGGCGAGCGCAAGGCAGCGGCCGATGAGAAGGCGACGTTTCATCGGCGCGAGCGCGGCGTGGGGTCGTTCAGCCGCGTGTTCCGGCTTCCGGTCGACATCGACGCGGACCGGGTCGAGGCGACGCTGCGGGACGGTGTGTTGCAGATCACGCTTCCCAAGGCGGAGGCGGCGAAGCCACGCAAGGTCGAGGTGAGGGCGCTGCCGAAGTAAAGCGGCGGTGCGGGGACGTTTTGGAAAGGACGGAGATGAGACGATGAGCGTATCGCCTATCGAGAAGCAGGACCAGGGCGAATTGAGCCGCGCTGAGCAGACACGCGCCCGTCGGACGTTTCGGCCGAGCGTGGACATCATCGAGCAGAACGACGAGTTGATGGTTGTGGCGGATATGCCGGGGGCCCGGCCTGACGACATCGACATCCAGTTTGAAAAGGGCACGCTGACGATCTACGGAAAGGTGCCCGACCGTCAGCCGGAAGAGACGAATTACCTGTCGCGGGAGTATGCGGTGGGAGACTTCTGGCGGACTTTCCAGGTGAGCGAGGCGATCGACGCGGCGAGTATCAACGCGGAGTTCGCGAACGGCGTTCTGACGCTACACCTTCCCAAGACCGCCAAGGCGAAGCCGCGGAAGATCTCGGTCAAGAGCGGGTAGTGCGCGGGTTGCAGGCGCTGCAAACCGGGCTCTTGACAGCTATCTTGCTGGGTGATTTCCGATGCACGCATCCGACTTGATGGAGGTGCAGCGGTGGTGAACTACTATGTGATTCTCGGCGTTCCGTCTGACGCGTCGGCGGCCCAGATCAAGGCGGCATATCGGCAAAAGGCCAAGGAGCTCCATCCGGACCATTACGGCGCGGACGACAGCCCGTTCGTAGCCGTCCAGGAGGCGTATTCGGTCCTGGGTGATCCGGGCCGGCGGCGCGAGTACGACCGGAAGATCCGGCCCGGGCGGTCGGCTCGGCGGCCAACGCCCCTCGGGGCGGATGTCGTTGACTTGCGCCGGCCACCCGCCGAGCCGCTGATTCCGAAGAGGCGGCCGACCGACATGGGCCACATTTCGCTGACGCGGTCTTTCGAGACGTTCAGCCCTTCGTTCGAGGAGATATTCGATCGGCTTTGGGGCAACTTCTTCGGTCGGGCCCGACCGAAGGCGGAGGGGGTCGAGCGACTGACGGTCGAGGTGCCGGTGTCGCGAGAGCAGGCGGCGGAAGGGGGCTATGCCCGGGTGCTGGTTCCGGCGGTGGTTCGTTGTTCCCGGTGCGGCGGCCGAGGCGGATTGGGTCCTTTTGAGTGCTGGCGGTGCGGAGGTCACGGGGCGCTGCGCGGGGAGTTTCCGGTTTCGGTTGCGTTTCCGGCGGGGATGATGGACCGGCACATGGTGACGGTTTCGCTGGAAAGGCTGGGGATACGGAGTCTTTTTCTTGCGGTTTGCTTTCGGGTGGTTTGAAGGGCTCGTGCGAATCGAGGCCGGTCGCTTTCTTTCGTTAAAGCACGCCCACGCGAGTGAGGGCATGGCAGCCACCGCATCCGACACGCGTTGTATTCTGCACTGGCGGAAAAGCCGCCAGTGGCGCCCAGGTGCTTCGGGCGCCCCTCATCAACCGGCGCACTATCGACTATATGCGCTCTGACCCGAGACGCGAGGGGGTCAGTATTCGGATTTGGCGCATTCGCGGGCGGCTTCGATCAGGGCTTTCCAGTCGACTGCCGAGACGAACTGGCCGGCTTCCTGGGTGGCCTGCTCCTGCCTCGCCTCGAGCTTTTTCAGGACGTCCTTTGCCGCCTCGTTGTCGCGGCCGGCGAGCTGTTGCATCTCATCCAAGGCCTCCTGGCAGGCGGCCAGCGCCGCGTCCTTGGTTCTCAGGAACCAGAGGGTTTTGGTGAAAAGCATGCGCAGCGCTTCGGCCGCAACAGCGGTGTCCGGGTCGCTCAGCGCGCCGAGCGCCCGAGCCGCTTTAGCATGTTTTTGCATGGTCAGCAGCTCGCGATGCTCCTTGTGGGGCGCGGCGCGGCGGGCGCGCTCCTTTTCCTTTTCATCCGCAAAGGGACCGAGTCCGCAGAAAATGAACAACCAGACGAGCCAGGTCTCTTCGTTCGGAACGTTCCCGATGGTCTCTCCTTCCGGCATGGTCGGTGCTCCTTGAATATGGGACCGAACGGCTGTCGCGTCGGTCCAGTGTTGGAAGACTAGCTGTGGGCTTTCGATTGTTCAAGCAGGGAAAAGCCGTCAGCTTCTGCCGATTGGGGCGCGGGCGTTTGCCAAGGCGTTGCCTGCAGTCGCCGCCGGGTTTGACGATTTTCGGGCGGGGTTGCTGGGCGGGCGGCGGGCGAACTAAGATGTGGTTTATGCGGAACTTCGTCGGGCGTCGGTGGCGGCGGTTTATGAGGACCTTATTCGCGTCTGATCGGGAGATGGCTTGGTGAGGTTTTGTGTTGTTCGGGTGCGCGGCGGTGAGGCGGCGCGGCTTTGTGTCGAGCGTGAAGGCCGGCTGTTTGCGCTGGATGCGCCGGCGAGTTTGCGGGGGGCGCTGGAACAATTCGGGGCGGAAGGCGTGAAGTCGATTGCGGCGGGAGCCGGGGACGAAGGAGTCGCGGTGGAAGAGGTCGATCGGTGGCTTCCGCCGGTGCCGGATCCTCGGACGTTTCGGGATTTCTATGCTTTCGAGCAGCATGTGAAGACTTGCCGGGAGAAGCGCGGGCAGGCGATGGTGCCGGAGTGGTACGAGATTCCCGTGTTCTACTTCTCGAATCCGTGCGGATTGCGGGGTCACGGGGAGGCGGTGAAGCGACCTGGGGATACACGGGAGTTGGACTTCGAACTGGAAGTCGGATGCGTGATCGGCCGGGAGGTAACCGATGTTTCCGGTGACGAGGCCGAGGCTGCGATCTTCGGGTACATGGTGCTGAACGATTTGTCGGCCCGCGATCTTCAACGGCAGGAGATGAAGTGCATGCTGGGGCCGGCGAAGGGGAAGGACTTCGCGACTGCGATCGGGCCGTACGTGGTGACGGCGGACGAATTGGAGGACGTCAGGGTCGGGCCGGGGCGTTACAATCTGGTGATGACGGCCCGTAAGAACGGGCGGGAGGTTTCGCGCGGCAACATGGCGTCGCTGACGCACGATTTTACGAAGATGATTGAGCGTGCGTCGCGGGACGCAACGCTTTACCCGGGCGACATCATCGGCAGCGGGACGGTCGGGACCGGGTGCATTTTGGAGCTGGGGCCTGAGAAGACCGACGGCTGGCTCGTGCCGGGCGATACGATCGAGTTGGAGATTGAGCGGCTCGGAGCGCTGACGACGCCGATCGTGTGAAGGAGTGTGCGCCGGGGCTTCGCACCCTTGTAACGTAGATTTTTTATGGAAAAGTTTACTGTATACAAGACATTGATCGCGGCGGATCGGGAGTCGCGTGCGAATTATCAGGTGCTGGCGAGCTGCGTTCTGCCGCGGCCGATCGGGTTTGTTTCGACCATCTCGGCGGCGGGCGTGAAGAACCTGGCGCCTTTTTCGTTTTTCAACGCCGTGGGGGGGCGTCCGCCCGCGGTGATTTTTTCGCCGTTGACGCGGGCGGACGGTTCGCAGAAGGATACGGTGAACAATCTGCGCGAGGTGCCCGAGATGGTCGTGCAGGTGGTGCCGCATGCGATCGTCGAGGCGATGAATCAGGCGTCGGTGAGTTATTCGCCGGAGAAGAGCGAGTTCGAGGCCGCCGGCTTTACGCCGCTGCCGAGCCGGTTCGTGAAGCCGTTCCGGGTGGCCGAGTCGCCAGTGCAGATGGAATGCCGGTTGCTGCAGATTGTGCCGGTGGGCGAGGGGCCGCTTTCAGCCAACATCTGCATTGGCGAGGTGCTCTGTTTCCACGTGGCCGAGGGGTTCCTTGCCGCTGATGAGACACTGCATGTGGACAAGATCGACCTAGTCGGGCGGATGGGGGGCGCGTGGTATTCGACGATTCGAGATCGGTTCGAGCTGGCGAAGCCGGGGCCGCCGAAGTGACGGGGCGGGCGTCCATGGAAAAACCGCATCGATTCGGGCGACCGGTTGACTTTGCCGTCGCCGGCGGGCAAAGGGTTGAGCGAGGGGCGTCATGATTCCCTTGATCGAAGGATTGCTGCACTCGCGGATCGTGTTCTATCTGCTGGGCGTGTTGATTGTCGTGCTCATTCTGTTTACCACAGCGGCCCGGAGCCCGCGGCGGCAGTGCCCGCGCTGCCAGGCGGTTAATCGCCCCAACGCTCGGTATTGTGCCTTCTGCGGGCAGAAGCTCGTCAAGTCGTGATGCGGCGGCGTCCTGAGCGGCACGTGCACGACCTTCCCGAGCCGGCCGTTCGCCGGGTCATTCGGCGTAAACTGCTTCGCTGGTACGATCGAAATAAGCGGGAGCTCCCCTGGCGGCGGCGGGCCGGAGACGGCTACGCGCAGTGGGTGGCCGAGGTCATGCTCCAGCAGACGCAGGTCGAGACAGTCATTCCCTATTACGAGCGGTTCATGGCCCGGTTTCCCGATGTAAAGTCGCTTGCCGCGGCGACGGAGGACGATTTACTGCGGTATTGGCAGGGTCTGGGGTATTACCGGCGGGCGGCGAACCTGCACGAGGCGGCGAAGCGGATCGCGGCGGACGGGGGCGTGTTGCCCGATTCGGTCGAGTCGCTGCTGGCGTTGCCGGGGATCGGGCGGTACACGGCCGGGGCGATCGCTTCGATGGGGTTCGACCGGCGGGCGGCGGCGGTGGACGGCAATGTGGCCCGGGTGCTTGCACGGTTATTTCACATCACCGACGAGATCGGTCGGTCGGCGACGATGCGTCGTATGTGGGCGCTTGCCGAGTGTCTGTTGCCGGCGAAGCGTTGCGGGGACTTCAATCAGGCGTTGATGGACCTTGGGGCTACGGTGTGCGTTCCGGGTGAGCCTCGTTGTGATCGGTGTCCGTTGCGTTCGCAGTGCCGAGCCTTTTCGGGGGGTGTCGCGGCCAAGCTACCCAAGAGCGCGCGGCGTCCGGCTGTTCGGGAGGTACATCACGTGGTTGCGGTCATTCGGTGCAGGGATGCGTACCTGATGACCAAGCGGCCCCCGGGAGGGTTGTGGGGCGGGCTTTGGGAGTTTCCCAATCGTATTCGTGATGCGAGCGGTATGAAATCCAGGTCCGTCAGCGGGTTGTTGTCGGATCTGGGATTGAAGCACGTCGCCAGGCTGCAACTCAAAATGACGATCCCGCATCGGCTGACCCACCGGCTCATGTACTTCGACGTGTTTGCGGTTGAGGTTACCTCGCGCGGCAAGTTGCGTTCGACGGGCGTGGTCTACCAGTGGGTGCCTCGTACGGCGATCGGTCAGAAGCCCATGTCGGTTGCATCGCACAAGGCTCTTGAGGCGGTTGGCGTTTGAACATCGGGTTCGTCGCGGTGGCCCCCGCTCCACTATCGACTATATGCGCTCTGACCCTAAACTGGTTGTGAATCTTAACGTTCGGATGCGTTTTTACGGATTCACTCGGATGGCGGCCCAGGCGAGGAAGAACCAGCCGAGCATGAGGGATACGCCGCCGATGGGGGTGACGGCGCCGAGTCTGTCGATGCCGGTCATGGCGAGGGCGTAGAGGCTGCCCGAGAAGATGACCATGCCGACGAGGAAGCACCAGGCGGCGGCGGAGGTCTGCCACGTTGTGCCTCGGCTGAGCAGCCAGGCGACGGCGATCAGGGCGAGGGCGTGGTACATGTGGTACCGTGCAGCGGTCTCGAAGATCTCGAGGTGCCGCTCGCCAAGCTTGGGACGCAGGGCGTGAGCGCCGAAGGCGCCGGCGGCGACACTTATGAAGCCGTTGATCGCGGCCACGGCCATCCAGATGTTCCACGTCATGGCAGGGAGCTCCTCGATTCGTCTTTTTCGTCGTTGACTTCGCGCGCCTCCACGTCGATGAAGTCGTCTTCGGTCGAAACATCGTAATGGATGGTCGTGATTCGGGAACGGAAATAATCGGCGGCCTTGCGTTTGAAGACGGCGCGGATCGGCGGGATCAGCAGGGCGAGTCCGATGCAGTCGGTGATGATTCCGGGTGTGAGCAGCACGAGGCCGGCGGCGAAGATCAGCACGGCATCGACCATGGCGGAGGTGGGCATTTTGCCTTCGGCCATCTCGGACTGGATTCTCATCCATGCAGCGAGGCCTTGATGCCGGGCCAGGGTCGCCCCGACGACGCCGGTGCCGATGACGAGCAGGAAGGTGGGTCCCCAATTAATGGCATGCGCAACGCGGATGAGGAGCCAGATCTCGACCAGGGGGGTCGCGACCAGGAGGAAAACGAGGATCAAAAACACGGGGCAGGCCTTGGGCGGCTGAGGCGCTCGCGGAGGCGTCACTTGCCGCAGTAGTCGATGATGCGGGCGATTTCCCGGCGAAGGTCCTGGCGTTTGACGATGCGATCGACGAAGCCGTGTTCGAGCATGAACTCGGCGGTCTGGAAGCCCTCGGGGAGCTCGGTGCGGATCGTGTTGCGGATCACGCGCGGGCCGGCGAAGCCCATCATGGCGCCGGGCTCGGCCATGATGACGTCGCCGAGCATCGCGAAGCTCGCGGCCACGCCGGCGGTGGTCGGGTCGGTGGCAATCACGATGTAGAGGCCACCGGCTTCGTCGAACTTGCCGATCGCCGCGGCGGTCTTGGCCATCTGCATGAGCGAAACCATGCCCTCCTGCATGCGGGCGCCGCCGGAGGCGGTCACGACGATCAATGGGAGGTCGTTCTCGAGGGCCTGCTCGACGGCGCGGGTGATCTTCTCGCCGACGACCGCGCCCATTGAGGCCATGATGAAATCGGGGTTCATGACGGCAAGGATGACGGACCTTCCGCGGATGTACGCCCGCCCGACAACCACAGCGTCCTTTTCTCCGGTGGCCTCCTGGATCTGACGGAGACGTTCCGTGTAGGGCATGCGGTCCTTGAACTTGAGTGGGTCGGTGGGCGCAAGGTCGGCGTAGAGTTCTTCGAAGGAGCCGGGATCCACGAGTTGCTCGATTCGGGTGCGGGCGTTGACGCGGCGGTGGTGGCCACACTCCGGGCAGCAGTGCTTGTTTTCCTCGACTTCCTTTTGGTACACCATGTGGCCGCAGGCCTGGCAACTGTCCCAGACGCCTGCGGGCACTTCTCGTCTTTCGGGCATGGTTGATTCCTTTCCGGCCGTCGGGGCGGATGTCGATCTATGGGCGCCATGCGGCTTCGGCCAGGGCTCGGAGTTCGTTCATTGCGGCAACCGGGTCGGGTCTTCCGAAGATGGCCGATCCGGCCACAAGGGTATCGGCGCCGGCCGCGACGCACGTTGGAATCGTATTGGCGTCGATGCCGCCGTCAATCTCCAGTCTCTGGTGCGGGTCAAGGAGAACCTTGAGGCGCTCAACCTTGGGCACGACGTCGTGGATGAAGGCCTGGCCGCCGAAGCCCGGCCAAACGCTCATGACCAGCACCATGTCGATGCGGGGGAGGATCGACTCAATGGCCCTTACGGGCGTGGTGGGGTTGAGGCTGACGCCGACGGAGGCGCCGAGGCCCCGGAGGTGGTCGATCATGCGTTCGGGCTGGTCGGTCACTTCGCTGTGGAAGGTGATGTGGTCGCAGCCGGCTTTGACGAACGCGTCGGCGTAGCGGTCTGGTTCGACGATCATCAGGTGGGCGTCGAAGAAGAGGTTGGTGTGGGGTCTGAGGTTGGCGACGAGTCCGGGTCCGAACGTGATGTTGGGAACGAAGTGGCCGTCCATAACATCGAGGTGCAGCAGGTCAGCGCCGCCCTGTTCGATCAGTGCAACCTGATCACGGAGAATCGAGAAGTCTGCGGCGAGCAGGGAAGGCGCGATGCGGATGACCGGAGCGGTGAGTTTGAAATCGGGTTTTGGTGTCACGATGTCGTCTCAGTGCCCTTGCATGAGGCTTTATCAAACGACGGGAAAACGGCCGCCAGCGGCCTTGACGTCTTTCCGGTTCGCTTCGGCCCCCCGATCCTACCAAACCATGTCGGGGGCGTGGACTGCGACACCGCCAGCGGCATGGAAATTCATGCGTCGTCCAGGACATCGATAGCCGCGAAGGATCGGCCTTCGAGAAACTCGAGCGAGGCTCCTCCGCCGGTGGACACGTGACTGACCTTGTCGGACAGGCCGGCGGCCTCGATTGCCGCGGCGCTGTCGCCCCCGCCGATGACGGTGACGGCTCCGCGGCCGGTGGCCTCTGCGAGGGTCTTGGCGATGGCGTTGGTGCCGGCGTCAAACGGCGGCGTCTCGAAGACGCCCATCGGGCCGTTCCAGACGATCGTGTTGGCCTCGAGAAGCACTTTGTTGTAGGCGGCGATTGTCTTGGGGCCGATGTCGAGGCCCATCATGCCATCGGGGATGGCATCTTCGCAAACCTTCGTCTCGGCGTCGGGTTCGATTTCGGCGGCGGCGACGGCATCCAGCGGGAGTCGCAGTTTGTCGCCGGCCTGCTCCCGCAGGTTGCGTGCGGTTTCGAAGCGGTCGGGCTCGACGCGGCTCTTGCCGACGGATCGGCCTTCGGCGGCCGCGAAGGTGTAGGCCATCGCGCCGCCGATCAGCACGGTGTCGCATTTGTTCAGCAGGTTCTCGATGGCGCCGACCTTGTCGGAGACTTTTGCGCCGCCGAGAACAACGACGAAGGGGCGCTTGGGGTCGCTGACGGCTTTCCCGAGGAATTCCAGCTCTTTGGCGACGAGGTAGCCAATGACGCGCGGCTTGCCTTCCATTTTCTGAGGGACGGTCAGCATGCTTGCGTTGTCACGGTGGCAGGTGCCGAAAGCGTCGTTGACGTAGACGTCGCCGAGGGCGGCCAGCGCCGCAGCGAATTCGTCCTTGTCAGAGCGGAGTTGCGGATCTTCGGCCGCTTTCTTGTCCTTGATGGTCTCGGCCGGATGGAAGCGAAGGTTCTCCAAGAGACAGCAGCCGCCTTCGGGCAGTTGATCGACGGCCTGGCGGACTGAGTCGCCGATGGTCTCGTCGAGAAAGGTCACTTCCTTACCGAGTAGTTCGGAGAGGCGGCGGGCCACGGGTCGTAGCGTGAACGCCTTGTCTTTTTCCGGGTCGCCCGTCGGGCGTCCAAGGTGGCTCATGAGAATGAGGCGTCCCCCGTCGCCTAAGAGCTTCTTGACGGCGGGGAGTGCGGCGCGGATTCGGCGGTCATCGGTAACGGCGCCTTGTTTGTCGAGCGGGACGTTCAAGTCGAGGCGAACGAGTACAGGCTTTCCGTGGACGTTGATGCCGTCAATCGTTTTCTTTGCCATTTCTGGATCCGTATCAAGCAGTGTTGCCCGGTTGCCGGCATGCTATTTGGGCTTTGGGGATTTCGCAAGCGTGGGCGTGGCACTCGGCCTGTCGGGAGTACAAAGGCGACAAGACGGGCCTGTCCCCCACCCCTTGCTTCGCAAAGGATGGGGCACACCAAGCGGGCACACTCGCCGCCGGCGGCATCGATCAAAAGGCGCTTTCCGAAAGGGCTTAACACTTGCCGGTGGGGGGCTTACAATTCTGCAAGCGGAGTCATTTGCCATGCCGAAAGCCGGGAAGAAAACGATCGCGGTGTTTCCGGGCACGTTCGATCCGATCACGAACGGGCATCTGGACCTGATTCGCCGGGCGTCCCGGCTGTTTCCCTGTGTCATCGTGGGCGTCGGGAACAACCCCGAGAAGTCCGAGATGTTCAGCAGTGAGGAGCGGGTGGGGATGATCCGCGACGCCGTGGGCGAGATCGAGAACGTGACGGTCAAGGCTTACACCGGCTTAACCATGGAGTTCGTCCGGGAAGTCGGCGGAACGGTGATCCTGCGCGGCATTCGGGACAGCATCGACCTGCGGGACGAGATGCAGTTTGCCAATGCGAATCTGATGGTCGGGGATGTCGAAACGGTGTTTCTGGTGGCGACCGATCAGACGGCGCTGACCTCCAGCACGCTGATCAAGCAGATCGTCGCGTTGGGCGGAGACCATATCGACAGCCTGTTCAGCCTGGTTCCGCGCCCGGTGCTGGAGCGGTTGCAGGCCAAGCTGCGCTTGGGGCACTGAGAGGGGCCCGCCGGCCGGATACGGGGAGCTTTGACCCAATTCGGCTGGAAAGATAGGATCAGTTGGGCCGACATATCAGCCGGCAGCGAGCGGGGCACGCGAGGATGACCGGCCCGGGGCCAAGACGTCGGAGGCAAGATGATGACGAATGCAACTTTGGCTTTTGGTTTTCCGGGCGGGTGGGAGTGGATCATCGTTGCGCTGATCGCACTGTTGATCTTCGGTGGCCGGTTGCCCAGTGTGGCGCGCTCCGTGGGCAAGAGCATCGTGGAGTTTCGCAAGGGCCTTCACGACATGAAAAACGAAATTGAGGGGGATGAGGATCGAGACCGACGCCGGCTTCCTGAAGAAGAGAACGAGAGAAAAGCGATCGGTTCCGAGCAGCACGCACCCACCCAGGCGGATCAGTCAGGCACTCCCAACGACCGGTGATCGCGGGCCGAGCCCGTTGGGACCCGACCGAATATCCAGTTGAAGGCGGCGAAGCACTGGCGGACAAGCCGCCGGTGGCACCCGGAGCCACCAGTGGCAGTCACCAAGGGGGCTACGGTCAAATCAAGGGTTCCGGTAGCCGGATTGATCGGGAGGTTCAGGATACGGTCCAACGCCACTTTTCCGCTCAGTCCTGAGCATCGAGCATCTCGAACGACTTGTCGAAGGCTTCCTCGAAGTCGTAGACGTCCTTGAAGTGATCGATCGTGTCGTGCGCTTCCTTCTGCATCAGGTTGTGCTTGACCAGCGTGAAAACGATGTTCCCGAAATCATCGGTTCGGGTGATGTTCCATCGGCGAAGCACCAGTCTGGCGAGTCCGCCCCAGCGGCGCATGGCGAACTCGCGCAACGCCCAGCAGAGGTCTTCGCCTGAGACGTTGCGGTTGAGCTTGTCGAGTCCCCCGGCCTCTTCGATGGCCGCGGCCAGGGCCGGGTCGAGCTCACCGGCGGCGTGGCGTTCGGCGATCTCTTCAAAATCGATTTCCTCGGCGGCCATGTATTGCACGAGCAACTGCTGGGCGGTCGTGAGGGGCCCGTGAACCGAGTTGGCCGCGTATTCGAGTCCTTCGCGCACGAAGAGGTACGCCTCTTCGGGATAGCGGCCATCGGATTTTGCGATTTCTCGCAACGATCTCGGGGACTCTTCGGATTGATCGCTCAATGTCTGTTCACCCTCTCGCACCGTGGTCGGCGCTTTCTTCAGACATGGGCACGCTTACGATCGACCGGAGGAGGGGGGACGGTTTCCTCCGCCATCGCCGGGCCGCCGCCGACGCCGGCGTCCCCTGCGCCGTCGTTGAGGTTTTCGCGTGGGTGGTTCGGCCTCGCCACTCGGGCCGGGCTGACGTTCATCCTGCTGAGCGGGCTTGTCGTCGGGGGTCGCATTTTGATCCGATCGCTGGCCCGATCTCGGCCGCCTTCGTGAAGAACGGCGCGATTCCGTCTGTGATCGGCGCGCTTCGGCTCGGTCGGTCTGGCTCACCGGCGTCTCGGCAGCACGCTCGGTATCGGTCGGAAAGGACTTCAGACCGCGTTTGACCACATCTTCGATCGCCACGGCGACCGGCGTGGTCTGTCCGACGGGCATGATCTGAATCAGTTGGGTGAGTACTTGCCGGTTGACCACCGTGCCGAATCCGTGGGCCGTCTCGACCTTCTCGCCGACCTTGGGCAGTTTCTTGTCGAGTGACTCGTAGGATTCGTGCTCGTACCGCAGGCAGCATTTGAGACGACCACAGCGGCCGGAGACCTTGGTCGGATCGAGTGTGGAGCGCTGCAGCTTGGCCATCCGCATGGTCACCGGCTTGAGTGTTTTGAGGAAAGCCTTGCAGCAGACCTGACGCCCGCAGGTTTCATAATCAGCGACGAGTCGGGCCTCATCTCGAGCGCCGACCTGGTGCATCTTGACGCGCGTCTGGTACTCCTGGGAGAGATCCTTGACGAGGGCGCGGAAGTCGACACGGCCGTCGGCCATGAAGTAGAAGATCATCCGGTCGCCGCCCAGAAGGTACTCACACTCGACGACCTTCATGCCCAGTTTGAGGCTGTCGGCGCGGCTCTGGGCGAACCGCTTCATCTGAGCGGTTCGGGCTCGCAGGCGGGCCTCCTCGCGGAGGTCGTCCACGGTGGCTTCGCGAAGGACTCGACCGCTCTGCAGTTCGTAGGTGTCCGCCCCACTGGCCTCGATGTAGGACTTGAGGCGATCGCGCGAGACGTGCTTGTCGCAGCCGGTGCAACTGAGCGATACGAGCTCGCCCATTTCGATGCCGCGGCCGGTCTGGACGACCACGCGTGCGCCGCAGGTGAATTTCATGCCGTCGGCGTAGGTGAACTCGCCGACATGCTTCATGTAGCCAAAGCGCACCGCGGTGGTGTTGTACACCTTCTCGAGCCCGTTGCCGCAGCGCGACTTTCCGCCGCCGTTGGCCTCACACGAGCCACAGCCTCCGCCCGAATCGGTCGGTTGATCCGTGTAGACTCTCAAGGACACCATGCGAATGTGTACTCAACGTGACGCGGCCACTGCCGCGCATCAGGCGCCGGCGACGGACGCACTGTCCGGGCGTGGCCAGCGCCGGGAAGTCAGGCTGAAGCGGCGACCCCGTTCAGTGCGGCGGCCAACTCCTGCTTGCTCCGCAGGCCGACGAACTTCTCCTTCACCTCCCCACCGTCGAAGAGAATCAGTGTGGGGATGGCGCTTACGGAGTAGCGCATGGCAACTTCGCCGTTTGAATCGGTGTCGAGCTTTCCGACTTTCACCCTGCCTTTAAATTCCGTGGCCAACTCGTCGATGACGGGTCCCATCGCTTTGCAGGGTCCGCACCATTCGGCCCAGAAGTCAACCAGCACGGGTATATCGGACTTCAGGGCGTCGTTCTCGAAGTTTGCCTCGGTGAACTCAATCGTATCGGGTCCGGCCATGACTGCTCCTCAGGTTGCTGGGGATCAACAAAACATTCGGAGGGAGTTTAGGTAGGGTCTCGTGCTGCGTCAACTTGGAGCGGCGGATATTGCCGGGCGTGAGCGGGAGCGCGGAGCGGTCTTCCAGCGTCTGTGAATCCAGAGGTATTGCTCGGGGTGCTCGCGTGCCGCGGCTTCGATGGCGGCGGAGTATTCCTGGGTGATCCAGTGAAGCGGGTCGGGGCGATCCTTCCATTCTTCGGGCCGGATGATGCGCTGGACGCCGACTTCGTAGCGAAAACAAGAGCCGAGGCGGCGCGCGAAACCGATGACGATCGGCACGTCGCAGGCCATCGCCAGCAGACCGATGGACTTGTAGGTGGAGGCGGGGCGGCGGAAGAAATTGACGAAGATTCCCTTTCGTCCGGCGTCCTGATCCGCGACGAATCCGAGGGCACCTCCGCGCCGGAGGATGTTCTCCGCATCGGTCGTTACGCCGAATTTGTCGAGCAGACGCAGGCCCCGGCGGGTGCGGGTGCGGACGACGTAGTCGTTCAGGAAGGCATTGTCGAGGGGGCGCATCACGGCCGTCACGTCAAAGCCGATGGCAGCCAGCATGTAGGCGGTCAACTCGAAGTTTCCGTAGTGTCCCGTCAGGAGGATGGCTCCGCGCTTGTCCAGAAGGATGCGGAACAATTCCCGCAAGTCGCGGAGGATGATGTACTGCGGCCAGGACCACTCACTGAGACAATCGAAGCCGGTCAGGAATTCGACGGCGTACATGGTCCAGTGCTCGAAGCAGCGGCGGCTGATCTCGTTGAGGCGTTTGTCGGGCAGTTGGCCGGCGTAGGCGGCTTGCAGGTGGTCGCGTGCGAGCTGGCGGTGGCGGCGGTCGAGGCGCCACCAGATGCGGCCGACCAGGCGTGCCGTCTGGAGGTTGAGCTCGAGAGGGAACATGCGCAGGGCGAACATCACCGTTCGAAGGGCGATGTATTGGACGCGGGCACTCAGATCGGTGCGGTTCCTCATGAAGCCGGGATTCTAGTGATTCGCCAGGATGTGTTCCAAGTCTGCCCGTGAAGGGTTTCTACGGCGGCGGAGGGTGGCGCGGGGGGACTGACGCTCCCGTACGCCCGACAAAAGGTGCAATCACGGTCGTTCCCGGCCTCAGCGGTCCAGACAGACCATGGCGGCCAGGAGAATGTGACGCAATTGCTCGGTCGTCAGGGAGTCCAGGAAGTCCGGCGTGAAGTCGAGCCGCGTCCGTGACTTGAAGCCCAGGATCCGCGGCTTCAGCTCTTCGCGGGACATTGAGGCCAGTTCTCTGGCCAACTGATCCACGTTAGCGCACGGCGACATTTCTAACCACTCCCATTCTCGACGGCCCCAACGTTTACCCGTGTGGTTTACGTCCATTGGTCGAGGATGGTCCCCACGCTGAATTCTATCCCCCTGGAACCGAGGGAATCCACCTTTGCACAGCGTTCCTCATCGGTCCGATCGGAGGGCCAGTATCGATCGACCGGTTCGGGCGCGGGTATTTCAATCGGGCGACGCTCGGCCTGGATGTCGTCCGTCCGGACTTGATAGACTGTGCAGGGGCACGTGAGAAAGCGGGTCCGCCGCCGCAGCCTCTCGGCCAATAACGACTGAGCAATTCCCAGTCTGAGAATATGCGGCGTGCGCCAGAGGAGCACTTGCCTGTATGCGAGCAAGCTTCCCGGTCCGAACGGACGAATCGGGTGAATCACTGCTTCTTTCCCCTCCCCGCGGACCGGCGAGCCGCGTGTTGCCAAGGCAGCGGCTCGCTCCTGTAGGAATCGAAGGTCCCCGGTTTCGGGCGATTTTATCACAAGGCGTTTGAAGTTCTAAGCTTTTTCTGGTCGGAAGCTTGTCGGGAAAACGGCGTCTGTTGAATGATCAGGTGACATACCTGGGACGACGGGCGGCGCTGCAGTTAGAATGACCGATATGACGTCTCAAACCTTCGGCATCGAGGATCTTGATTATCGGCTGCCGGCCGAGTTGATCGCTCAGCATCCTTTGGCCGAGCGTGACGTTTCGCGGCTGCTGGTGGTGGATCGCGTCGCCGGGACTTTCCGGGATGCAACTTTCCGGACGCTGCCCGAGTTGCTTACGGCGGGGAACGTGCTGGTGGTGAATGACACGCGGGTGGTCCCGGCGAAGTTCTCCGCGCGGCGTTCGACCGGCGGCAGGGTGGCGGGGTTGTTTTTGCGGGAAGCGGGGGATCGATGTTGGGAGGTGCTGTTGACTCGGACGGGGCGGCTCAGGCATGGGGAGCGGATCCGCCTGGAATCGCTGGAGGGGGATGACGCGCTGGAACTGATGTCACATCAGGGAGGCGGGCGATGGACGGCTCGGCTGTGTTCGGACGACTCGACGTCGGCCGTGCTCGAGCGGGCCGGTCGCACGCCGCTGCCGCCGTACATTCGCCGTGAGGACGACGACCTGACAGTCGATGCGGCGGACCGCGAGCGGTACCAGACGGTGTTCGCCGAGCGATGCGGAGCGGTGGCCGCGCCGACCGCATCGCTGCACTTTACCGAAGAGGTATTGAGTCGTCTGGAGGCGGCCGGGGTGAATCGTGCGTCGCTGACGTTGCACGTGGGGCCGGGCACTTTCGCTCCGATCACGGTCGGGTCCTTGAACGATCACCCGATGCATGAGGAGTGGTACGAGATCACCGGTGATTCGGCGGCGGCGATCGAAGCGTGCCGTTCGCGCGGCGGGCGGGTGGTGGCCGCCGGGACGACGACGGTTCGCGTACTGGAGACGTGCGCTCGAGAGGGGCGGCTTCAGGCTGGGTCGGGATGGACGGATCTGTTCATCAAACCGCCGTTCGAATTCCGAATCGTGGACGTTCTGCTGACGAACTTTCATCTGCCGCGATCGACGTTATTGGCGCTGGTCATGGCGTTTGCAGGCGCAGAATTAACTCGAGCGGCGTATGCGTATGCGATCGAGCAGAAGTACCGGTTCTATAGCTACGGCGATGCGATGTTGATCGTCTGAGCTGCGTCCGCCCTCCGGGCGGACGAACAAGAAGCGGGGGATCAGGTCCAGGGACCGACGTTCCCGGCTACGATCGCTCGCTCTCCGGGCGAAGAGGATCCCGGTTCACGCGAGAGCGAATGGAGCGTCGGATGCGACTGCCTCGCCTCGCCACCAAGGCGTGCGGTTGTTGCCCGTTCGATCACGGGAATGGAATAACGCACGGGCAAGCTCCGCCGCCGTTGGCGGCTCCGCTGGCCCATGACACCCTGGCGGCTGTTATTTCCAGCAGAGTTTGCGGACGTAGTCGTTGAATTCGGATTCGAAGCGGTCAAAGTCGTCGGTGACGTAGCGGCGGAAGACGGCCTGGCCGAAGGTGGTTTCGGCCGGGCTGGGGGCGGCGGCGCGGGTGGCCTGGGCGTTGATGCGCAGAGTGTTGTCCCGCAGATCGCGCGCGATCTCGGGAAGCATACCGGCGTAGTGCAGCCCGGAGTTGTGAAGCAGATACACCATGAGGGCCCAGACCTGGGCGTAGTAAGCGTTGGCCGCCGGTGACTTCATTTCGTCTATGAGTCGGCCGGCATCCTCGTCGAGGAGTTGACGCAGGGACAGTGCCGTGCCCGATGCGTATGCCTGCCGGAGGTGACTGATGCGAAAGGCGTTACGCTGGGGGACGAAATGCGGGCGGCGGCCTCGGAACTGCACGGACTCACAGTAGGTGGCCAGTCCTTCACTGAGCCAGGCGGGCAGCACGTCACCGAAGTGTGCGTGGACATACTGATGAAATCCCTCGTGGGCGAGGAGGGCCCACGTGCGGTCCCGGCCGATGTTGTAGGCGACGCAAGTGTTCCCTCCGGTGAAGGCCCCCATGGGGATTTTGCGGTAGAGGGAGTAGCGTTCGGGGAAGCGCGTTTTGACAAAGGCGCCCCACTCGTTGCGACGCCCGAAGAAGTAGGTCTGCATCCGCTCGTCGCCGTCAGCGGTTTCCGGCGCTGCCGGCAGCAGGGATGAGTAGAACAGGTACGTGGTTTCGAGGAATTGCGGGAGGTGTTCGATCAGTTCCGCGTCTTGGCTGGTCGTGAAGATGTCGAAGTGCTCGGTGATCAGGCGTACGCCGGGGCGGCCCTGAAACTCCCAACTGGCCCGGCTCACTCGAACTTTGCCGGGATCAAAGGTTTTCGACGGGGTGGCACATCCGGCGAAAGCGAGCGGCAGGCACAACGAGAAAATGATCTGAGGCCGGTGGTGGCAAAGTGGAATCATGGAGCCAATCATCTCCTGACTGTGTGGCGGCCGTCGCCGACGGGCGGCGAGTCTACGTTTGGGTTCCTAAGCGGTCAAACCTGGTGAGGAGTACCTCCTTGCCAGTACAGGGCATGGTTGGATACCATGCCGTAGCCGCGGGCGCACGGGCGGGCGGGTCGCCTGTGATGCTCGAAAGGTTGAAAGAGCACGGGTGGGCAAGCCGCTTGTGGCACCCAATACTTCCTGTTTACGGAGAGCATGCTCACGCGAGCGTGGGCATGGCACCCATGGCAATTAACACCCATGGCCGCCGACAAGAGGCCGTGGCAGCCGACGAACGAAGATTCGCTGTGATAGGAGAGTGAGCGCAGCGAGCAACCTGGGGGTGCTTACGCACGATGTCTAAGAATTCGAAAGTGGAAAATGTCGTCATCATCGGCTCGGGGCCGGCGGGGTGGACCGCGGCGATCTATGCGGCGCGGGCGAACCTCGATCCTCTTGTGTTTGCGGGGCGGGCCAAGTCGGTTCCCTCGCTGGTGCTTCCGGGCGGGCAGCTCATGCAGACGACCGACGTGGAGAACTATCCCGGTTTTCCGCAGGGGATCACCGGGCCGGAGATGATGGCGGCGTTCGAGCGTCAGGCGCTGCGCTTCGATACGCGGGTGATGACCGACTCCGGCGAGCCGCCCAATCTCGATGACGAGGGGCATCTCTACCAGTACCAGGACGTGGCGAAGGTGGATTTTTCGACGCGGCCATTCAAGGTCGTCAGCGACCGCGATCAGGAGGTGCAGGCACACGCGGTGATCATCGCGACGGGCGCGACGGCGAACTGGCTGGGGCTGGAGAACGAGCAGCGGCTGGCGCGGATCGGCGGCGGGGTGAGCGCGTGTGCGGTCTGCGACGGGGCTTTACCGATTTTCCGTAATCAGCCGCTGGTTGTCGTAGGCGGGGGCGACTCGGCGATGGAGGAGGCGAGCTATCTGGCGAAGTTCGGCAGCAAGGTCTACATCGTGCACCGGCGTAACGAGTTCCGGGCCTCGAAGATCATGCAGCAGCGTGCGCTGGAAAACCCCAAGATCGAGGTGGTCTGGGATACGGTGGTCACCGATATTCTGGGCGAGGAGAAGGTGACGGCGGTGGCGTTGAAGAACGTCAAGACGGGGGAGGAGTCGACGCTGGAGTGCAAGGGATTCTTTGCGGCGATCGGACACACGCCGGCGACCGAGTTCGTCCGAGGCCAGCTCGATGTGGACGACAAGGGTTACATCGTTCTGAAGGACCCGTATCGCTCATTTACGAGCGTGGAGGGGGTTTTTGCGGCCGGGGACGTGGTCGATTCGGTGTACCGGCAGGCGGTGACGGCGGCGGGGATGGGCTGCCGGGCGGCGATCGACGCGGAGCGCTGGCTGGCGGAGCAGGGGATCGAATAGAGGCGTCGACGGGGAATTTTGCTGCGTATAATGTGCTGATAGGTGAACGTCGAGTTCGGGATGCCCATTTCAAACATCCGGCCCTGCAGAACGGAGAATCGCGATGCCCACGGTCAAGGACATACTGAGTAAGAAACAGCAACAGCAGGTGGTCGCTACGAGCGAGGACGCGACGGTTCGTGAGGCGGCGGCGCTGATGAATCAGCACAGGATCGGCGCATTGGTTGTGGCCCGCGGCGAGACGGTCGTGGGGATTTTCTCGGAGCGGGACATCCTTTGTCGCGTTGTGGCCGAGGGGAAGGACCCGGCGACAACGCCGGTCAAAGAGGTCATGACGACGCCGGTGGCGTGCGCTCATCCGGAGAGCAAGGTGAGCGAGGTTCGTAGCGTGATGACGATGAAGCGCATCCGGCATATGCCGGTGGTGGATGAGCGGCGCATGGTGGGAATGATCTCGTCGGGCGACATCATGGCGATGGAGAATCAGCACAAGCAGGAGACGATCGAGTACCTGCACGAGTATATGCTGCAGGGGACTCGGTGAGTTCGCGAATTTGGAGTCCCGCTGACAAGGGAGTCCGTCGGCTGGCCTCTCTGCTGCGGTTCAAGGTAGAGTGAATCACCCGATCCAAACAAACCAGTGCGGCGCCAGCCTGCGCGGGTGGCCTGGGCGATCCGTCGCACGGTACACGATCCCAACTTCATCGAATCCCACCCAGGCGGTTTCGAACAACACGGTGCCGTCTGGGAAGTGTCGTATGGCCTTGACCCGAAACAGCCCGATCTGACGTTCGCGCCTATCCCCCCTTGTATTGGCAGCCTGGACCTCCTGAAGCACTCGTTCGAGAGCAGGACGACTGTAGTGAAAGCGAGCGCGCAAGGGCCAGTTTGACAACTTTACTGAGGCGACCACCGCGATGCACACGGGCAAAACAAGCCATCGCCAATGGCGGCCTTTCTCATGTTGCACGTCCCGAATTTGGTTCTCCGAGCGGGCCTTGATGATGGCGTGGATACGCTTTGCGTAATCGCACAGAAAGTATGCCGCTGATATGAGAATGACCGGCGCCAGGACTATCAGGGGGAAACCGCCGCCCGTCGCAGCCAGTCCACCGGGGTATGATGCGGCGTAGACGTAGTACAGAATACACGCGAGCAACAGGAGCAATTGGATGACCGGGGGTGGTTTGGCCCATCGGTGCCAGCTTCGGGATCTGGCGGGGTGATCGTAGGTTCTTGGGTTTCCGGGGTCGAACGGGCGGCCGCATTCGGGGCAGACGTTGGCAGGCAGGCCCCGAAGGGGGTAGCCGCAGCTGATGCAACTTCGTTCGTCGCTCGGTCGCTCGCTCACATCTTTATTATTCCACGGCGCGGTTTGCTCGAAAAGCGCTCGGCCGCAGCTTGGACGATCGTGGCTGATCGTGTAGATTGCGCAGGCGTCGTGACATTTCTCTCGCAGGCTCAAGTGCAGGAAGGAAGAGACATGTTCGCGGTTCAAATCGTTTCGGTTTTCGTTCTGGGGCAAATTCCGGTGCCGGAGTGGCCTCCGATGCCGGATTTCGAGACGCCTGTCGATTACGTCGGGTGGTACGAGCAGGCGAAGCGCGAGGCGATCGAGAGTGATCCGAAGGTCTGTTCGCTTCACGAGGAGATTCGTGACTCGCTGCTCCAGTCGGCCGGCGGGGATGCGGAAGACTTCGGATTCGGTGGGTTTCTGCATGACGAGGAGAAGCCGAAGGACCTTCGGGACGGCCCGTGGGAGCCGGCGGAGCATCCGGCATGGGAGGCTTCGTATCAACGGAACAAGGCTGTCCTGGGGCGATTCAAGCAGGCCGTGCTCGAGGGGGCGTGCAACTTTCCGCTCAGCTTCGAGGAAAGCGGGAATCAAGACCTGCGGTTGCTCGTGAGCGCTACGCTCCCGCATTTGAAGTACATGCGGTCGTGCGCGAAGGGGCTGGTCGAGGGGGCCTGGCGGGCCGAGGGAGGCCGCGTCGATCCGGCCGTCGTGATCGAGGCCTGCGAAGTGGCGCTGCGGGCGGCGGATCAGGTCGATCGTGGTCTTTACCTCATTCCGCACCTGACGGCGATTTCGATGCGAGCGCTCGCGTACCGGCAACTTCGCGAGGCGTTGCGGTTGGAGGTGTTTTCCGCGGAGGATCGCACTGCGGCGATCAAAATGCTGGAGGAGGCCGACCGCGAGCCGGCTCCGTTTGCCCGGTTTTTGCGCGGCGAATGCGCCGCACATCTCGACTTTGTTCAATATGCGGCTGATTCGACGCGGCCGATGATCAATTCAGTCGGGCTGAGCAACATAACCAAGGCGATTCGGCTGGGCCTGGACGATCCGGCGAAGACAGCCGAGTTGATCCGGGAGTATTATGAGGCGATTGAAAAGTTTGCAAAGGACGAAAGGCCGACATCGGCTGTGCGGGAGATGAATCGGGCCGAAGAGCGTTTGGATGAGAATCTCGTGACTGGGACGCTTTTGCCGGCCGTGTCAGGGGCTTATGCATTTCACGTCCAAGCGACATGTGAAAGTCGAGCTGTGCGTTTGCTTTACGAGGTCTTCGTTTATCGCGATGCGCACGGTGCTTGGCCTGAGCGGTTGCAAGACCTGCCGCGTGATGTCGTCAAGCGATGCGGCACCGACCCGTGGAGCGAGGAGCGCTTCAAGTATCGGCTGGTCGACGGCGAGCCTCTCCTCTACAGCGTCGCAGTCAACGGTAAGGATGACGGGTGTGAACACGATCTGCGCTGGGGTCGCAGGCGCGGTGGTCGCTTCGCCGACACGGATTATGTGTTCTGGCCGCCGCAGAGGGAGAAGTGACGTATTGGGCCGGGGGCTTCGCTCGCCTACAGGTTGCCGAACAGGTCCTGGAATCTGCCGAAGTCGGCCAGCGTTATGTTGCAGTCGTTGCCGTCGAAGTAGAAGGCTTCGCAGCCGGACGCGGCGGAATCTTTCACGCAGTTGATGAAGGATGCGAAGTCTTCGAGGTTGATGAGCCGATCGCAGTTGAAATCGCCGGCGCCGAATTCGTAGGCGCCCATGTCGGCGGTCCCGCAGAGGACGCGCGGCATGTTGTCCAGATCGGTGTCGCGGCATGCGAAGGTCACGTTGGAGCAGCCCGGGTCCAGCGCGGGCGATGCCGGCAGCACGCGCAGGTCGTCGTCGAGCGTGCCGGGATCAGCGTCGGGGCCGTCGGATGAACGAAATATCGGATCGCCGGTCAGGTTCGTGGCCCCGTCCCAGACCAGGCTGCTTCCGGCGTCGGCGTCCACGCCCGCGACGCCGCCTTCCACGATGCTGCACCGGACGAGTGTGGAGGATGAGTTCCTGATCGCGATCCCGTCGACGGCCGACCCGAAGTTGCCCCAGAGAATGCAGCCGTCCAGTTCCGGGCCGCTGGAGTTGGTGTTGTACATGGCGCCGCCGCGAAAGGCGGTGCTGTTGTTGGCGAGCGTGCAGTTGAACAGGTCGGGACTGCTTGCATCATTGTAAATCGCACCGCCGTTCGCCGGCCCCAGGATCGTGAAGTTTCCGCTGAAGATGCAGTTATGCATCTGGGGATGGCTGCCGTCCTGATTGCGCATACCGCCGCCCGATCGGCTCCCCTCGTTTCCCAAGAAACGGCAGTTGATGAGAATCGGGCTGCTTCCGTCGCGGTTGTACATGCCGCCGCCGTAGTCGGCCACGTTCTCAAGGAATGTCACGTTGATCAGCGCTGGGCTGCTGAAGTTGACGTTGTACATTCCGCCGCCGTCGAAGTCGGCCACGTTGCGGACGAACTTGCAGTTTCCCACGGTCGGGCTGCCGCCGTCATTGATCATACCGCCGCCGGCATCGAGAAACTCGCCGTCGGCGTTTCCGCCGGTGACGGTGAAACCGTCGAGGATCGCGCTCTGCCCGGTACCGCTGCCGACCACGACGTTGAAGCTGTTGTCGGAGATGTTCGTGAAGCCGGGGCCGTCATCGCCGTTCAGGTCGCCGCTGAGCGTCGTCTCGTATTGGTGAATGTTGCGGGCGTTCGGCGAGGGCGCGTTGCACCCGGCATATCCGCCCAGCACGGCGACGCCGTCGAACAGCTCGAAGGCGGCTGCCGGATCGCCGCCCGGGGCGTCGGGCCGGTACGTACCCGCGGCCACGCGGATCTCGGCGATTGCGCCGCCCGAGGAGCGTGCCGCCGACAGGGCCTGTTGGAGATCGGTGTACGCCTGGCACCAAGTCGTGCCGTCGTGCGGCGGGCCGGCTGTGGTTGAGTCCACGTAGATCACGGTGTCTCCCGCGGCCGTTATCGCCGGGCTGTTCAGAACGAGCGCGGAGACGCCGGCAAGGGTCAGCATTATGCGTCGCATCCTCTTCTCCTCCGGTGAAGTGTCGATCGGGCGCGCTTGGCGATTCAAGTTCGCGGCGCGCCGGTGTGAAGAAGTTACCGAATCGCACTTATCCGGTCAACCGTGGGGCTTGTGCGGCGGTCGAGGTCACTGCTCAAGAGGTCAGTCGTCCCTCCGGGACTCCAATGCTATTCGAGTTCCAGTGTCCCAGCGATAAATCGCTGGGCTATTCTCGTGGCGTCCCTACGGGGCGCAGATGAACGCGTGCGTGCTTAAGGGCCGTGGCACACGTGTGCTCTTCGCCGGCTGATCGAGCAGCCACTGCTCAAGAGCGCACCTTTTACGGCTCAGTCGTACAGTCATGGGCGCAATTGCACGCTTAGGGACGCGGTGGCACGGTTGGGTTGGTGGTTCACTGCTCTTGGGGTAAGTGGTGGTCGATCAGCAGGCGGACGACCCGGCGGGCGATGTTGGCGGTTTCGGGGTTGCCGGTGACCTGTTGAGTGACGTAGGCGCCTTCCATCAGTAAAGACATCTCTTCGGCGAAGGCGGCGGGCTCGGCGATACCGGCGTACCCGGCAAGTTCGCGGATGATCGCTTCCATGTCGCGCTTGTGGGCCATGGCCGCCTGATGGGCGGGATCGTGATGTTGCGGGAACTGGACGGCGACGTTGATGAAGAAACATCCGTTGTAGTCCTGGGCGGCGAAGAGGACGGCCAGGGCATCAGGCACGGCCTCAAGCTGGCCTCGCGGCGAGTCGCCCCCATGGGTGCGGAGCATCTGGCGGAAGGTGTCCTGCCACCAGCGGTCGTGCCAGCCGAGGACTTCGCGGACGAGGTCGTCCTTGCTTTCGAAGTGGTTGTAGAAGGTGGTCTTGGTGACGCCGACCCTGGCGAGGATGGCGTCCAGGCCCACGGCATGAAAGCCGGAGGCGTAGAACATGTCGTGCGCCGTCCGGATGATGCGATCTCGTGCCGTCTCGCGCGTTGTTCGCATAGGCACTCCCTCCCGGCCACAGGGTGGTCCGCGTTTCGATTCAAGTCTTTCCGAACTTGACTGCAAGTCAACCCAAACGTGACCGGCAGTCAATTGGTTTCGGCCCGTTCGCAGCGCATAGTGTCTGGTGTGGAGGCAAGGATGTCCATCGGGCCGGACACCCGCCAGCCGATCAATCGAACCAGAACAAGAAAACGGGCCCAAATCCGAGGAGAAGAATGATGACAACGACAATGGCAAAACTGAACGGGATCGACACGGACGCCCTGAAGGCCACGATGGAGGCCGTCTCGCAGGACGCGAGCAAAGGAATCGCCCGGTTCCAGGTGACCACGTGCTGGAAGGGAGGCACCAGGAGCGAGACCCGGGTCGAGGGGTGGAGCCTCGGCGGCGAGCGGCTCGCCAAGGACTTCACGATCGACATCGACGAGCCGGCCGAGCTGCTGGGAAGCAACACGGCGGCGAACCCGCAGGAGTATCTGCAGGCGGCGACCAACGCCTGCATGATGGCCACGTACGTGGCGGCATGCTCGATGCAGGGGATCGAGCTGGAACACGTCGAGATCGAGTCGAGCGGGGAGCTGGATCTTCGCGGGTTCCTGGGGCTCGATAAGAACATCAAGCCGGGCTACGACGAGTTGGAGTACACGGTGCGGATCAAGGGGAACGGGACGCCGAAGCAGTTCGAGGCGGTTCACAAGTGGGTGATGGCGACGTCGCCGAACTACTGGAACATCGCCAACCCGATCAAGATGAAGCCGCAACTGGTGGTGGAGTAGTCAGTGGGGTTGCCGGCAGCGGGTGCCACTGATAGATCCGCCTGAGGCGCACCAGTGGCACCCGTTGCATCATGTTTACTGAAAGCATGCCCACGCAAGCGTGGCCATGGCACCCAGCATGGTGGCCGCCGATCCTAGCCCAAGTTGAGCAGCATCGAGGCTTGAACCGCCTTTTCGATACCTTCAGGG
>CAZNPL010000010.1:0-154761 GCA_964574815.1 uncultured Phycisphaeraceae bacterium
CGGGAGCGAGGCCCGCGACGGACGCAACCATGGCGCATCGAGATGGTGGATCAAGATGCACCAGGTTTTTAAGGGGCTGAACGCCCCGACCGCTATTCAATACGCCCCGACCGCTATTCAATCTTCAATCTACTGCGCCTTTTATCGGATGTCAAGCGGTTTCATCGTACCCTGCTCAAATGAGAACGTAGCTTAGCGAAGAAGGTATATCGAAGTGCAGCGCAATCGCCACCAACCTGTCTTATCATGAGTAAGAGCCGACGCCGAGCAAATGTCAGCGCTGCTCCTCTGGCGCGTCAGCGGTTTCGGCGGGTTTAGCGGCGGTGTCTGCTTTAGTTCGCCACTGCGACTGAACGATGATGGCTGCAACGGCCGCCAGCAGGCGCTTTCCGCCCTCTCGCGACGCCAGCGGTTTTCCGCGCGACACTCCGCCATCCCGGATGACTTCCCGGTGCCGCAAGTCCCTCAAGCCGCAGGAAGCGCGGATGCGGTCCTCCTGCGCGTGCAGGCCGAGATTGCTGTCCGCTTGCTCCTGCGTGGAGCATCTGACCAAGGCGATGGCTTCGGTTGCTCCCGTGGCTGTCCTAAGTGACGGACGGCGTCTTGCCCTTTACTTTGGGCTTTTCGTGTATGATTTCGCAGTTGGGGAGGGCGTTTAAGAAGAGGCGGCCGTAGGATTTTCGGGTTACTCTGGGGTCGAGGATGACGATGGTGCCGCGGTCGTTCTTGGAGCGGATCAGGCGGCCGATGCCCTGCTTGAATTTGAGAGTGGCCTCGGGGATCTGGAAGTCGGCGAACGGGTTGCCTCCGTCGCGCTTGATTCGCTCGATCCGGGCCTCGACGTCGGGGCGGCCTGGGGAGGCGAAGGGGAGTTTCGTGACGATCACGCAGCTCAGGGCTTCGCCGGATACGTCGATGCCCTCCCAGAAGCTGTCGGTGCCGAAGATGACGCTGCGGACGTCGGACCTGAACTGGTCGAGCATGGCCGTTCGGTGCAAGTCGCCGCCCTGGACGAGGAGCGTCATTTCTTCCTCTTCGAAGAACGGCCGGAGGCGCTGGGCGCACTCGTTGAGCATCTGGTAGCTGGTGAAGAGCACCAGGGCTCGGCCGTCGGAGCGACGGACGTGCTCGGTGATGGCCTCGCACGATGCGTCCACGAAGGGGCGGGCGGCGGACGGGTCGGGCATCGATTCGGCGATGTGGACTTTCATCTGGGAGGCGTAATCGAACGGCGATCCGAGCCGGCGCTCGTCGGCCTTGGCGAGGCCGAGGCGGCGGCGGAGGTAGGCGAAGGGGGCGTCGGTGGGCGTCGTCAATGTTGCGGAGGTCAGAACGACCGAGTCGACGCGGTCGAAGAGCATTTCCTGGAGGTCCTGGTTGACGTCGATGGGTCGGGCATAGAGGGAGAAACGCTTGCGTCCACCCGGAGGCGTTTCGATCCAGTAGACCCAGTTCTCGTTCTGCTGGCCGAGGAGGAGATCGACCTGGCCGGCGAGCGTGTCGGCGCGTTCGAGGTAGCTGGTGAGGACGAATCGTTCGTCGTCCTTTTTGACTTTGGACCGAAACTCCTTGAGCGCGCCGGAGAGTCGGCGCAGGGCCGGGCTGAGTTCGTTTGCGACGTCGGGCGGTTTGGTGAGCCGGCCATTGGTGCGGCCGTGTTCGATCTGCCAGTAGCGCAGTTGTTCGAAGAATTCGGCGGCGGTTTTGCCGGCGGTGGACACGATGGGCACGATCGCTTTGGCTCGCTTGCTCGTGAGAAAGCCCTTTCGCGTTTTCGGGTTGTAGAGGGCGTTGAGCAGGAAGGTCACCTGCGTGTCGGAGACGTTGATGCCGAAGTGGTCGGCGGCGACGCCTTCGACGGAGTGGGCCTCATCGAGGACGACGAAATCGTATTCGGGGAGCAGCGCGCCGCCTTCTCGCCGGACGGCGAGGTCGGAGAAGAACAGGGCATGGTTGACGATGAGGATTTGGGCGGATTCGGCCCGGCGCCGGGCGCGCTGGTAGAAGCATTTGTTGTAGTGGGGGCAGCGGCGGCCCATGCAGTTGTCGTGCTCGCTCTTGACGCGGTCCCAGACGAGCGGCGAGGGGGGCTTTCCGAGGTCGGCGAGGGAGCCGTCGGTGGTTTCCATGGCCCAGTCCTCGATCCGCCAAAGTTCGTCGCGTTCGGCCTGGGTGGTCAGGAGTTGTGTCTGGCGCTGGCTGGCGTAGGCGAGCCGGCGGAGTCCGATGTAGTTGGCCCGGCCTTTGACGAGTGCGGCCGTGAAGTCGACGGGGAGGACTTTCTGGAGGAAGGGGATGTCCTTGTGGATGAGTTGCTCCTGGAGGGCGATGGTGCGGGTGCTGACGACAACGCGTTCGGAGTGGGTGACGGCCCGCTCGATGGCCGGGAGGAGGTAGGCGAATGATTTTCCGACGCCGGTTCCGGCCTCGACGATGAGGTGGTGCTTGCGTGCGAAGGCGTCGCGCACGGCCTGGGCCATCTCGATCTGCTGCGGTCTGGCCTCGTAGGTCGGGAGCCGCTGCTGGATGAGGCCATTGGGGGATAGCGCCTCAATTGCGTTCATGTCAGGAGGATACCGCGCGATGGGGCAAAAGGCATGCTACAATGTTGAGTGGCGAGGGTGGGGAGGGTTTGCGCGCGAGAGGTTCACCTAGTGTTGATGGGCGTTGAACCGAAAGGATGACTGACGCATGAGGATTTCAGAGATGGTTTGGCGGCGAGCTTGTGGGTTGTTGTTGATCGGCGTCTTGGTTGGCGGTTTGCTGGCGCCGGCACCGGCGACGGCGCAGGTGGGGCCGCAGGTCAAGTACAATGGCCGCGTCGAGAAGATCGGAGGCTTTCGCGTCCTGCGTGTCTGGGGTGAACCTCGGGACATGGGGTTTGCGCATGGTTTTTTGGTGGGCAAGGAGTTCGTGGCCGGTCTGCCCGTGGTGATCAAGTCGCTCTATGGGGACAATATCGCCGCGTATGAAGCGACCGTGGCATCTCTGAAGAACTTCGTCTCGATGTCCCCTTCGAGCCGTGAGGAGATCGAGGGGATCTTCGAGGGGATCAAACGGTCGCACGAGGGCCTGCCGGAAATAGGATTGCTGAAGCGGCCGCTGCAGGTTGAGGACATCGTGTTTTTCAACTCGATGGACATGCTGCGGGCCTTCGCGTGTTCGGGGTTTGCCGTGTGGGGCAAGCGGGCCGGGGAGGCCGGCATGGTGGTGACCCGCAACTTTGACTATCCGGCGTTCAATCCGGAGCTGTTGAGTCGACAGTTGATCGTAGTGCGGGAGCCGACGGGGCGGCGAAAAGTGGCCAGCGTGACGTGGCCTGGCTACATCGGGGCGTTCACCGGGATCAATGACGACGGGGTCGGGATCTTTCTGCACGACGGGTCGGGCAAGCGCGCGGCGCGGCCGCAGAAGACTTATGTGCCGGTGGCGCTGCTGGCGAAGGAGTTTCTCGAATCGTTCGGTTCGCAGTATGCGATCCGAGAGGTCCGTAACGCATTGATTCCCCGGGAGAGCCCGTTCAGCTACATGATCCGCGTGGTCTGCTCTTGGCAGCAGGCGAGCGGTGATCCGGCCGCGGTGTTCCGACTCGATGCCGAAGGGGTCGGTTTAAACCCCAGCAAGCGGGATCATTCGATCACGACGAATCACTATTTTGATGATTCATTCGAGCCGGCCGGGGACGCTTATGAGGATTCTGTGCGACGCTATGCGGCGTTGAAGGAGTACCTTTCGGATCCGGTCACTTCTGAAAAGGCCTGGGAGGCGCTGAATGCTGTGGCGGTCGGCGATCCGGGTTCGGGGACGCTGCACGCTCTGGTGCTTTATCCCGATGAGCGGAAGCTGGAGTTGGCCTTCGCGACCTGGGACAAGCAGTTCGTGCCGGCGACGAGGAACAAGCCTGTGACGATCACCTTCGACGAGTTGTTTGGCAGGTAGGGGTTTCGGCGGCGGACGGTGACCGGCGTTTTGGAGTGGGCGACGCACGCCCGTTGAAGGCGTCCGCTTCACCGCTCCTGGAGGTGTCGTTCCAGGAATCTCAGAGATCGGATACCGAACCATCCGTACGACTCTCCGTCGACGATGGCGGACGGGAACGGCATGGCCTCTATCTCGCGTCTCAGGCGGGAGAACGGAAACGGTTCAGAGGCCAGGAGCAGAAGCGTGTCTGCCGGATCCAGCTTGTCAGGCTGGAATTGGGGGTACTTGCCGGAGCCTGTCACCATTCGCGAGCCGAGCCCGAGTACATCGAACATCGAGGCGATGAACGTCGGTCTGCCGACGGCCATCCAGGGGTCTTTCCAGATGACGTAGAGGAATCGGCTTGTCGTCGGCCCGGGGGATCGAATCCACTCGATGATTCCGGGGAGGGCGGACCAGTCCGCCGCTCGCGGTGCGACGCGCGGCTGGGGGATCCGTTGCCATCGGTTGATCATCTCGGCCATTTTCGGGTTCCTGAGGGTGTTGTTCAGAAGGGTCATTGCCGGCGCCACGTCCTGCACGGATTGGATATCGGTTGCGATCCAGGGGGCGGGCGATTCCTCGGCGAATGAGCGGGGGTTTTCCTCGCGATCCAATACGAGCAGATCGGGGCGCAGCCGTTGAATTGCGTCCCAGTCTACCTGTTTGGTGCCCCCGACTTCCGGTATTGTCGCGACCTGGTCCTCCGGGTGGACGCAGTACCGGGTTCGTCCGACCACGTTGACCCGGGTGGCCAGCAGGGTCTCAGTCCATGATGGAACCAGCGAAATGACTCTCATTTTCTGGCCCATTGTCGGCATTCAAGCGGCGCCGGAGAAGGGGCGGGCGGAGGAATTCGGGTATGAAGTGACGATTACCAGCGTTGGTGCGTCGGGATTCGCGGCACTCCCGTCCAGTTGGTCCGCAGTTCGCGGGTGTGCGACTCGGGGAATGCGGGGGCTCGGCCGCCGCTTGTACGATCTCCAGGGTCGTCGTTTCTGTCGGCAGTTACGCTATCGCGAGTTGACTGGCCCAGACGAATCGCTACATTGATGGGTCTTTGGAATTTTGCGGGGGTGACCCTTGGCACCATTGCGGTTCGATGGGGAGCAGCCATGAAGAAAAACATTCATCCCGAATACCGGGAAGTGGTATTTCACGATGTTGCGGCAGACTTTAAGGTCTTGACCCGGTCCACCGCTCGGACGAACGAGAAGATCGAGTACGAGGGCAAGGAGTATCCGCTCGTCAAGCTCGAGATATCGAGTGCTTCGCATCCGTTCTTCACCGGTCAGGAGCGGTTTTTGGATGCGATGGGGCGGGTGGAGCGATTCCAGAAGAAGTTTGGCGGCGACTACTTCAAGAAACCGTCCAAGAAACAGCCTTCCAAGCGCAAGTAGAGCGCACTCTCCGGGACTCGACGGCTGCTCCAGACGACGGTCCGATGGCTACGCGAAGAGTAAAGCGGCGCGGAGGTGCATGGTCTCTGAAGCCAGGTTTCCTTCTGATCGCGGCGGCGTTCATTTTTCCGGCCGGCGGCTGCAAGGACGGCGCATTCGACTGGTCGTTCTTCTTTCCGAAACGCAAAGGGGCTGAGACGCCGACGGACGTCTATACCGATCCTCTGGCCAACTCCGCAGCGTACCGGGACTCGGTGGCCGAGTACGCGTATTTCGACGGTTTGCGGCGGTTGCGTGTGCGCGGTTACGGGGTAGTGGCGGGGCTTGGCCGGAACGGGTCGAGCCAGTGCCCGCGAGCGATTGCGGACCAGCTCACGCAGGAGATGTACAAGACCCGAGAGTTTGCGCGGCGGGCGGGTCGAGCGATCACTCCGGAACGGCTGCTGAAGGATCCGGACACGGCGGTCGTGGCGGTAGAGGGGGAGATACCGGCCGGTGCGGTTACGGGGGAGCGTTTCGATCTGATTGTGCGGGCGGTGCCGGGCACTCAAACGGTTTCGCTGGAGGGCGGCACGCTTTACGAGTGCAATCTGAAGGTGTTTCGCCCCAAGGGCACGGCGGGATGGATTCCGGGTGATACGGTCGCGACGGGGTCGGGTCCGGTTTTTTTGAATCCGTTCGGGCGATCGGAAGATGCGGCGACCCGGCCGAATCTGCGGCAGGGCGTCGTGATCGGGGGCGGCGTCTCGTTGGAGGACCGGCGGCTGCGTCTGCTGCTGACGGCGCCGTCGTATCCGATGGCGATCCAGATCGCCGATTCTATTAATGAGCGATTCGGGAAGGCCGGGAGTGAAGTGGCGGATCCGCTTTCGCCGAGCGAGATACGCGTCAGCGTGCCCCGGCAATACCGCCACGACCCGAAGCACTTCGTGGCGATGGTTCAGCACCTGTATCCCCTGCTTCGACCGGAATTCAAAATTGAGCGGGTTCGTGAGCTGGGGCGGGAGTTTGTCCTGCCGGATGCGCCTCGGGCGGAGATTGCCCTGGCATGGGAAGCGATCGGGCCCGACGCGTTGGACGAAGTGCGGAAGTTTTATACGCACTCCCATCCGGATTGCAGCTTTTATGCGTCGGCTGCGGGCGTGCTGCTGGGCGACGAACTGGCCGTCGAGGTGCTCGAGGTGCACCTGACGAAGGAGACCGGTCCCCATCGTTTCGGTGCGATACGGGCGCTGGGTGCGGCCATGGGTATGCCCCGCGCCGCCAGACCGCTGCGTCGGGCGTTGAGCGATCCCGACCCGCGCATCCGCACGGGCGCTTATGAAGCGCTGTTGCGGCGTAACGATCCGACCATTGCATCGGTGGATATCGATGAAGGGGCTTTTTCTTTGGACTTTGTGCCAAGTGACGGAGAGAATCTGATTTACGTCAAGCGCAGCGAGTCGCGTCGCATCGCGTTGTTCGGGGAATCGATCATGGCGCGGCCCCCGTTGTTTTACAGCGATCCGGAGAGCACCCTGATCGTCGACGCTTCGGCGTCGGATTCACAGGTGAAGATCATCCGACGGTCGCGGGTCAGCGGTGCGACTTCACCTCCCATGCACGTGGACCGCGACGTTGGTCAACTGATTGCTTTTCTGGGCGGGTCTCCTCCGCGCGAGGCGGGCGAGCCGCTTCGCGGCGTAGGCGTTGACTATGCGGGAATCACTCGCGCGCTGGCGGAACTGTGCGAAGCGGGCAGCATCAACGCTTCATTCATGCTGGAGACGCCCGGCGAAGGTTTCAGGTGGAGGCCCTCCCGACTGCCGGGGCGGCGTGAAGCCGACTTCTAAACTCACGATCAAGCGAGCTCGACGATGGCTGGAATTGACGTTTTCCTCGGGGGCAAAACGCGCTGGCGTGTTGTCGGATACATTGTTTGCGTCGCGGCGTTTGCGGCGGCGGCCGGGCGGCCGTCAGGGGCGGTTGCGCAAGAGATTCCGATTGAGCGGTCCGACGTGGCTGAATCGGGAGATCCGCAGAAGCTCGAGGTTGACCTGCCGCGGCCTTACAGCGAGGCATGGAAGCGGTTCTCGGATCTCGAGTTGTGGGAAGACGGTCTGAGTGAGATGTGCTACTACGACGCAGAGTGCGTCATTTACGGCAAGAAGCGCAAGATGACGCGCGTCCATCTGATGAATCGGCAGGTGATGGATGAGCGGCGGTGGGTGAAGGCGGACGAGGACACGACGTATGAGTTGCCGGCGTTCAAGACGGTGATTTCGGAGGAGGTGCCGACGGAGAATTACAACTACCGTTTCCTTATCACCGCTTTCGTCGAACGTCCGAGCCTGGAGCCGATCAAGGTGACGGTTTCCAGCCAGGAGTGGTGCGGGACGACGTATAAATCGCTTCTCTGGTCGCGGTTTCAGGAGATTGCGCCAAGCGACTGGTCACTGGACTTGTGCAGTTTTTCGTATTTCCCGGGCGAGGAGGACGTGTGGACGCCCTTGCCGGCGAGTGTTGACGCCTACGAGTGTCTGTATCTTTTCGCGCGGGCGGTGGTGGCGTCGGGCGGTGAATCGAGGCAGATGCGTCTGCTGCGTTCGATGCGGTCCAATCGGGCGGCGGATCCCGTTCCTCTGGATGCGGTTCTGAAGGTCGAGGGAGATCCCAGGCGCATCAAGGTGCCGCGAGGGAAGTTCGAAGCGCAGCGTGTGGTGGTCGAATGGGAAGGGGACGAAACTTGGTTTGATATTCAGACCGAAGCGCCGTGGCGGTTGCTGGCCTACCGGGCCGGCGATGTGGCCGGAGAGCTTCGATTTGTCGAGCGCCGGGCGTACTGGGACCGGGACTCGAAAAGCGGTTTTCATAAGCAGGGTCATGCGCCCTGAGGGGGGCGGGCGGGCACTGTGTCAGAGACTATCCTGATGCCCGGTTGAAGGCGGCAGAATACTGGCGGATCCTCCTGAGGCGGATCAGTGGTCTCCATCAACAGTTCGCGAACAGGCTGCAACTGATTGGACCGAAACGGTCTGCTCGCGCGGCGAGGGCCGAGGGCCGGTGCGGGAAACTTACCGCCGGCGCCTGCGAAGGGGGCGGAACTTGCTGCCGAGCGTTTTCGGCGGCGATTTAGCGGGTCTTTCATCTTCGTCAGCGTCGGAGACCGACGCAGCATAGCGTGACCTCGGGGCCGGTTCCTCCGGTTCAGCCGGCCTATCCTCTCGCTTGGGGCGCGGCACGAAGCCTTCGTAATGCCGTTCTTCGACGATCTTGTTGATGAGCTTTTCGACTTCGGTGATCTGCTTTCCCTGCTCGGGGGTCACGAAGGTGATGGCGCGGCCGGTCGCGCCCATTCGGGCCGTGCGGCCGATGCGGTGGACGTAGACTTCGGGATCCTCCGGGATGTCGTAGTTGATGATGTGGGTGACGGCGGAGATGTCCAGGCCTCTCGCGGCAAGGTCGGTCGCGATGAGCAGCTTGACCTTGCGGTTTCTGAATCTGGCCATGACTCGTTCGCGTCGCTCCTGGACGAGGTCTCCGTGGATTTCCTTTGCGTTGATGCCGTCGGCGTGGAGTTTCTTAGCGAGTTTTCGGGCGCCGTGCTTGGTATTGCAGAAGACGATGGCGCTTTCGGGCTGCTCCTCTTTGAGTAATGCCCGGAGGAGCCGGTACTTGTCGTGGGGTTCGACGGAGCAATAGGCCTGGTCGACTTCCTCGACGGTGAGATTGTCCCTCGATACGTTTACCTCGATGGGGTTGTTCATGAATCGCTGGGCAAGGCGCTTGATGTCCTCGTCGATGGTGGCGGAGACGAAGATCGTCTGGTGCTCGTGTTTGATGCGGCCAAGGATCTTGGTGATGTCCTCGCGGAAGCCGATGTCGAGCATGCGGTCGACCTCGTCGAGGATGCAAATGGAAACGTCATCGAACTTGAGCACCTGGCGTCTGAGCAGATCGAGGACGCGTCCCGGGGTGCCGACGACAAAGTGCGTTCGACGGCCGAGGAGGTGAATTTGCCTGCGGATCTTCTGGCCGCCATAGACGGGGACGATGTGCAGATCGGCACCGGCCGACAAGCGTCGAAGTTCGCCGACGACCTGGGAGGCCAACTCGCGCGTCGGGGCGAGGCAGAGGGCCTGGAGTCCGTCGGCGGGGTCGATGCGCTGCATGGTCGGGAGACCGAAGGCGGCGGTTTTACCGGTTCCGGTGCGTGCTTGTCCGAGGATATCCTTGCCTTGGAGAGCGGACGGAATGACCGCTTGTTGGATTTCGGTGGGCTCACGAAAGCCCATTTCGCCGAGCGCTTTGAGGAAGGGGAGTTTCACGCCCAACTCGGCGAAATCGTGGGGCAGTTCGGGATGTCGTTGCATTCACTTGTTCCGGGGGTCACGGACGGGCGACTCGAGGGGTCTCCAGCGGCCGCAGTCACCAGTCCTTTCCCATGGTGATCCACAGGTGGATCAGATAAGCCAACAAAGGTGCGCTCACGAGCGCGCCGACGATGTCCTGACTCTCTATCTCTCCGTTAACCAGGAGCGTGACCACGAACCCGATCAGGACAATGGTCAGGATTACGGCGAACACCTTGAGGAACACGGTGGGAACGAACGGCAGATTCGGCTTCATATCAACCTGCTGAAGAGTCTCCATCGCGCGCCGGGTCCCGCCCGGTCAGGGGGCGGCCTGACATCATGCGCGTGCCGCCATGCTTTCGATCCGTCAATCAGGGGTCCCTCGCTACGGCCGCCGCTCAATTGTGAGCGGACCGCGGCATTACGGAGTTCACACGTTACGAGGACGATAAGGGTTTTTGCGGGGCTTTTCAAGCGTCCGGCGTGGGAAGGCGGCGGGGGGACCGATCAAGCTTGCTTGCCGGTCCGGGTGGCGAAGGGCGTCGTCGTCGTGCGAAGGGCTTGACCTTGGGGACTAGGGCGGCCGACAATCTGCCGAGGCTGGTGAGGGGCACGATGGATTGGAGGCCTCGCCTCGGTGCGGCTGTGTGCGCGGACGCGGGGGCGCGGGGCCCGTGATTGGACGATGGCGATGTTTACGAGACAGAAAGCAGTCCGGATGGCGGCGTTGCTATCGGGCGTTGTGATGGTCGCCGTGACGGCGGGGGCCGATATCGTCACGGATGCTGCGCTTCGTGAAGTGGATTACGAGCGGTACTGGCAAGGGCATGTGTCGCTTCGGCACGGCGACGGGATCAATTCGGTCGAGCTGCTGGACGAGAATCTGTACCTGCGATCTCGCGACGGGGCGATTTATGCCGTTCAAGCGGACACCGGACTGCTGCGATGGGCGCAGCGGATACAAGATCGCAGCGCTCACGACCGACCACCCAGCCACGTCCAGACCGATGTGGGCGACGGGCCGCTTCTCCTCGTTACCAAGTCGCAGCTCGCCGTGCTGGACCGTTACAGCGGAGAACAACTGCGACGGATCGAGTTGCCATTTGCGCCGTCCGGCGGGGCGGTTTCGAATGCGACGGGGATTTATCTCGGCGGAATGGACGGCACGTTTTATGCACTACGTTGGGTGGGCCCGGCCGACCGTGCGCCGTTGGTGCGGTGGCGGGTCGGCGTTTCGGGGCGCGTGATGACTACTCCGTCTCTGACGTTTGATCATCGTCTCTACTTTGTTTCGGACGAGGGGGTGGTGTACTGCGTGCGCGCGCGGGACAAGGCGCT
This sequence comes from uncultured Phycisphaeraceae bacterium, assembly GCA_964574815.1. Classification (GTDB taxonomy): domain Bacteria; phylum Planctomycetota; class Phycisphaerae; order UBA1845; family UBA1845; genus CAZNPL01. The sequence continues at coordinate 11,033 of CAZNPL010000010.1, forward strand.
TGTCTGGGCCTACCGGACGTTCGCCAACGTCACCGCCGGGCTTTACGTGGACGAGTCGGGCGTGTACGTGGCGACCGAAGGCAATCGGCTTTACGTTCTCGATCGCGATCTGGGTCGGAGCGTTCGCCGGTATCTGCTGCCCGCGCCGTTGTTTGCGGCGCCGGTCGTGGTGCGCCGGACGCTGTACCAAGCCTGCACCGGCGTGGGGATGTTCGCCTTCGACGTGGACTCGCGCGAGCAACTGTGGGAGGTTCGCGGTGCGGAGCGGTTTGTCGCTCTTTCCAAGGATCGCGTCGCGTTGACCGACGTGGACGGGGGGATGGTGTTTGTCGACAACGGCACGGGTGAAGTGGAGAACCGGCTTGCGCTGCCGGACGGCGTATTTGCGGTGGAGAATCGTCAGGGCGGCGTGTTGTATTTCGTGACGGTTGACGGGCGGATGCTCTGTGCCAAGCCGGCGGGTTTTCCGTACCTGCGCCGGGAGGAGGTGGCCGCGGCCCGATCGACGCTGCATCGCAGCCCGTTTGCGGAGGAGGAACGGGAGGGGATGGAAGGAGCGTTGGGCACCGAGGCGGAAGGGAACCGGGAGCGTCGGATTCAGGATCCGCTGCGAAGCGACACCGGGGGATGACCGTGCGGTTCTGAGCGTACCGCTTGAGGCATTGATACTGGCTGGTCCGTATGAGGCGGAGCAGTGTTACCCGCCTGAGTTGTCATGCACCCTGGTTCGCGCGGCGTCGCGCTGAATCTTGACACGGGGGCGGGCGAGCCTAGGATCGCGGCCAACGCGATTGGCGCACGCATGATGCCTCCCTCGGGAGGCCCCTGCCGGACGGTCGCGATCTGGGAAACGAACGGGAGATGTGCGATTCCCGCCACTGGAACCTCGCATTGAGGAGTGAGCGCATGATCGGGGTCTCATTCATGACGAACCGACGGTCGCCTCAGGTGTTTTTCGCAGCGTTGGCCGCGATGACGGTCGCGCTGGTGGGATGCGGGCACGGCGCCCCGGGAGGCAAGATTCAGGTTCAGTTTTATTCGCCCGCCGGAGCGATGATGGTCGTTCGCGGCGTGCAGGATGAGGAGCCGATCGATGCTCGTTCGCGCGGGCCATTGGGCGGCCGGCTTTCGCAGTTTGACGATGAGCTTGCGGTGTTCGATCTTCGGCCCGGGCGGTATTCGTTGGCCTACACGGGTGCTGCGGGAGCCGAGGACTCGATCGTCTACGGCGAACTGGAGGTTTACGGGCCCAGCCGGGACATTACGAAACGTTTCTGCCGGTATTCGATGGTTCCGATCAAGCTGCCGAGTCTTCAGCCGGAGGCCGGCGAACATCGTTTCCCGGCACGCGATCTTTCGTACACGGTGGGGCTGGAGGGACGGGAGTTCAAGCACATCAAGGAGGGGGATTTAATCACGAAAGTCTACTTCGTGGCGGACCTGGAACAGGTTCGGCGCGACTACGAAATGGAGTATCGGGAGAAGATCGCCCAGGTGGACCGCGAATTGAGCATTCTGGCGGATCGGGAGCTCTACGTCGAGAGTCGTTATCGCGACGCGCGGCGCAGGGCGTTGCACCGCGATCCTGAAACGAGCTTTGAGGACAGGGCGGCCTACAAGCGTTTCGACGTCTGGGGGATTGAGGAGCCTTACATCGAGCTTGCGAAGAAGAAGCATGAACTGGCCGCTCAGCGAGAGCGACTTCAGGCTGCGCGAAAGAGATTGGAAGATGAACGTCACCGGCGTCACGTGCTGCTTCGCTCGCTGGATATCATTCATCGCGACGGAGCACTGGTTCTCGCGACGCCCGACCTGCAGGTTCCCTATACCAACACGGTGGAACAGGTGTCCCAGCTTGGAGACGTCCTGGCCGTGCTGCACATTGGGGGACGGCATCAGTATTGGGCCGAGCCGGTGCTTGCCGCGGCGAAGGTGGAGCCGACGGACGAATCCGCTCCTTGACTTCGGCGATTGCGCACCCTGCGAAGTTCACGCGACCGACGAGCGACCATCGTCGGTCGTTTTCATTGTTACCGTGCACTTTCCGCGTTCGCGGAGCCGAGATGGGGGAGAGGTCGCTCGCCTGCGGTTGCCGGCCTGATGCCTTCTGGTATGGTGTTTCAGATGGCCAGTGAAGGTACCGGTGTTCGAAATCCCGTTGCTCGAGCGATCGTCAGCGCTTTTGACAAAGAGCGTGTGATCGAGTTGGCCCGCATGCTGGTGCGGAGCTTCGGGACTGAGATATTGTCAACGGGGGGGACTGCGGCCGCGCTGCAGGGCGCCGGGATTGACGTGACGCCCGTCGAGGGCGTGACGGGGTCGGGCGAGATGCTGGATGGGCGCGTCAAGACCCTTCACCCCAACATTCATGCGGCCATCCTGGCCGACCGCGATAACCCCGAGCACATGCGTCAATTGGCCGAGGCCGGCATTCGGCCGATCGAGATGGTGGTGGTCGATCTTTATCCGTTCGGGCGGACCATTGCCGAGCCGGGATGCGCCGTCGAGCGGGCGATCGAGATGATCGACATCGGCGGTCCCTGCATGCTGCGGGCTGCGGCAAAGAACCACCGGCATGTCTGGGTGACGTGTTCGCGCGAGCAGTTTGCGGAGTTGTCCAACGTTCTTCAAAGCGAGGCTTCGGAAGCGACCAGGGCCGCGCTGCGCGCGAAGCTTGCGGCTGAGGCTTTTGGTCACGTGGCGAACTACGATCGGCTGGTGGCCGACTATCTGAGCCGGATGGTCGGCGGGGCGCGTGATTCCTCGTTGCGGGACTGGACGGTGCGTCCGTCGATCGGCGGTTACGCCGTGTCGCCGGCGTCGCGCGTGCCGTTGAGGTACGGCGAGAACCCGCATCAGCGAGCGCAGTGTTGGCTAAGCGCTGCCGATGCGGAGGCTGCGGAGGCGCGCGTGACGGGCCGGGCGGCGGGCGGCGACGCGGCGATGTCATTCAATAATTACGTGGACGCGGATGCCGCGCTTGGCTTGTGCAAGGATCTATCAAGAGAGTTGAGGACGGGAGAGCTCGCCGTTTCCGGCTTTTATACCAGTGCGTTCATCAAACACACGAACCCGTGCGGCGTGGGCGTCGGGCGTGATGCGCCGGGGGCTTACCGGTCGGCCTATCTGGGTGATCCGAATGCGGCCATGGGCGGCGTTCTGGTGTGCAATCATGAGGTGACGGCCGAGTTCGCGTCGGAGGTCATGGGGACGTACGATCGGCTGGGCAGAAGCGCTGGCGCAGGCGGGTTTTTTGTCGAGGTCTGGGTGGCGCCATCGTTTGAGGCGTCGGCGGTCGAGGCGATTCGCCATTTGAAGGGATGGGGGCGGCGCGTACGGCTGGTGCCGGTGGGGTCGATGGACGTGGCACCTGATGCTTTCGAGCCCGATTGGCGAAAGCTCTATGGTGGAGTGTTGGTGCAGGATCGAGACCTTCTCGGGTTGAACGAGTCCGCCTGGAAGATCGCGACGAAGCGCGCGCCGACCGAGGCGGAGCTCGCGGACCTGCGTTTGGCCTGGCTGGTCTGCAAGCACACCAAGAGCAACGCGATCACGATCTGTCGCGACGGCATGCTTTTGGGCAACGGGGCCGGGCAGACATCCAGAGTCGTGAGTTGTCGGATTGCCACTTGGGCGGGCAGGCAGAATGGCCACGAATCGCGGCTTGCCGGGTCGGTGGCGGCATCGGATGCATTTTTCCCGTTCCGCGACGGGCCGGACATACTGATGGAGGCCGGTGTACGTGCGATTATTCAGCCGGGCGGATCGAAGCGAGACGCGGATACGGTGGCGGCGTGTGATGAGCGCGGGGTGGCGATGATCTTTACCGGGACGCGGCATTTTCGCCATTAGCGGGACGCCGCGGGCCGCGTGACGGACCAATCCGGATTGCGCCGGAGGACGGCATCGAACTCTGAGGAATGCGAATGCGTCTATATACGGGACAGGGCGACCGGGGCGAGACGGGTTTGTTCGACGGCGAGCGCGTTACCAAGGATCACCCGCGGGTCGATGCGTACGGCAACGTGGACGAACTGAACGCGGCAATGGGCCTGGCGGCGACCGTCTGTGACGAGGAGTTGGCCGGCCGCGTTCAGGCGTTGCAGGAGCAGCTCTTCGTTTTGGGCGCGGAGTTGTCGAGCAGGACGCCGGACGAGTCTACGCCGTGCATCGGCGTGGACGAAGTGAAGAAACTCGAGGCGTGGATTGATGAAGCGTCCGACGCCGTGGCACCGTTGAAACGATTTGTGTTGCCGGGTGGGAGCGAGGCGGGGGCGCGGTTTCATCTGGCCCGGACGGTGTGTCGGCGAGCGGAGCGAAGCGTGGTGTCGTTGTCGCTTCAGGAGCGCGTATCGCCGCAGGTGATCATCTTTCTGAATCGCGTGAGCGACCTGCTCTTCGCGTGGGCCCGCCTGGCGAACGCCCGGGCGGGCGTTCCGGATGTCGAGTGGCATAGGCCTGCGTCGCCGTAGCGGAGGGTCTCACGAGGCGCGGTGCCGTCACTTGGTCGGTGACGGATTCGGATCGGTCCGCGCGGCTGGGCTTCGAGAAACGCGAATGAACGTCGTTCGGCTGGTCAATCTCGACGCGGTTCGACCGATCCACGTGGTGACGCTCTGTCTGCTGGCGGCAACCGTGGCGGGTAGCTGCCTGTTGACGTGCGGACCGAACGCCATGTTGGAGGGGGCGGCCGACTGGTCGGAGGAGTCGCCGCTGCGCGCGATCGTTCACGTGTTGAACTTGAATTACTCCCAGACGACCGCCCGCGGCGTGGAGATCAAGCTGCTGATCCTGGGCGTTGGGGCGGCATTGGCGGCGGTGGTGCTCGGACTGTCGTTGGCTGTGCGGCCATCAAGTCTGGAGGAGACAGCGGATGAAGACACGGTACTGGAAGAGCGCACCGAATCTTCTCCGCCGATGAGCCTCATTCGGCGCCCGATTCCGCCTTTAGCGGCGGCGCAGGTGCTGGCGGCGTTATATGTGCTGTGGTCGTTCGCCAGTTGTCAGTGGTCGAGTGCACCGGACCTGGCACTGGGTGGATCGACTTTTCTGGCCTTCGGTGTGGTCTGGGCGGTGGCGACGGGCCGGTGTCTGAATCGCCCGACCGCCACGGTGGGCGGCTACGTGCTTTTGTGTATTTGTGTGGCGACGGCGGCGCTGGCGATTGCCTATTACGATGAGCGCAACCCGACGCGGCGGGCTTCGTATCCGATGGGCAACCCGCTGTTCCTGGCGGCGTGCCTTATCCCAGGTGTGCTTGTGAGTGTGGGCGTTGCGGGTGCGGCCTTGCAGTCGCTGGTGCGACGGGTGCGAGCGAGTCACGCGGTCATCGTCCTGGCGTGTGTGGCGTCGGTATGCCTGATTGTCTGGGCCGGGTTGCTCACCGGCTCGCGCAGCGCAGCGATCGCGACCTTCGTCGGTCTGTTGGCGATGGCGTTTTTCATCCTGCGCGGGCCGGCCAAGATCGCCGTGCTTGTCGTTACGCTGGCGCTGGGCGTTTTTGGCGCCTGGTTCTACATATGGCCTCAGCTTTCAGCTCCTTCATCCACGGGGCGAGACGCGTCGTTGCGTGTCCGCGCTTACGCGTGGAGTTACGCGGTTTCGCTCATCGATGAGGCCCCGGTGCTTGGTCACGGGCAAGGCGGTTTTGCCCAGCATGGCGACGGATATGCTGCGACGAGCGGAGACGTGCTGCTCGATCCTTCGGCGTTGGAGCACCGCATCGCCCATGCGCACAACGAGTGGCTGGAGGTGTGGGCGAACCTCGGGCTGGTGGGGTTCATGCTGGTTGCCGGGATGCTCTGTTCGACGTTGTGGGCGGGGATGGCCGCATTGCGAGAGACATTGTCGCCGTACCGGCGGTGGGTGTTGGCGGCGCTCATGGCCTCGCTGGTAGCTCTGATCGTCGAGCAATCGGCGGACGTTGCATTGCGGATCGCCGGTCTGCCTGCGGTCTTTTACAGTGTTATCGGTTTGATCTGGGCGTTATCGCGGCGTCCAGAGCTGACGGCCGGCCGCAGATGGGAAGGGAGCCTCTGGGCGCGCCGCGCCGGCGGGATCGGGGCGGGTGGCGTCGGCCTGGTCCTACTGCTGGCGGCTCTGATGGACTTCGGTTCTGCCCGTGCGGAATTCGAGTCAGAGAGGGCGTTGCAGGAGCGCTCTTACGCCAAGGCTGTTGGTCTTGCGGAGCGGGCGAGCCGGTGGCGTCTGAGTCCGAGTCGGCGTCTCGAGGCGATGGAGTGGCAGTGTCGAAGCCACATCTACATTGCTCGGGAGTATCAGACTTCGTGTCTGGATCGGTTCGAACGGGGGCGCCGGAGTGACCCACCTGACGAGCACCTGCTGTTTCTGGCACAGCAGGATCGCGAGAAGAGCGAGGCGCACATCGCCGCGGCGCGGGATGCATGGAAGGAACTTTCACGGCGTTCGCCGTATTATTTTGGCTTGGGATGGCTGGAGTATCGGCTCTATCAACTCGGGGGTGTCTTTGCCCAGTTGGATGGCGACGAGCGTAGTGTCGAGGACAAGCACAGAGGGGCGGTCGAGGCGCTGGCCCGGGAGCTTCGTCGCCAGCCGTACGATCCGATCGTGGCACTCAGCTACGTGGAGATGGTGGGTGCTGCGGCTCCGTTGGTTGAGCGTCTGCATCTGCTGGCGCGGCCTCTTCGTCTTGGGGCGATTCCTCCGGAATACTCGGCGTTTCTGTGGGGGCTTGCGGATCGACCGGCGATCGACCAGGAGTTGCCGCTTTTGAATTTGGACGGACGGGGGCCCACGCCGGACGTGCCGGCTTCCGACGACCCGTTTCTCCCTGAGGCACTTCGACTGGCCGCCAACATCCACTTCTTGCGGGCCGACTACGCGCGGGCCGTGGAGACGGCGCAGGGCGCGCTGATGTGGTACGACCGGTTGGAGGCGCGGCCGTCGTTGGGGCGGGCCGGTTGCCGCTATGAACTCGCGGAGTACACGTTTTTCATGGACCCGGGGCGTTGGCACGAATCGATCGAGCATGCAGAACGGGCGATTGAAGCGCTTCCTGATTCGACGCCAGGGCGGCAGATGAAGCGTATCATCCGGGAACGGATGGTCGCTTATCACCTTGCGGGCAATAACGAAGAAGCGGCCGGCGACCTGGTTCGGGCGCTTTATGAAAGTGCTTCAGAGCCGGGTGTCTCGGTTGAACTGGGCCGGCGGTACGCGTTGTTCGCCAAAAGTCTGATACGCGGCCGACGCGGGGAACTGCCGCCGGAGTTCGAACGGTGGGTTGATCGTGCGGCGGAACTGGCACCTGAGTACGAACTGGTCTGGCGTCTCAAGGCGCAGTTGAGCTACAACGACGGTGACGTAAGCAAAGCCGCCGAGCAGCTTCGTCGGGCTCTGGCGCGTGGGGCCGAGCCGCCGGTCGTGCTTGGCTTCGTGAATCTGGCGCTTGCTGAGCATCCCGAGAATCCGGACCTGCAGCGGCTGGCGTCCGAACTTCAATCGGTGGTTGGACCCCAAGGAGCTGCTTCCGGTTCTCCATCGCCTTCGCAGGTCCCCTCCGAGGTCGGGATCCCCTCAGACACCCCATAACTCTGCACCTGGGCACGAAGGGCGGACGGCCGTGCGCTTCACATCTGCGGTGGGGAGTATTCCGTTCGGAGTTTGATCCGGACCCGCGCGCATTCTCGGTCGGACGTTGTTTCGTAGGCTTTCTGTAGCCGGTTGCGGCGACTCAAGCGAGCGGGGGCGAACGCCGACAAGGAGCGATGAAACCGCACCGCTCGGCTGCGGGGAAGGAAGCGAAGGGGGGGGGGCGAGAAGCAGATGAGAGCGGGACACTCACGCGCGTTGGCATTTCCGTTGGCGGCGCAGCTCAGCACCGGGTTGATAACGGGTTGTACGGGGGCTGATTTACCCGGGTTGACGGGTTCCACCAGTCCGTTTGCGTCCATTGGGTACGGGACCGAGATCGACGCGGCGCCGGACAAGGGCAACGATTCGTTCGAGACGGCGTATGCGTTTCCTCTGACGGTGAGCGAGCCTCAGGCGGTGGCGGCCCGGATTGACCCGAGCACGGACGTCGACGTGTACGAACTGGGGACGCTGTTTCGGGGCGATCGGCTGATTCTGGAAGTGACGGGTGAGGCCGGCCTGGACGCTGCAGTTGCCGTATTCGACGCCGACGGCAACCTAATGTACCTGAACGATGATCGCAATTATTTTGCCGGGCAGTTGGATCCGCTGATCGACTTTATCGTGCGGCGCGACAGCACAACGAGCTATGCCGTGGTGGCCTCAAGCCCGGATGCGCGAGGCGCCGGGGGATACACGCTGGCGACCGTCGTGTTTCCCGGGGTTGACGTTCCGCCGCCGCATCCACAGACGGTGTTGCTGAATTTCGACGGAACGGATGCCGTGTCGTTTGCCGGCCGGCCGCCGGTATCGGTACCCGTCTTCGATGCGGCTTCGATCTCACCGGAGCTGCAGGGGCGATCCGACGAACTGATTCAGCTAATCCTTCGGCATGTTCGCGCAGACTATGCCGGTCTAGACGTCGACGTCATCACCAGCCGCGACGGCGGGTATGCCGGCGCGGACGTAACGACGATTCATTTCGGGGCGTACGATCGGGCGCTTCTCGGGGTGGCGGAGAACATCGACGAGTTCAACGAGCGCGCCGAGCAACAGGGGATCATCTTCACGGACACGTTTCAGGTCTTCAACGTACTGGAACCGACGCTCGAAGAATACGCACAGGCGCTTGCGAACGTGACAAGCCATGAGATCGGACATCTGCTCGGGCTGGTGCATACGGCGGACACGACGGAGATCATGGACATCACGGCCAGTCTGCGTCAGTTGATGCGTGATCAGACGTTCGCGCTTGCGCCGTTGGAGAGGATGACGTTTCCGATGGGGTACCAGGATGCCTCGGTCAGCCTGTTCGAGTCGGTGGGCGGGGACCTGGAGGCGTTTCGAGCGTACAACACCAGTCGCCGGGCGGCGGCCGCAGCGAAGGTCATGCTCGAGTCTGAGCGATCCGACCGCTTCGATGATCTGCCCCGGCCGGCGTTCTCGCGATGCATGTGCCGCACATGTGAGGTGTCACGGTTGAAGCGGCGCGCGGCCGCCGACAACGCCGGATAGTCGTGCACTCGTATTTGCGTGCATGAATCGCCCAGGTCCGGGGTCCGACGAGCGGGCTCGCACCTTGCGAGCGCTTGGCATCCGAGGTTCCCGGTCGATCAGCTTGAAAGGGTATGCGACTTGGTGCAAGCCCAGGTGCGGCCCCGGCCGAGGTATGCCGGGGCGGTCAATCCGTTCACTCCTTGAGTCGTTTCAAGAGACTCTTGAGCGCCTCTCTGTCGGCCTTGAGACCGTCGCGATAGCTGCTGGTTTGTGTATGGCGGATTTCCGGACTGAGGTCCTGGATTTCCCGCTCGATCAAGTGAGCCAGCAGCTTCTGCTCTTCGTGGGAGATCTCAATTTGCATGATACACCTCCACTGTGATCTTCGGCGGCCAGGACCGCTGAATTCCCGCGGCGTGTTTTCCGCTTGACCGGTGCCGTCGCCCCGTGCGAGCGGCAGCGGGGAACGCCGACTGGGGCTGGTCTCGGGGAGGCGGCGATATTATACGGACCGGTCTCACGAGGCATTGGGCCTGCAATAACCCAGGCCGGCTGACGTTATGCCGTGTGGAGTCGATTGCTTCGACATGAGCGAACATGAGTTGAGCGACCTGATCCGGCGGGCCCAAGCGAAGGACCCCGATGCATTTGACGAGTTGGTGGACCGCTTCGGGCCCCGGCTCTTCGGGTTTCTGTATCGGCTCAGCGGCTCTCGAAGCGAGGCCGAGGAGATGCTGCAGGAGCTCTTCCTGCGTGTCGTCCGAGGCATCGACCGCTACCGGGAAGTGGGGCAGTTCGAGGCCTGGCTGTTTCGGATCGCGTCGAATCTCGCGCGCGATCGCATCAGGCGGCTGCAGCGCACGCCCGAGTCGGTGCCCTTCGAGGACGGCGATCAGGGATCGGAAAACGCCGGGGCGGTTGGTCGGCCAGTAGTGAGCTTCTCGACGAACGACCCGGTCGAAAGTGCGGCCCTTCGCGAGCAATCGGACCGTTTGAATCTGGCCCTGGAGCGGCTGCCGGAGGCGGAGCGGGAGGTCGTGATGTTACGGCATTTTTCGCACCTGAGTTTCGCGGAGATTGCCGCTTCGATGGGAACGCCGGTGGGCACCGCGTTGGCGCGGGCGCACCGCGGGCTGGCAAAGCTGCGAGCGATGCTGCAACCGGAATCATGAACGAGCAAGAGCGACAACTGGCCGACATTCGACGCGACGAGGCGTGGCTGGCCGAATTTACGACGCCGGATCCCGATCCCATCGCGATGGAGCGGATCAAGTACATGGTGCGTCAGGCCTGTGGCGAGGGCGTCCCTGTGTCGGCGGAGGAGACGGCCCGGGCGCTTGCGCAAGCAAAAGCGGCGGTTCGTGGCGAGTTGGGCGTGTCGGCCGCGAAGGAGCCACCGGTCGTTTTCCGCCCGTGGGCGCCGGTGCTTGTGGCGGCGGCGTCGGTCGCATTCGCCTTTGTGACATTCTGGACCGGGCGTGCACCGGACGCGATTGAGGATCCGGAACTGGCGGTGTTTGTCACCGTGATGGCCCGGCCTGAAGACCGGATGTCGGCGACGCTTTGGGAGTTGGAGGACGATATCACGGCGTTGGTGAGTGGTTCCGAAGCAGGCGAGCTGGATACGTGGGATGGACCGTCGTTGTTTGATTTCGAGGATGCGCGCGAGCCTCCGGCGATTGACGGTCAACGTGGCGAAGAGAACTCGTGAGAATGAGCGAAGCGGCGAGGGAGGTTGAACCTATCCCAATACCCGGTTGAACGCGGCAAGCCACTGGCGGACAAGCCGGCAGTGTCACCCATCAACGGATCGGGGATAGGCTCCAAAGCCGCAGAGTGCTTCAGCGAAAGGAGACCAAAGACATGATGATTCGAACCCTTATGGTCATTGGGACGGCGGTAGCCGTCTTGAGCCTGACGGCGTCTTCGGCGTGGAGTGCGGCCGCCTCCGAACCGGCCGTGCAGCCCGAGCGCTCCGTGATTCCGGTGGACGCCCCCGCGGCGCCTGCGCCGCCGACTTCGCCCGTGTTTGACCGTACTCAGGTAGATGATTCACCAGCAATCAACGTTGCGCTTGCGGGCTCGAGCCGGGCAGTTCCCGGCGTTCAGTCGCGGGACCGACTTCGCCGTCAGGATGGCAGCGGGCCTGACTGCCTGGCGGATGGCGACGGCTCCGGACGACAGTTTCGTCATCAGAGGTTCGGTCGGGGCCGTGGGGACGGCCCCGCGCCGGGCGTCCGCAGAGGTGGCAGAGGCGGCCCCGGTCGAGCGGCGCCTCGGGGGATTGCGGCGCCGAGGCGCAGCGGGCCGTGGGGGGAGTGTTGCTGCTGTCTGGATCTGGGTATGCGTCGCCCGGCTCCGCCTCATGCACGTGCCGCCAGGAACTTCATGGTCAACGTTTCGGAGGAGGACCAGCCTCAACGCGAACGGCGCGGACGCGGACAGCAAGGGTTTCGCGGCCGAGGTCCTCGCGGGCGTGCGCCGGCCGCTGAAGCATGGTCCAGTGGCGAGATGGAGCGGATTCATCAGTTCGTGCACAAGCACTTTCCAGATCGCGTCGAGAAGCTGGAAGAGTTCAAGCATCGCAACCCGCGCGCTTTTCGGCAACACATGCGTGAGATGATGCCGCGGATTCGCCGCATGATGCATACGATGGAGCGCGACCCGGAGGCCGGCGAGCTGATGATTCGCGAGGAGCACCTCAACATGGAGATCAGACACCTCTCGCAGGAATACGCTCGCGCGGGCGAGCCCGAGCATCGTGAGGCGCTGCGTCATGAGATTCGCAACCGGCTGGAGGAGCGATTCGACGTACGCGTCAAGCGTCGCGAAGGCGAGATCGATCGTCTGGAGCGCCGGCTGGAACTGGTACGGGTCCAGCTCGACCGCGACCTGGATCATCGGGGACAGCGTATTGAGGAGGAGCTTCTCGATCTCGGTGTGCTTCCGGAGTAACGGCTGTCCGTTGCCGTTTCGGCCAAATCGAAAACGCAAATCTGCCCGTGTCGCACTCTGCGGCACGGGCATTTCGCTTTCGCATTTCTGATGGGGTAGCGTTGGCGCGGGATTGACGGCTCGGCGGGCGAACCTAGCATACGTGCTCCGCGCAGGAAGGTTGCCGAGGCGGTCCTCGGCCTGCGATTGTCCCCGGACGGACATTTCGAATGCTGGACAGACTGACATCGCTGGTTCGCTCGTTCGGGCGGACGCGCGTCATCCTGGTGGGCGACCTCATTCTCGACCGGTACGTGTATGGGGACGCGGAGCGGATCAGTCCGGAGGCGCCTGTGCCGGTTTTGCGGGCGGTCGAGCGGCAGGAGCGCGTGGGCGGCAGCGCGAACGTGGCCGCCTGCCTGCGGGCGCTGGGGGCGCAGGTGCGCTGTTTTGGTGCAGTGGGACACGACGCCGAGGGCGAGAAGCTGAACGAGCTGTTGTCGAAAATGGGGGTGGACTGCGGCGGGGTCGTCGTGACGGACGACCGCGGGACCACAACGAAGACGCGGCTGGTCGGGCTGGCGCAGCACCGGCATCGGCAGCAGTTGTTGCGTCTCGATGAGGAGACGATCACGCCGCTGCCGCGCGCGGCCGAGGAGGCGCTTGTTTCGGGGATCGGCTCGGTGATGGAAGAGGCGGACGTGATCTGCATCGAGGATTACGCCAAGGGGGTGGTGACGGCCGGGCTGGTCCGATCGATCGTAGACCAGGGGCGGGTTCATCAAAAGCCGATCATCGTGGATCCGGCACGGACTGATGATTTCGGCGTTTATTCAGGCGCGACGGCGTTGACTCCGAACCGAAGCGAACTGGAGATGGCCTGCGGGCAACCGTTCAGGTCGCCGGAGTCCGTTCTGGAGGCGTGTCCGGCCCTGCTGGCGAAGTGGGGGGTCGAGTGCCTGGTCGTGACACTGGATCGGGACGGCGCGGTCGTGGCCAGCTCGAGCGACGGCACGATGCATCTGCCGACGCGGCCCCGTACGGTTTACGATAATACAGGGGCGGGCGATGCGGTGCTCTCCGCCCTGGCGGCCGCGGTGGCGGCGGGGGGAACGTGGGAGGATGCGGCACGGCTGGCCAACGTGGCGGGCGGTCTGGAGGTCGAGAAGTTCGGCTGCGTTCCGATCGTGGCTGAGGAGATCCTGGCTGAGCTGAGGATGGAAGACCGGCATCGCAACGGCAAGCTGGTTTCGCCGGACGATCTGATGGCCGAGTTGAATCTGCGGCGTGACCGCGGCGAAACGATCGTATTCACCAACGGGGTATTCGACGTACTACACCCCGGGCACGTGGTTTATCTTAGAGAGGCGAGGGCGCGCGGCAGTGTGCTGGTCGTGGGGTTGAACGCCGACGAGAGCGTGCGGCAACTCGGCAAGGGCGACGACCGGCCGATTCACGACCAGGCGTTCCGGGCGACGATGCTGGGGGCGTTGGAGTGCGTGGACTACGTGGTGATCTTCCACGAGCCGACGCCGTTGAAACTGATCGAACGGGTCCGCCCCGACGTGCTGGTCAAGGGCGCGGACTGGGCTGAAGGCGGGGTCGTCGGACGAGCGTTTGTGGAGGGGATCGGCGGGCGGGTCGAGCTGGTTCCGATGGTCGAAGGCTACAGCACGACGGCGATTCTGGAGCGCATTCGGAACGGGCGAGGTTGAATGAGCGCGGGTTTTGTCGAACAGATTGACGAGCACATTCGCACGGTGACAGCGATGCGGGAGCGGGCGGAGCTGCTCGGGGCGGTGGCCGAGCGGATCGTGCAGGTCTTCCGAGACGGTGGAAAGGTTTACGTGTTGGGCAACGGTGGAAGCGCCGCCGACGCCCAGCATATCGCGGCTGAGTTGCTGGGGCGGTTCAAACGGGATCGGCGGGCGTTGCCGGCTGTGGCCCTTACGACGGATACGTCCACGCTGACGGCCGTCGGCAACGATCTGGGAGGCGAGGAGATCTTTCGCCGGCAGGTGGAGGGTCTGGTGACGGAGCGCGATCTGGTGTGGGCGTTGAGCGTTTCCGGTTCGTCGCCGAACGTGCTGCGGGCGCTGGAGACGGCGCGGGGTCGGGGCGCGACAATCGTCGGATTCACGTCGCGCAACGGGACTTCGATGGCCGAATTGTGCGATCTTTGCCTGATGGTGGAGGCCGACGCGAGCGATCGCGTGCAGGAGGCGCATGAACTGGCGTATCATCTCATTTGCGATCGGGTTGAACAGGCGTTTGACTGATGGAGCCGAATTGCGTGTGACGGCGGGGCTAACGGAATGAGAGTATTGATCACGGGATCGAGCGGACTGATCGGGACGAACGTCGGGCTCGCACTGCTCGATCGAGGGGATACGGTTGTGGGGGTGGACGTTCGCCCCAATTCGTGGACCGATCGGATCGAGACCCGCCTGCTTGATCTTGCGAAAGCTTCGCCCGAAGAGCTGCCGGATGGAGCTTTTGATGCGGTGTTCCATTGCGCCGCCCATGCGAAGGTGTTCGAGCTGGTCGAGCATCCGGAGCGGGCCATGCAGAACATCAGGATGGCGTTCGTTGCGCTGGAACGGTGCCGTCGGAAGCGGACGCCGATCATCTTTGCCAGCTCGCGTGAGGTGTACGGAGATATCCGCCGGCATGTGACCGACGAGACGGCGGCGGATTTCGTGGTGGCGGAAAGCCCCTACTCGGCCAGCAAGATTGCAGGCGAAGCGCTGGTCTACTCCTACGCCCAGTGTTATGCGCTGCCGTATCTGGTGTTTCGGTTCAGCAACGTCTATGGCCGGTACGACAACGACCTGGAGCGTCTGGAGCGGGTCGTGCCGCTGTTCATCCATCGGGTGGCCAGGGATCAGCCGATCGAGGTCTACGGCGCGCGCAAGGTGCTGGATTTCACGTACATTGATGATTGCGTGCGCGGGGTGCTGGCGGGGATCGATGCATTGACTTCGGGGCGGGTGGCGAATCAGACGATCAACCTGGCGACCGGTCAGGGCTACACGCTGCTCGATCTGGTGGGGATGATCGGGATGGCGCTGGCCAAGACGCCTCAGGCTACGTTCTCGGAGCCGCGTGTCGGGGAGGTGACTCGATACGTGGCGGACATTGCGAAGGCGCGCGATTTACTCGGCTACGAGCCGCAATGTCCACTTAGCGTGGGGCTGTTGCGGGCGATCGATTGGCAGCGAGAAACCGGCGCCCTGGGCACTTCGCGGGCTACCAGCGTTTAAGGCCAATCGGGTTTTTCCACGTATTCCGGGTCGAACATGCCGGCGTTGCCGGCCACCGGCTCGGGGGTCGGCTCGTCGTGGTAGTACTCCAGGCACTGTTGCACCCAGAGCGCCGACGTGCGCGTCATGGAATCGCCGAGCATCTCTTCCTGTGACGTGAAGCGATAGGGGGTTGGTGATTGCTCTTGTTTGCTGCTGTTCATGGATTTGTCCTCGACGTGCGCGTTGGGACACGCTCCGTACCTGCGATTTCAGGTTAGCCACGAGGTTTTGTCGGAAGAAAATCCGGTGCGGGTTTAATGAAAGGGTTATGGTTGCGATGGAGGTGCCCCAACCGCGCAGGGTAAGACCGAGTTCCCTCAAAACCGTTACAACACGAACAGTTCCAGCGCCATGACGCCGACGCCGATGAGGGCGGCCCCGGCGATGATTCCGGCGCAGATCGACTCCTGGTTTTGTACGAAGATCCTGTTTGGCTGCTGCTCCGGATCGGGATAGAGCTTGGAGATCACCCAGAACACGAAGGAGCCGAAGAACATCGCGAAGCAGATGGTGAAGGGGATCACGAAGCCCAGGCCGATTCCGACGGGTGAGAGCGGAAACCTTCCCTTGGCGAGCATTCGGATAATCTCGAGGGCGATGCCGAGCACGGCCCCGATGGCGGTGGCCCAGAGGGCGCTTTCGGGCAGCTTGCTGAGTCCTTCGGTGAGGATTTCGGCAACGGCTTTCCATACCGTAGCGGCGGGATAGGGGTACTCTTCCGTAATCAATCCCGCGGGATTGCTACGGAGGAAAACGGGATAGAAGACGAGGACGGAGAAGATGGCGCCGGAGAACGCTCCGATGACGTGGCCGATTGCCTGCAGCCTCGGTTTGGCGCCCAGCATGTATCCCGGTTTGATGTTCTGTATGAGGTTGGACGCCTGGCCTGCGACTTCGGCACTGATGCCGGCGGTGGCGATGTTGGTGGTGATGTTGCCGGGGGCGAGGCCTCCGTAGACGAGTTGGGTGATTTTTCCGAGCGGTCCGGTGGGGGTGATGGATGTCAAAGCGGTTGAGTTGACACCGATCAGCGTGAAGACGAACACCATGGGGACCGCGATGATGCCCATCAGAATGCTGACGCCGAAGAACCAGTGCGCGATCCAGACGATGTAGGCACCGGCGATGGGTACGCCGACGAGCGACACCCACAAGGGCAGCTCGATGTGTCGAACGCAGTCTGCGGTACGCTTTGCCTTGCCGCCGAAGAGGGCGCGGAATGCGCTGACGAACATCTGCGGTTTTGCGAAGAAGGCGAAGATGGAGGCGGTGGTCATCATGGCCACGCCACACCAGAGCGACCAGGTGGTGATGGCGCGGAATCCAACCTGGATCGTGCCGGCGTCGGTGAGGGTGGTGTTGATGTCGCCGCGATGGACCATCCACGGGGCGAGGATGAAGTAATTGACTGCGGCACCAACCAGTAGTGACACGCCCGTCCGGATGCCCATCAGGCCGCCCGCGCCGATCATTGCGATGTCGAGTTCAGGACGGATCGTCAGCTCCCTGAGCGGCACGTTGGCGATGTTCGGAATCCACCAGTTGAACTTTTCGGCGAGGCGGTAATACCATTCGTCAAGCACTTCCGGGACGGTAAGGAAACCCAGCTTGATCTTTTCCATGAGGGGGTGCGATTGGGCAAGCCTCAGGATTCCGGCGACGATGCTGAAGATCACCAGCAGTTTGGCCGGCAGGACGCCCTTGGCGGAGTCTTCTTCGTGCAGGGTGTCCAGGACGACGCCGGCGGCGCGACCCTCCGGAAAGGGCAACTGCTCCTCGTTGATGAAGCGCCGTTTGAGGGGGAATGCGAACAGGACGCCGAGGATGCACAGGCCGATGAGCCACATGATCATCTGCCACCACGGAATGACCGTATCGGTGATGACCATGTAAGCGGCCATACTGGCGATGAGCGGGCCGTTCATGTAGCCGGCGGAGCAGGCGATGGACTGGAGGATGTTATTTTCGAGAACGTGATAGTTGCGTCCCAGGCCGATCCTGTACAAGGCCCTGAACATGACGTAGGCGAGAATGACGGCGGTGATGGCGACGCCGAGCGACCAGCCGGCCTTGGCGCCAACGTAGAGGTTGGTGATGGAGAGGGCGCCACCGAGGAAGAAACCGCTCACGACCACTCGGACGGTCATTTGCGGCACGTTTCCCTGGTAGACGTTTTCCAGCCACCAGCGGTCCTTCTGTTCGACGGTCCACTCGCGAATCTGCTCGTCGGTCAGATGCTTGATGGCCATGGCTGATTCTCTGGTGCAGATCGGCGGGGAGTAAGCCGCCTGCCCGTGGTGATCATCCGCGGCGTCGCGCCGTCGCCGTCGGGCTGGGGCGATCTTGTCCGCAGTTTCGTCCGGTGTCAAAGTCGCGGCGGACAAGGCCGGGGTCGGGCTGATACGATACAAGGTAGGAGGATTCTTGATTCCGGCCAGAGGGCCGGCGTTTGTTGGGAGTATTCATGGGCGTTGTGTCCGTCCAAAACGTGAGCAAGCAGTACGACGCGCAGATCGTGCTGCGCGATGTTTCGCTCGAACTGCGTACGGGGGAGACCGTCGGTCTGGTCGGGGCCAACGGGGCGGGCAAGACGACGTTGTTCCGGCTGATCGCGGGCGAGTTGGAGCCGGACGCCGGGACGGTCACGTCGTCGAAAGGGCTGGAGATCGGCTACCTCCCGCAGGATCCGCAGATCGATCTCGAGCGGACGCTGCATGATGAAGTAGGGCGGGCGTTCTCCGCGTTGCTGGAGATGGAGGCCGGGCTGCATCAACTGACCGAGGCGATGGCGGAACACGGCGAGGGCCCGCAACTGGGCGAACTCATGGCGCGGTACGACCGCCTCAACGCCCGGTTCACGGCCAGGGGCGGCTATAGCTTCGTACAGCGTTTGAACGAGGTGCTCGGCGGGCTGGGTTTTGCCCCTTCGGATTACGACCTGCCGATGTCGGCGCTGTCGGGGGGGCAAAGGTGCCGGGCGGCGCTGGCGAAGATGTTGCTTCAGGATCGCCAGTTCCTGCTGCTCGACGAGCCGACGAACCATCTGGATATTGACGCGGTGCGGTGGCTGGAGAAGTTTCTGGCCGGGCACCACGGCGGGGCGGTGGTCGTCTCCCACGATCGGTACTTTCTCGATCGTCTGGCGGACCGGATCATCGAGATCGAGGGCGGCCGAATCGAGACATTTCCCGGCAACTACTCCAACTATGTCCAGACGAAGCATCGGCGGCGATTGACGCGCGACCGGCAATACGAAATCGATCGGGCGTTCATCGAGAAGGAACGTGATTTCATCGCCCGGCACCATGCGGGACAGCGATCGAAGGAGGTGAAGGGGCGCCAGACGCGGCTGGAGCGGCGGCTCGCGGCGGGTGAGTTTGTGCTGGAGAAGTCTCGCGCGCGCCGTACGGTCAAGTTCTCTTTCGATGACGTCGGGAGTGACGAGTCAACGGTGGCGCGCATCGAGGGACTTTCGAAATCGTACGGTGGAAAGGCGCTGTTTGAGGGGCTGTCCTTTAGCGTGGCGGGCGGTTCCCGGTTCGGGGTGACGGGGCCGAACGGCGTCGGCAAGACCACAATGCTCAAAATCATGATGGGCGAGGTCGAGGCGGAGGCGGGTACTGTCGAGTGGGGCCGAAAGCTGAATATCGGCTATTACGCGCAGGTGACGGCGCATTTGGATTCGGAGCGGACCATTCTGGATGAGATCGCGTCGTTGCGAACAGAGATGAGCGAGCAACAGATCCGCTCCTATCTCGGGGGATTCCAGTTCACCGGGGACGATGTGTTCAAACGGATCGACGAGCTGTCGGGCGGCGAGCAGTCCCGCTTGCGTTTGATCAAGTTGATTCTGAGCGGTCCGAACGTGCTCGTTCTGGACGAACCGACGAATCATCTGGACATTGCATCGCGTGAGGCGTTAGAGGAGGCGTTGGCGGCGTTTCCCGGGACGGTGATCGCCGTGAGCCATGATCGATACTTTCTGGACCGATTGGTCGATCATCTGCTGGTTCTCAGGTCTGGGGGGCACCGGGTCTTCCCGGGGAATTACTCCGATTACATCGAGGAGGTCGAGCGAGCGCGGGAGGCGGAAAGGGAGAAGGGCAAGCCGAGTCGAGGACCGTCAAGGCGTCGTGGTGCGGATGGCGCCGCCGGTACGACGCCGCGCAGGGCTGCTTCGGAGTACGACCGCCTGACCGTTGATGAGCTGTCGGCGATGATTGAGGAAAGGGAGGATCGCGTGGCCGCCGTGACCAAGCAGTTCGGAGCCCCCGAAGTCTACCGTGATCCGGAGGCGGCCCAACGACTGCAGGAAGAGCTCGCGGCGCTGAAGGCGGAGTTGGCCAAGATCGAGGCGGCCTGGGCCGATCGGATCGAGAATGCTTGAAGCAGGCCTGTGAGGACAACGTTGGGCACTCAGATTGATCGGATCGGGCGGGGCCGCCGGCCGATAACCCAGTGGTAGATCCCTGGATAGGGTCTACGAGGACCGAGGCTGGAGAGTGTCATGTCGAATGCGCGAGCCGGCGGCGTGCCGCGGCAAGGAGCATCCGTCGTGGTGGCCATGGCCACGACGGGCAAGGTGCACCACGCGTGCATGGAGTCCGTCCGTGCGATGATTCGCGCGACGCGGGCAGCGGACGAGGTTGCCCTCTGGTGGGAGAACGAACAGCCACACGATCGCTGCCGGAATCTCCTGCTTGAGCGGTTTGCGGCCGATCGGAGATGGACGCATCTGCTGTTCGTGGACACGGACGAGATGGTTGAGCCGGATACGATTGATCGGCTGTTGTCGCACGAGTACCCGTTGGTATGCGGGGCGGTTCCGACCCTTCATCAGCGCTACGGACCGCCGGACGAAGTTTGCGGCGTCACGGTGGGAACCAACGTGATGTTCTTCGACAAGCCGTCGCTTCGCGGTTCGGCCGTCGCGCCTGAGGCCCCGAACGTAGGGTACCGGCGTCTGGACCCGGATGACTTTCCGGGCGAGCCGTTTTACTGCGATGCGAGCGGGCTGGGGCTCTGCCTGATTCATCGCAGCGTTGTGGAGGCGGTCGAACGCCCCTGGTGCCGCTTCATCGGGCAGCTCGACGGCGAGCACATCGGCGAGGACGTGTACTTCTTTCGGAAGGCGCGTCAGGCGGGGTTCAGGCTGATGGTCGATCCGGGTGTTACGGCGGACCACTATAAGGCGATCGATCTGACGCATCTGGACCTGTTGTACACGGATAAGCTGCCGGTTTCGGCTTGGTCACGAAGACAGGTTCCCAACCAGTCGCGCCGCGTATACGTGGGCGTTCGCGTGCCCCGCACGGGTTGGCTGCACGTGCGTACGTTCGGGGTTCTCGAAGCGTGGCAGCGCCAGTACGGCCGGAACGTGCAGATTGAGCGCGTGTTCGCGGATACGGTGCGGGGCGGGCTTGTCGAACTCAGTCGCCGGATGGCGGTGCTCGATCCGGAGTTTACGCACGTTCTGCTGCTGGGCGATGACGTCGTGTCGCACCAGGCGGTGCCGGGGCTGCTCGCTTCGGTGGACGCACCAATGGTAGCGGCGCTGACACGAACACTGATCGACGGGCGGATATGCTGGGCGCACTGGGTGGCGCAGTCGGCTTCGGAGCAGCTTGCTGCACCGCAGAATATTCGCTTGCCCGAGTTGACCGAGCCGTTTGAGGTGGATGCCGTGGACGCGGCGTGTGTTCTCGTTGAGCGCGACGCGCTGGGGCCGATCAGGGAAGTGGCGCGGCAAGATGACAACGGCCCGAACGCAGATCGGGTGTTTCTGCATCGCTGGTGCCGCGCGGTGACGGAGTGCACGGGCCGGAGGCCGATGGTGGCGCCGTTGACGGTGGAGCGCCGCTGTGAGGTCGGGTTGAGGGGGCTGCTGAATCTGAAGTTGCGGCTGAAGGCTGAGTACCGCGCGCAGCGTCAGACCGTTGGGGCGGGCGGCGTCTGAATCGGTGGCGTGCTCGGGGCTTATCTACGTTGGCGGCGCAGCTCTGCAGATTTGAGGATGTGGGCTTTGCCGGTTTTCCAGAGGTGCTGAGCGGTTTCCTCGTCCGGGTGACGCAGGCTGTAGAGCAGGTGACCAGCGAGGTAGTGGAGGTAGGCGGCGCGGAAGCCGTCGGTCTTGTCCTCTTCGATAACTTGGCGTACCAGCGCGACCGCCTCCACGGTGCGCTGGTCGCGCGCCCACTGCTCGTCGGGCGTAACGTCTTCCATCAGCGCGTTGCTGGGGTGCGGAAAGAACGGGATCTTTCCAATCGCTCCGGCCATTTCGAGACGCGCGGTCATTCCCTCGCTGGTGCCGGTCATGGCGAACAGCGGCAGGATCAACGCGATCCCGAATGTGAGCAGCAGCAATCGGGTCACCCATCCGTAACGGACAATCGACCAGATGCGGGCGATTCGCGACGAGTGGCGCGGTTTTGCGCGATGGTCTTTCCCTGAACTGAGGCGATTCGCGTCCATGTACCACGGGCCGCATGCAAGCACCCAGATCACCAGACCAAAGGTGAGGTAATTGGCGTTGACCAGGGTGTTGGTGGTGATCAGGCGAATGTCGTTCTCGGGCAG
Source organism: uncultured Phycisphaeraceae bacterium (assembly GCA_964574815.1). Classification (GTDB taxonomy): domain Bacteria; phylum Planctomycetota; class Phycisphaerae; order UBA1845; family UBA1845; genus CAZNPL01. The sequence goes on from CAZNPL010000010.1 coordinate 32,959, forward strand.
GTAGGGCGAGACGTGAATGGCGATGGTGATTGCTGTGAGACAGCAGTATGCGACGTACCCGCCGACGGCGCGGATGATCCGTTGCGGCCAGCTCAGCCAGTATGAAGCGAGCGTCAGGCCGATGACCGGCGGAAAGAGTGTGGCGTGCCAGAAGAATCGGCTGGCGTCGCAATAGAGGTAGGGGGCGGGAAAGTCAGTCCAGCGGTGAAGGGCTTTTGTTAACCAGACGGTGAAATCGGCGTTGGGACCGATTGTGTATTTCCAGAAAAAGAACGCGGCAAGGGTCCAGGGAATCGCACGCAGGAGGAATGGGCCAATCGACCACTGAGGGGGGCCGGAGGGGCGAGTCGCTGAAGGGCGGTTCTTACCCGGCGTGATCTCCTGTCTGCATTGTGGGCAGTGCGCCGCTCCGGGCTTGACGGTCGCATCGCATTGCGGATTCGGACATTGCATCGTTACTGCTCACGAGCGGGTGGGGCGCCTCGTCTCGACCTGCGTGTGGTCAGAACGGCCCACGCCAGCCAGAGGGGCGCCACGCAGGAGATGAGAAAGCCTTGCATGAGCACGAGGTGCGCGAAGTGGAACATTTCCGGGATCCAATGGGCAATGATGACCAAGCCCGTGATGCGCAGGACATTGACGATGGCCACGCCGAAGATGCCGACAAAAATGCCGAACAGCCGCGCTCGCCAGGAGCACGGATAGGCGATCACGGCGGCACAGAAGAGGCCTGTGGCGAAGAGGGCGGTGCATTCGAGGGTGACGAGCAGCGGCGGTCCGTCGGTGTCGATTTCGCGGCCTTCGCGGACGATGTCCGAATCGAAGATTCGGGCGAGTCCGGCCCCCATTTTTGCGACGAAGACCTGGAACGACTCGCCCCAGCCGATCTGATGCAGGTAGCTTTCGCCGAAGCCGACCAGCAGCGTCAGGATGACCAGTTTGACGACGAACCCGGTGGCGGCGCGGGCGGGATCGTGCGAAGGGGGGGAGCCGGACGGTGGCGGAGCCGGGGCGGTCGGGGAGTCGGTTTGTCCGGGCTCTTTGTTCATGATTCGTTCGCGGTGTCGGTCAGCTTCCTTCCATCGCTCGGCTCAAAGCCGCGGCACGAGCGTTGCTTTCCTTGGGAATACGTTACTTTTTCGCTCCATCGCCGGAAGTAGCGTGCTTTTTGCGCTTCGATCTCGGGGCGGGATCGATCACGACGGGAGGCCGGAGTCTCGGTTCTTCGCCGTAGGCCTCATGGAATACCCGTGCCGCCTCGTCGGAGCCGAACTCCTCCGGATCGACGCCCGTAACGGCAGGGGTCTCGGCCGGGGCTGCGTCCTTGCCGGCGCGCTGCAGCCATACGGTCTGAGTCGGGAATGCAAACTCGACGCCAAGCCTGTGGGCCAGGCGGATGATGTCGACGAACAGACGGTGCCGCTCGCGCAGCTCGGTGGACCAGTCAGGGGCTTCGAGAAACATATATAGGAGGATATCGAGCGACGAGGGCGCAAAGTTGTACAGATATGCGTGGTAGTAGTCCTTGCGTGTATAGGGATGCAGGCGAATCAGTTCGCGGATTCCCTCACAGAACGCGTCGACCTTCTCGGGCGGGGTCGAGTAGGTGATTGAGATGTCAGTGCGGACGCGGCGATAACGCCGCGCGCCGTAGTTGTCGACGTGCGTGTTGACCATCCGCGAGTTGGGGATCGTCACGACCGAGTTGTAGAAGGTTCGTACACGCGTCGATCGGAAGCCCACGCGCTCCACGGTGCCTTCGATGTCGCCAATGACAACCCAGTCGCCGATTCCGAACGGCCGGTCGAACAGCACGGTGATCGACCCGAAGAAGTTGTTCAGGGTGTCCTGTGCGGCGAATGCCAGCGCCACGCCACCTACTCCCAGGGCGCCGAGAATCGGCGTGATTTTGATGTCCATCCACTGGAGTACGAAGAGGAAGACCACCACGACGACGAGGATACGCAGGATGTTGCTCAGCAGCGGGATGAGCACCTCGTCGATCTCGGTGAGGCGAACCTCCTTGTTTTTGGTGATGTAGCCGCCGAGAATGTCGACCAGGCGGTAGCCGGCCCATACGGTCGTGACGACCAGCAGGAACTTGGTGGCCCGAAAGAGCACCCCGAAAAGGAGCGACGGCAGTCCGAGCCATTGGATGGTCCAGTACCAGACCAGGACTGCGGCAACGGCTCCGAGCCACCACATCGCCCGGCGCCGGAGGTTCGGCTCGAGTTCGATCCGTTTGCGGCGGAGCAAGGCCTTGAGGACGAGGTTGGCCAACGCGGAGACGATTACGCGGGCGAGCCAGCCGGCCGGGATGAGCGCCACAAGCGCAACCCACTGCCAGCCCTGGACGCCGAGCAGCTCGGCGCGGAGCCATCCGGGCATGTGCCGCTCGATCCACATGCCGAGCGTGAGTTGCTCTTCGACGCCGGCCTCGCGGAGTTCGCGGACGATGTCTTTACTTTCGAATTCCTGATAGAGGGCGGGCAGAGTATTCAGCGTTTTGGGCGTGAATCGCCATTCCCCGACGTACGGCGTGTACTGCCATTCCTCGTCGAGTTCGGCGAGCTTTTCGAGCACTTTCCCGATGACGATGTTGCCGGTGTTGCTGGTGTACCAGACGTACTCGGGGCCGTCGGGGGACTCGGGGATGTCCGTATAGACCACGACCCCGATTTTGTCCATCACGTTCTTGAGCTTGGAGGCCAACTCTCGTCCCACCACATTCCAGGTTTCGGGGTCCTGTTCGACGGGGTTCAGGCACGCGATGGCCTCTTGGAAATCGGGCGGGGTGGCGTTCATGGCCTCGATGAAGGACTTCATTGTGGCGCGAGGCGTGCGCCTTGCGGCGGGGACGCTCGTGTCTGCTGTGACCGCCTCCGGTTTGTCCGATTCGGGGGGGCGTTTTTCGACGAGCGGGATCGAAGCGAGCGTGCGGGCGGTAAATCGCCATTGGCCATCTGTGCCGGCCGCCATTTCGATCTTCGGTGCGAATTCCTCGCCTTCCTTCTGTTCGAAGTCGTGGAACAGGTACGTGTCCTGGCCGGGATCGACCTTTTCGGGGATGTCCTGGAGCTTGACGCCGATTCGATCGATCAGGGCGTGGAGCCGCAGCGCCAACGACTGGGCCTTGGTGGCAACGTCCTCGCCCTCCAACTGTGATGTGTCGAGACAGCGAACCGCGTCGTCGATGCGATCGGGCCGATCCCCCTTGGCATCCTCGACGGCGACCAGGAACGCCTGCATCGCCGCCCGCGGATTGCTCAGATCGAGCGTTATCTGAGGCTGCTGCTGGTCCTGCTGCGGGTCTTCGGCTTTGGCGGCCTCGGCCGGCGCGGCGCCGTCGGCAGGGCGCTGCGGCGTTGGATCCGGCGGCGCCTGCTGCTGGGCGATCACGATAGTCGGCAGCATTGCCGCCAGAGCGAGGACCGTGACGAGTCGGGTGAAGAGCTTGTCCTTTGGTCGCTTGTGGCCGTTCATGGCGCGTGTGATGATACGCCATTCCGGAGTGAGCATCCATGCCGCCCGAGGGGGGGGTACGATCTCGTTGGAATGGACCGGCTATGGGTCGGCGTCGTCGAGGATTCCTGAGCTTCTCAAGTACTCCGCGATCGCTTGGGCGCCGAGGCGATGGGCCATTGGCGACGGGTGCTCGTCAATGATGCTCAGTCGCATCCGCCGGGCGTTCCGGCCTCGAAATGTATCGAGCAAATCGAAGAAGGGGGCGTCGAGCTGCTCGGCCACGTTTTGCATTCGCCGGTGCACGTCCTGCAGGGGATAGTCGTCGAGCCGGGCCAGCCATGGCCACATGACCATCACGTAGCGGGCGCCGTCGGCTTGGGCCATCGCCTGGACCTCTCGCACGGCGCCGGTGAGGCGTTGCCAGGCCTGGTCGCGTTTGAACGGCGAGTCACCTCCGCGGAAGTAATCCACTGTGTGTTGGAAGACCATCTCGTATCGGACGCGGCGCTCGAAGTATCGCCAGACGTGGGAAACCTGGGCCGGCCACGACTTGCGGAACTGGAGATCGTGGATGAATTTGAGGTCTTCGTAGAGGTCACGGCCCAGGTCATTACAGTAAAGCATGTGCACGAGGACATCGGGGCGTACGGCGTGGCGGACCCGCTGATAGACTTGCACCTGGTCTGCGGGATCGGTTCCCGGCTCGCCGAGGTTGATCGTGACGTAGCAAAGCGGTTTGCCGTTGTTGAGCAGGCCCTCGATCAGGTGGACGAAGCCCTGTTCCTGCTCGACGCCTGCGCCGTAGGTGACCGAGTCGCCGAGGAACGCGATGCGGATGCTGTTTTCGTCGCCGGGCACGTCCTCCCAGCGTTCCCGAAGCCCGAGAGTGTTGCGGTAGTTGTCGGCCGCGGCTGTGTTTTCGTAGGATTCTCTCAGGATCGGGCCGTGGACCGACGGCACGTCGGCGATTCGAAAGGCGATTTCCAGCATTACGAACAGTACTACGACCGCGAGAATGGGTGTCGCGATGCGAAAGGTCCAGCGGCGGACTCCGGAGCTCGGACGTCGGGAGGCTTCAGAGAGGGGACCATTCGCGCTTGTCTGGCCTTCCGACGGCATTGGCCACTCTTTGCTGTGGATTGCGTTCTCGGAGACGACGTGGGCGCCTAAGCCAACGTCAATCCGCCGATCTTGCAGCGATTTGCTCCGCCCTGCGCAGGGCGCGGAGGGCGTTGCCTCCCAGGATCTTGCGGATGTCCGAAGCCGAGTACCCGCGGTTCAGGAGCTCCTGCGTGATATACGGATAGCACGAGACGTCGTCCAACTGGTCAGGGACGATCGTGATTCCGTCGTAGTCGGACCCTATTCCGACGTGGTCGATGCCGGCGACGCGGACGATGTGGTCGATGTGATCCACCACCGTGCCAACCGAGCCGCGCGGCATTGGATGATCGCGCCGAAACTGCTCGAATGCCGCGCGCATCTCCTGCTCTTCGGCGCCGCGCTCGCGCAGGCGGCGCCATAAATCAAAGCCCTCCTGGCCCACGCGGGCCGCTTCCGGATGCACGAAGCCGGAATAGAAGTTGACCATCGCGACGCCGCCGTTTTCGGCGATCAGCCGAAGCACGTTGTCCGGAACGTTGCGCGGCGTCGGCGCTACGGCGTAGGCCGACGAGTGGGATGCGATCACCGGTGCCCGCGCGACGCGCAGCACGTCGTGCATCGCTTCGGCAGAGACGTGCGAGATGTCCACCAGCATGCCCAGACGATTCATTTCCCGCACGACTTCTTCCCCGAACGGCGTCAGGCCGCCATGCCGTGCTTCGTCGGTGGCTGAATCGGCCCAGTCGTGCGTATCCACGTGCGTGAGCGTCATGTACCGGGCGCCCAGAGCGTGGAACATGCGCAGCGCTGCGAGCGAGTTTTCGATCGCGTGGCCGCCCTCGATGCCGATTAGACAGGCGATCCTGCCCTGACGGTGGGCAAGAAGCACGTCGTCGGCCGTGTAGGCCATGGCAAAGTGCTCCGGATAGTGATCCGCCATGCGGTGGATCAAATCGATCTGCTCGAGCGCGTAGAGCGCTGCGCCGCCTTCCTCGGCCTTCTCGGGAGGGACGTAGGCCGACCAGAACTGCGCTCCGACTCCCCCGGCCCGGAGGCGCGGAATGTCGGTGTGGAGCTCTGGTTGGGGTCTTGCGATGTCCAATTGTTCGAACGACGACGACCCCTCGGTGCGGATCTTGAGCGGCAGGTCGTTGTGGCCGTCGAACACGATGGCCGATCGATGAACCCGAAGCGCCTCGGGTGTGATTTGAACGAGTGCGCCTTTCTGGTAGGCCGAGCCCGGAGCAGCGGCCAACTGCTCCCCCCAGTATCGGTCAAAGGCGTCGTTGGATCCCATGGTGCATCCCGAAATGGCCGGCAACAGTGCCCAATACGCCCACGTCTTGTGCCTCACGATCAGCCTCCCAATCCTCGCGGTTTTCCCAAGTCACATTCTACTCCGACAGCGCCCCGTGACGGCGGCAGATTTCGATCACCTGATCCAATGGGACGGCCTCACTGACTCGTCCCTTGAAACCTTTGACGGTGGTGGCCTTGAACAGGCTGTTGAGGATGGCTTCCTCCGTGACCTCGCGAGCCGCTTGAAAGAGCGGCGAAAGGTGGTCTTCTCGCAAGAGTTTTCGATCTTCGAACCGCTTGTCGGACCTGTGTTGCACGCGCACGGTCGGTGCGGTGGAAAACGCGATTACGTAGTCGCCGCTTCCGTGGGTCATGGGCGAGCCGACGGCGGCCAGTCCGAGCAGAGTGCGCCTGGCCAGCCGTTGAAGCTGCCGCGCGTCCAACGGTGCATCGGTGGCAAGTACAATCATGCAGGAGCCGTCATGGGACGGTGCGTTGTCGAGTTTGTCTTTCAGGTAATACCTCCCCAGCTCGCGTCCCACTGGTGCGCCGTTCACGGTCAGGATCCCGCCGAAGTTCGACTGAACCAATACGCCGAGCGTGAAGCCGCCCAGCGTCTCCGGCAATCGCCGCGAGGCGGTTCCGATGCCACCCTTCCAGCCGAGGCAGCACGTCCCGACGCCCGCGCCGACCGAACCCTCCTCGACCGCCCCGCCGTCAGCGGAAGTGACGGCTGCGAGCACGTCTTCCCTACTCACCCGGTGTATCCGGATCTCGTTTAGCCAGCCGTCATTTGTCTCTCCGACGACCGGGTTGACGGAGACGACCTGCTCGTTGCCTTCGAGGCCCAGCATGTATCCGACCAGGGCGTCCGCGGCCACGAATGCGGAGAGGGTGTTGGTGAGAATGACGGGCGTCTCCAGGACGCCGAGTTCCTCAACCTGGGTGGATCCGATCAGCTTGCCGAACCCGTTGCCCACCACGATTGCCGCGGGCACTTTATCTTGGAAGACATTCCCCGGGTGTGGGAGGACGGCCGTCACGCCGGTGCGCACGTTTGATCCCTCGACGATGGTGCGATGGCCGACTTGGACGTGTTTGACGTCGGTGATTGCGTTGAGCGGTCCCGGCGGCAGGACGCCGACCACGACGCCCAACTCTCGGGCTCGCTTCCGCGAATTGGAGTCAGGTTCTTGCGGTTTCAGTGGGCTCGCTCCGTTGAAGACAGCAAGTGACAACGCAAATACGGTAAGGCATATCGTGTGCGTCATTCTTGGTCTGATCAACCGGGTGGGGTGGCTCATCTCGGGGAAGCCTCCGCAGTGGGAGTCGGAACCAGCGTCTGGTCGCCGTCGATTATTCACCTTGAAGGTGTTGGTGCAACCTGACGGGGTTTTTGGGGGTCCTCGTCGCGGCTTCTCGATTATCCGCGTCACGCACGCGGGGTGACGCGACAGGCGGCCCGACGTCAGGCTTTACGTCCTCGTTTCTTGCTGATCCACGCCTTGAGGCTTTTCAGGGGCCTGGTGTTCAGGACGTGTTCGGCGGTCGCCCAGCCCCGGCGGGCGGTGGTGATGCCGTAGCGAATCGAGGGCAAGCCGTCGTGGTGATGGGCGTCGGTGTTGATGGCCAGTATGACGCCGGCTTCGATGGCCTGTCGTACGTGCTCGCCTTTCAGGTCCAGCCGTTGCCAGGACGCATTTATTTCCAGGGCAGTGCCGGTTTCGGCCGCGTTGCGGACGATCTCCTGCATGTCCACGTCCATTGGCGGACGCTGTCCCAGGAGGCGACCTGTCGGGTGGCCGATCATCGTGACGTAGGGGCTCGCCATGGCCATGAGCGTGCGCTGCGTCGGCGGGACCTTTCCGGAGCGCATTCCTGAGTGGACGCTTGCGATCACCACTTCGCATTCGGCGAGAATCTCGTCAGGATAGTCCAGTGAGCCGTTGGCCAGGATGTCGCACTCGCAGCCGGTCAGGATCGTGATCCCCTTGATCTTCTCGTTCGCGCTGCGAACGTCTTCAATGTGCTTGACCAGCCGTTCGACGCTCAAGCCGTTTGCAATGGCCGAGCTTTTCGAATGGTCGGTGATGGCGATGTATGCGTACCCGCAAGCCTTGGCGGCCTCAGCCATCTCGAGGATGGAACTCCGTCCGTCGCTGGCGGTTGTGTGCATGTGCAGATCGCCGCGGATGTTTTCCAGAGTGACAAGTTGCGGGGGCTCGGCGATGTCGAATTCGCCCGCGTCCTCGCGCATCTCCGGGGGAACGTACGCGACGCCGAGCTTCTTGTAGATCGACTCCTCGGTTTTGCCGGCGATCTGCTTTTCGCCGTCGTAGAGCCCGTATTCGTTGAGGCGCAGCTTCTTTCTGACGGCCCGTTCGCGGAGCCGGACGTTGTGCTCCTTCGATCCCGTGAAGTACTGCCAGGCGGCACCGAAGGACTCAGCGGGAACCACGCGCAAATCGATCTGCAGCTCCCGCCCGCCGTCGACGCCGACCGTGATCGATCCTTTCGTGGAGCCGGCTGCGAGGACGCGTTTGGTCATCGGATGCTCGACGAACGCCTTGACGACGCGCTCGCCGGATTTCGCCTCGCACAGCAGGTCGATGTCGCCGATCGTCTCGGCGCCGCGGCGTATGGACCCGGCCATCTCGATCCGTTTCACGCCGGGGACCTTGGCCATCTCATCGACCATGGCCTCCGCCCTCGGCAAAGCGATTCCCAGAGGCGTCCGATCGCTGGAACGTTCCAGGAATGTGAGCCCTTCCTCGATCCGTTTCACGCTTTGGGCGCCGAACCCTGCCAGCTTGGCCAACTCGCCCGAGGCTATCACTTGCTTGAGGCTCTCCACGTCAGCTACACCGAGCTTCTCGTGCATGAGGGCGACCTTCTTGGGGCCGAGGCCCTGGACGCCCAGCAGCATGGGCAGCCCAGGCGGGAGGCTCGATTCCAGTTCGGTGAGAACTTGCATGCTGCCAGATTCGATGAACTCCTTGATCTTCTCGGCCGTGCTTTGGCCGATGCCCGACAGGTCGGTGAGCCGGTCCTGCTCTGCGACGACGGCGATGTCCTCGGGATGTGCTTTGACGACGCGGGCGGCCCGGCGATAGGAGTTCACACGGAACCCGCTCTCGCCGCGGATCTCCATGAGATCGGCGATCCGCTCCAGCGCCTCGGCCACGGCCCCGTTGATCATGGTTTTGATTCCGCTGCCCGACAGAGCAAACCAGTCACGTCCGAAAAACAACGTACTGCGTTCCGGGGTGTCGCACAACTGAGCGACGAGTTCGGGGCGGATGGTGCATTCAGGGCCGTTATTCCGCAATCGGGCGTCCCGAGCCAGCCGGGGTGGCGCAGTTTCCACAGCGCTCGCCGCGAGGCGCGTCGAAACGCGTCAAGGCGTGGGTGAGCAATGCAATGGCCGAGTTATTTGTGAGGGTGTTTTCGGCGTGCCGGGATTTTTTCTCTCTCTGCGGCTCGGCAGGAGCCTCGCCCTCCCCTTATGGGTCTTTCGCTGATGATCCGGCGATTCGCCGATTCACCTTGGGCGATTTTCTCTTGACTTGCGCCTTGCGACTTGCAATGATCGCGTGTGTTGTTGTGGAACGCTTTTATCACTGATCGCCGGTTTTTCTTTGGCTATTTTACCGCCGGGGGGCGGTCGGCGATGGTGTAGTTCCGCGAGACAACAGGAACGAAAGAACCAACGCCGGCCAGCGGAGCCGGCGTTTTTTTGTGGCCGGAGATCGAACATGACCGCGGATCTGGAAGCGCTGAGGAAAGCCCTGGACGGCCTCGACGATCGGCTCATTGAGACGCTGGCCGAGCGTCAGCAGATGATCGACGAGGTGGCGAAGCACAAATCGGAACAGCCCGTCAACCTGCACGACGGCCTTCGTGAGCGGGAGATTCTCTCGCGGCTCGCCCAAAAAGGCCGCACCGGCGGACTCGACGGCTTTTTCGTCATGAGCGTCTTTCGCGAGATTTTCGATTATTCGATCCGAAGGCAGCAGAACCGCTTGTCTGGCAACGGAGACGATGAATCGAAAGCCCCGTCGCTGGTCGTCGGACATCTGGGCATCCAGGGGTCCAACAGCCAACTCGCCGCGGCAAAATACTTCGGGACGTCCCAGGCGGGTGTGGTCTACCAGGGCTGCGGGAGCTTCGGTGACCTTGTGGAGGGTGTGAACAATGGGAGCCTGGATCGGGCCGTCATACCGCTCGAAAACACGACGGCGGGGTCGATCAATGCGAGCTACGATCTGCTGGCCAGGTCGGATCTTTCGCTCGTTGGAGAGGAGGTCCTGCGAATTGATCACTGCCTGCTCGCCGTAACCCACGCTCCGGTGGCCGGCATACGGAGGGTCTATTCCCACCCCGAAGCCCTCAACCAATGCAGCGAGTTTCTGCGTACGCTCACGCACTGCCGCGTGGAATCCGTAGCCGACACGGCCACCGCTGCCAGGGTCGTCGCCAAACAGCGACACGCCTCCTGCGCTGCGATTGCCAGCCCGGAAGCCGCCCACATTTACGATCTGTGCATCATCCGTCGCGGATTGGCCAACCAGCGCGAGAATTACACGCGGTTCGGCGTCATCGCGCGGCAGGCGCTAACGTTCGATCTTCGCATTCCGTGCAAAACATCGCTTATGTTCGCGACGGGCCACGAGAAGGGGGCTCTGCTGTCGTGCCTGAACATCTTGAGCAACTACGGGCTGAATCTGACGAAGCTGGAGTCGCGTCCCCGCCCTAACGTCCCATGGGAGTATCTCTTCTATGTGGATTTTGAAGGCAACCTCGCCGAAGATCACGTCGTGGCCGCATTGCAGGCGCTCACCTCCAAGACGAGCTACATGAAGGTGCTCGGTTCGTATCCGCAGCGTACCGCCCGGTCGGGTGAGCGGGCGGAGATGATTGACGCCGTGGCCCTTCGGGTTGATCCGGCGGCTGGCGCGATGGCCGGCGTTGCGAAAGCGTGCCCGGCCGTTCCCAAGTCGCTCGATAAGAAATCCTACCGGCTCGTTACGCGCGAACAGCGTCCCGAAGATTCCACGGTCCGCGTCGGAAATGTGACCGTCGGCGGCGACCGTCCCGTCGTCATCGCCGGCCCATGCTCGGTGGAGTCGCGCGAGCAGGTGATTGCCTGCGCCCGCGTCGTTCGCGAGTGCGGCGGCGATTTACTTCGCGGCGGCTGCTTCAAACCGCGTACGTCGCCCTATTCGTTCCAGGGGTTGGGCTACGAGGGGCTGGAGCTGCTGGCCGAAGCCGGTCGGCAGTTCGACCTGCCGATCGTGACCGAGGTCCTGCATCCCAGCGACCTGCATGCCATCGCGGAAAAGGCCGACATGATCCAGATCGGCGCTCGCAATATGCAGAACTTTCCGCTGCTCCGAGAAGTCGGCAAGGTTGATCGGCCGGTGTTCCTGAAGCGCGGCATGATGGCCACCGTCGATGAGTGGCTGGCCGCGGCGGAGTACATCCTTGCGCACGGCAATCAGCAGGTGGTTCTGTGCGAGCGCGGCATCCGCACCTTCGAAACGTCGACGCGCTTCACGCTCGATCTGAGCGCCATCCCGGTCGTGCGGGAACGTACGCACTTACCGATTCTGGTTGACCCTTCGCATGCATGCGGCAAGCGTCGTTGGGTGTCGCCGCTGGCCGAGTCCGCCATCGCCGCGGGTGCCCACGGCATCATGGTCGAGATTCACCCGGAGCCGGACAAGGCCTTGTGTGACGGGCCCCAGTCGCTCGATTTCGAGGACTTCGCCGGCATGATGAGCCGTCTGCGGCACGCGCACCAAGCGACTACCGTCGCAAACGCGCGGTAGCCGTTCTCGGGGAGTGTGGGTGCTGCGGCCGATTGCGGGTGCATGGCCAGCGTGCCGGAGCACCTTGTCAGGGCCGGGCGCTCCCGGTTTGCGCATTCGTAACGAACGCCCCTGACGGATCGGTCATTGCCGGCGCCCATTTCGCGTCAACAACTACGCTTCATACTGCACCTCCTGTGCATGATTCCGATCGGCCGGTGGGCATCGCCCGCAAACTCTCGTGCGGGAATAGAACCCCCGCCGGGGCACGCACCTTTGAAGTGCTTGCCAGCCTCGCTGCCACCTGCCATCAACGAGGCCAAGACCTCGAGAGTTCCTCCGACCCTACCTCCAGCTCCCGCAGCCCACCATCGGGCGCTAAACACGTACTCGCGAAGGATGGGGCATAGGTTCACCCGTTTCGCGAAGGAGGGGTTTCATCCCGCCGATGTCAGGGTCCTGAGCGTCGCGTTTACTCTGGTGTCAGACGGAACACCTGGTCGTGCTCGCGGGCGTGCTCGATGACGCGGATTCCGATTTCGTCGCCGACCTTTGCGGACTGCACGGGGGCGCGGTCGATCTGCATCGAGTCGATCGGCTGCGTGAAGTCCGACGTGTGCCCGACGACGTGGATCGTGTCGCCCACGTTCAGTTCTCCGTGCGTGATTCTGATCGCGGCCACCTGAGCCTTTCCGAAGTAATGCATGACTTGTCCGATGAGCTGCTCGGCCATCACAACGCTCCTCCATGAGAATCGACGGATTTGTCGCGAAGATTGTAGCGGGTCATACGCATTGGGCCAACCTCGTTCAACTGCGCCTGTCAGAACCTATCCGACCAGCCAGTCAGAGGCGGTAAAGCACTCGCGGATCCGCCTCAGGCGGACCAGTGGCAATCACCGGGCGCTTTCTCAGCGGGTGCCTGCTTCATCGAAACCGCGGGCCGTGTGGTAAAGCGCCTTGTCGAAGAACATGGCAATGCGGCGGTTGAGCTCCAGCACGCGATAGACGTCGATCGGCCGCTCCCAGACGCCCTTGCCGCGAGCGTAGGACCACACGTGCTTTTTCAACAGCGTCAGGGCGCTGATCATTTCGTCGGAGGGGCAGCCTCGCGTCCGCTGCACGCGGCCCAATTCCGGCCAGAATCCTCGAAAATCGGCGCCCGCTTCGTCGCCGTCCAGCCAATGTGCGAATCGCGTGATCGCTTCGAAGCCCCAGCCGAAGAGCTCGTCCGTGGCGCACGCCTGGAACGAGGCCGTGGTCGGGTTCGCCCTCACGTCTTCCATCCAGAGGCGTGTCACTTCGACCATGTTTTCTTCGACGAGGGAGACGAGCGCACTGGAGAGCATGTCGTGTGTTTCGCCGACCTGCAGGCTTCCGAAGGAGTCCTGGATGGCCCACTCCTCCTTGTGGGCCTCGATGCAGAAGCGCACGGCTTTGCGGTTCGAGTTGAACGCCAGGGGCGGGACCCCATCCAGCGGGAAGTAGGCGACCTTCTCGGCGTCGTCACCGGCCGTTTCGATGCCACCGGTCTTTTGCAGCTCGAAGGTCACGATCAGAAGGTCGCCGTAGTAGCTGCTGTCGTACGAATCCGCGTCGATCAGCTTGATGATGCGTCCTTCCAGGCCGGTTTCCTCGTTGAGTTCGCGGCGGGCGGCGTGGCCGATTGTCTCACCCGTTTCGGCGAATCCCATCGGCAGGCACCACTCGCCCTTGTGGGGCGGACGCTTTCGCCTTACCAAAAGAACGTGACGGTCGGCGTTCAGCAGCAGACAAGCCGCCACCGGCAGGGGGTTCTCGTAGAAGACCATCCCGCATGCCGGGCACACCTCGCGCGGGCGGTCGCCGATCGTGCGCGTCTCGACTTCGGCCGCGCATTGCGAACAATAGCGTGCTTTCAGGGCCATTTCGGTTTGCGACAGCGGAAGACCGCGTCGCTCTTGTCGATGATCATCCGGCCGGAACGCATCAGCACGGAGCGGCAGTACTGTTCCAGGCGTTCGAGCGCCTCGGACCCGTTGGGGGCATCGGGAATCATTATCGGCAGCTTGAAGCGCAGGTAGGCCATCAGCTCCTCCGCGTGCTCGTGCTCGAAGACCAGCGCATTGGGATAATCGACCCGCTCAACCTCGCTGAACCAGCGTTTCAGGCGGTTGGCTCCGTTTTCGGCGGAGAATCGGCGGGTCAGCCTGAGCAGGCCGTCGGCCGCCTCGCCGAGTCCGGCCTCGGGCAACTGCCCGCGGATGTTGGCCTCGCTGTGGGTCACGGCTACGAACACGCCGTCCGGAGCGAGCGTCCGGGCAACTTCGGGCAGCACTTCGACGAAGAAGTAGAGCGAGTAGCAGCAAACGATCAAGTCAAACTGCCGGTCGGCCCATGGCAGCGCCGAATCGACATGTGAGCAGACGAAGGCCCCCGTACGGCCGGCGGTTCGCACTCGCTGGAGAAACGGCGTCTCGTCGGTGGACCATTCGTCGACGCCGATGATCCGGGCGTCGGCGGCGATGCGCCGGGCGAGCACCTCGCTCATGAAGCCGAATCCGCACCCGAGGTCCAGGACCTCCCGAGTGCCGGACAGATCCAGTCCATTAAGGGCGGCCTCGCGTATATCGAGAGGATTGGTCGAACGCGCGCGGATGATCCTTGACACAGACTCGTGAGTCGCGGGCGACTTGTAGGACTCAAGCGGTGCGCTGCCCATCGCGGTTCATTTTCGAGTAGACGCCTTACCGTTGCAATGGAGAAGTTTGAGCGATTGCGTCTCGGCAGGAGCCTCGCCCTGCCTTAATGCGGCAATCGCTGCTGCCCGCCGATTCCGTGACACGCGCGCGAGCGGATGTGCGACAGTCCAGGTGCGGGCCACCGGCAGCCTGCCTGCCACGGTGAATAACTGAAGCGGTTCTCGAGGAACCGCAAGTCGGACCCGCGGCAGCGAAGAGCGAAGGCCGTCTAACCGTTCACGAACCCTGCGTCGGGGGTCTCTGCGACAGTGGAAACCGGCGGGAATATCGGGCATCATGGTGCCGTTGCGGCGTGGCAGGTGTCATCCGGTGGTGCCGTCTCAGGTCGGGTGCTCAAACGTCGATAATGGCTAGGGGAAACCTGGGGAGGCGGAACCGCTGGCTGACAGTCATGCCGTAGTGTAGCGGCTCCGATGCGCCTTTGACTCCGCTCGCGCGGTGACGTACATGAGCGCGGCCGCCGCGACCGACGTCGGGGCATAGGACGCACGGAGGACCCTCTGGTGAGTTCTCAGTCGAGCGTTGTGATGGCGGATCAAACGTCACGGCGGGAACCGGTGCGGCTGTCGGCCTTGAGCTGGACCGCGATCATCGCGGCTGCCGTCGGCTTCGCGTTCCTGACTCACTCGGCAGTCAACGGCGGACCGGAAATGGGCGGCGGCGAGGCGCACCACTCGGTGCCCCCACTCTGGGCGTGTGCGCCCTTCGTGGCCTTGCTGCTGGCGATCGCGTTTCTTCCGTTGATCCCGGCCACCGCGCACTGGTGGGAGCATAACAGGAACAGGCTGGTCGTCTCGGCGCTGCTGGCCTCGGTCACGCTGTTGTATTACGCGGTGGCGGAGGGGCTGGCCAGCGTGACGACGGTACTTCAGCACGCCATCCTGGCCGAGTACATCCCGTTCATCGTCCTGCTTTTCAGTCTTTACGTGATCAGCGGGGGCATCTGTCTGCGCGGCGATCTCCGAGCCCACGCGGGCACGAACACGTGCTTTCTCG
Source organism: uncultured Phycisphaeraceae bacterium (assembly GCA_964574815.1). Classification (GTDB taxonomy): domain Bacteria; phylum Planctomycetota; class Phycisphaerae; order UBA1845; family UBA1845; genus CAZNPL01. The sequence goes on from CAZNPL010000010.1 coordinate 48,373, forward strand.
GCGCCGGGGCCCTGCTGGCCAGCTTTATCGGCACGACCGGCGCCAGCATGCTGCTGATTCGCCCGCTGCTGCAGACCAACGCCCAGAGAAAGCACGTCGTTCACACGGTCGTCTTTTTCATCTTCCTGGTGAGCAACATCGGCGGCACGCTCCTGCCGATCGGGGACCCGCCGCTTTATCTTGGGTACCTGCGGGGCGTATACTTTCTCTGGACGCTTCACCTCTTTATGCCCTGGCTGCTGACGGCCGTCTTCCTCCTCGCGCTTTACTACGTCGTCGATACGGTTGCGTATCGCAAGGAAGCGCCCGCAGACATTCGGCGCGACGAGGCCGGGCGCGTGCCGCTGACCGTCCACGGGAAGATCAACTTCGCTTACCTGCTCGGGGTGGTGCTGTGCGTGGCCCTGCTGGACCCGCAAAAGGAGTTTCTCGGCCTGTTCCGTCCCTTCCTTTTTCTGCGCGAGCTGGTCATGCTCGGGTTCGTGGCTTTGTCGCTTCGGACGACGTCGCCGGCCGTCCGGCAGGCCAACCGATTCAACTATCACGCCATCCTGGAGGTGGCGGCCCTTTTTATCGGCATCTTCATCTGCATGCAGGTACCCATCGCCATCCTGCACGCGAAGGGGCCGCATCTGGGGCTCGACGAGCCGTGGAAGTTCTTCTGGGCCACCGGCGCTCTGTCGAGCTTTCTGGACAACGCCCCGACTTACGTTGTCTTCTTCGAGACGGCGACGGTGCTCCCGAGCGGCGGCAACGCCTTGAATCTTATCGGTGGCGGGACGATCGCGGAGCCGGTGCTGATCGGCATCAGTCTGGGCGCGGTGTTCATGGGCGCGATGACCTACATCGGCAACGGACCGAACTTCATGGTCAAGAGCATCGCCGAGCAGGCCGGGATCAAAATGCCGAGCTTCTTCGGCTACACGCTCTGGAGCGTCGCCATTCTCGTCCCGCTGTTCATCGCGATCACTCTGGTCTTCCTGAGGTAATCGCGTGTCGGCCGGCCGTCACAACCGCATGACGATTCCAATGCCGAGCGATGTCGCCGCGTCGCCGGTCACGGCGCATTGCAACAGCAGTACGGGTCACCCGATCCCTGACAGTCCGTGCCCGCCAGGACCGCAAAGATGTCCAATACGCTGACGACGCCATTGCCCCCACACGGATCGACGTCGGCAAACTGGCACCCCGTCTGACCGCAATTGGGCCCCGGATCTCCCGGGTTCGAGATGCAATCCAGGACACAGAATACGTCGAAGATATTGGTCGTACCACTTGCATTTACGTCGCCGCACTTCGCCGGCCCCTCACACTCATCCGGAATGCCGTTCGAGTTGCTGTCGGAGCTTTCGCCGAATCCGTCCGGAGACGGCGTGATGTCGCACAGGTCAGGCCGGCCGTTCTCGTTGCAATCGGTCGCGATGTCGCACTCGTCCGGTTTGCCGTTGCTGATCGGACTGCCGCCTGAACCGCAATCCAACGAATCCACGCTGCCGCCGCAGCCGGGCACGTCGCACGGTCCGCCCGAGGCACCGCAGTCGAGATCACACGGATCCGGGATGCTGTTGCAGTTGCAGTCGTCCTGACACTCGTCCGGGATGCCGTCGCCGGCTCCGTCGTTCTGGCAGTCCTCGGAGACCTGGAAATTTCCGTCCGGATCGGTCGGGTCGACGTCGCAGTCGTCCGGCGTCCCGTTGTCGTTGCAATCCGGGTCGCAGTCATGTGTGCAGTACCACGGCCCGCCCGGTGCGGTGCTGTTCACGCTGATCTCGCACTCGTCCGGCGTCGTGTTCGCGTTGCAATCCGACGACCCGCCCCCCGAAGTATCCACCGTGTCATCCACGCCGTTGCCGTTGCAGTCCACTTTGGCTGTGAAACTGCCGACGTTCACCAGAATGTTCAAACCGGCCACCGGCGGATCACACGAACTGTCCAGAACGAGCGTCTTGATCGTCGACTGGTTCGGTGGTTGACCCACCTGCGTTTCCAGTGGAATGGTGACCTGAGATTGCGTCGAGACCCCAACGGCCTTGAACGTGACCCAGCCGACGAGCAGCCCGGCTGGAGTGGCGATCGGCTGATTGCCGAGATCCACCTGTGGCGTGGCCTCGAGATACGCGTCGCCGTCCGTGAAGCTCGCGTTCAGCGGGCCGCCGGCGCCCCCTCCCGGCAGCCCAAACGCAAGCCAATCATACGCGTTGGTGTTCTCGACGGCCGGCGGAAGCAGTTCCAACTGCGTTTCGTCCCAGTTGAAGATGATCTGCAGCACACCGAATGCTTCGTTCCTCCCGGACGTTGACCGCACCACGATGCCAATCTGGACAGTATCGTCCTGTTGCAGCAGCGCCGCGTTGGGCTGCAGAATGATCTCAACTTCCGAGCACGTTACGAATTGGCAAGTGCTGTTCTCGTAAAAGCAGCCCCCGTTCTCGTCGCCGAACCAGCAGTTGTTCTGCTCCACGGCGTCGGTGCAGACTCCCTGCACGCAGCAGGCTCCTGTCTGGCCCGAGGCGGGCAACGCCCCCACGGAAACCACCAGCACCCCAAGAACTGCCATTCCCGCTCTACACGTCCGTTCGTTCATCGTTCCTCACTCCATTTATGGGTGTCCGCACCCGCCCCGGTACAAGCGCCGACACCGTCCCCCACTTGGGCTTACATGACTTGCGGTTTCGCTTCCACGCCGGCGCAACGATACCGAAGCACCACCGCGCGCACCTTCCCATTACGTCTTCCGGCTGACGAATGCACCCCACGTATCGAAACGGCTTGACTTCGCCCCTCCATGAAGAGGACCACTCACCCCATCGATGGCCTCAAGATACTGCGCCCGGATACACCGGCGACTGCGACGTGAACTGGGTCTGCGCAGAAGCTTCTTCTCGGGCCATGCGTAATCCGCAGTATACCGAGTCCCCCCGCGCCAAGTCAATCGTCTGGATCAGGTTGAACCGCCTGTAACGGTTGCGACGAAGGCCCGAAGTCTTTGTTCGCTGGGGAAGACGGCGGTCAGGAACAGGGCGGCGATCGCCGGGGCCACCAGGGCGGCCGGCTGACCGGTGACCATGAAAACAACGGCCCCGAACAGGCCGAACCCCTCAGCCATGGCGCCCGCGAGGATGGTCAGGGTTGTAAAGGGTGACAAGAATTGCGAGAGGCGTCGCTGGTCGGACTCCTCGTCCCGCTTCTCGGCCCGAAGCTTGGCGATCAGCGCCTGGCGAATAACGAAGTAGGCGGGCAGTTCGCCCAAGGCCAGCAGTGCCAGTACGACCAGTAAAACCAGCGCCAGCCCCTGATCCTGCGACACGGAATCAGCTCGGACGACCCCTAGAGCCACGAGGCTGAGCACGACGATGCCGGCCAGCATCGAGGCCACGATGATCTTCAAAGGTCTGAGCCTGGCCGCCGCATCCTCGTCCACGCCAAGTTCCCTTCACGAAATCGGCTCCGACTCGGGCGGTGGCATCTTGGCCAGTTTCCGCTGCAGGGAGCGGCGATGGATGCCGAGCACGCGGGCGGCGTGCGAGACGTTGCCATCACAGTCATTAAGGACCCGCTGGATATGCTCCCATTCAAGCCTAGCCAGAGAAGGAGCGGTGAGTGTCGCCGACGAGCCGTCAAAGTCCGCGGACCCGCGTTCAAAGGCGGCCAGTATCTGGTCGGTGTCCACCGGCTTGGTCAGGTAATCGACGGCCCCCAGCCGGATCGCGTCCTTGGCCGTCGCAATGCTTCCATAGCCGGTCAGAATGACGACGGCCGTATCGGCGTCCAGCTCCAGCAGTCTGCGCAGCACCTCCAGGCCGTCTTCTCCCGGCATCCGAAGGTCCACAACGGCCCTTGTCGGTCGCAGTTCCTCGGCGACCGCCGCGGCCTCGACCCCATCGGCGGCGCCGGCTGCAGAGAACCCTCGATCGCGAAACGCGCGGACGAGCCGGGCACGAAATACGTCATCGTCCTCAACGACCAGAATCGCTCCGCCGTTGCCGCCATTAACGTTTTTCACGATCAGACTCCGGCTCAGCCCGGGTTGCACGCGTCAGGCAACTGTAGGACTGCAACCGTACCCTGTCCAGGCGCCGATCGAAGCCGCAGGGAGCCGTCCAGGTGCTCGGTAATCGATCGAGCGAGAAACAGCCCCAGGCCCATGCCCTGCCTGGGCGACTTCGTCGTGGCGAACGGTTCACCGGCACGATTCAGTTGCTCGATGGTCATGCCTCGCCCCTGGTCGGCGACGGTGAAACGCACGTCCAGCTCGTCGCAAGCGATGGAGAGGTCCACGCGCCCCTTGGGGTCGTCCGAAGCGTCCAGGGCGTTCTGCAACAGAATGCCCAGCGCCTGAACGACGGCGGCTTGATGAATGCGGAGCATGGTCACTCCGGCTTCGCAGCGCACGTCAACCCGTTCGAACTGTCCGGGCTTGAGCTCGTCTGCCAGGTCCGCGAGCAGAACGTCAACTGGCGTAGCCCGGGCGGACTCATCGTTCTGTCGCGTCCGCTCGATGTTCATCCGATCAACGATGTCGCGGCAGCGATCAACCTGCGAGCGGATGAGCTTCACGTCTTCGAGAGCCTGTGTGTTCACGGCGCCCCGCTGGGCCGGTCGTTCGAGTTCACGTGCGACCAGCGCAATGGTGCCCAGCGGCGTCGCCAGCTCGTGGGCGGCGCCGGCGGCCAGCGTGGCAAGCGACGTGAGCCGTTCGTTCTGTTCGATGCGGTCGCGCATGATTTCGAGCTGGTGCTCGCGCTCGCGGAGGTTGGCGCGCAGCCGCCCGACGAAGTAAGCAATGACGCCGGCCGTGATGACAAGCGCAAGCCAGTCCCCGACTCGCAGTGCCACCGGGGGTACTGCGAGCGGTCGAGCCAGCGGCACGTGGGCGAAGAACAACAATCCGAAGCACAACACCGACACAACGACGATGGCCCAGGTCCAGCGTGCCCGCAACACGACAACCGCCATCGCCACGTGAATAAGATAAAGCTGGCAGAAGGGGTTGCTCGGCCCGCCGGCGGCCGCGAGCAGGGCAGTCAAGGCCAGCACGTCCGTGAGCAGCAGTAGCGGCACGAGGAATTCCGGAAGCTCCGAGCTGCGACACAAGAGCCCCACCAGGAAGAGGTTGGTGACCGCCGTGAACGCGATCACTACGAAAAGCCAGCCCAGCGGCAGGTCGAACTCCAGCCACAACGTGGCGATCGCAACGGCCGCAGACTGACCCGCGATCGCCAGCCAGCGCAGCCGGGCCAACCACGTGAGCACCAGCAACACGCCGGAACGACGATGCAGACCCAGCGCGGTGGCCTCATCCACCACGCCGCCCGATTGAGTCAGCACCTTCTCCTCGAAAAGCGCCGACTCCTGCCGCGGGTCATTTACGGAGGGCATCGCACCTGCCGAGACTATCCCAACGCCATGAAGACGCTGAAGGTCACGATCCACACGACGCCGAGAAAATGCCAGTACATCGCCGTATACCGCACCGGCGCCGAGCGCTCATGATCGTAGCGGCCGCGAAACGCGTTGTTGCACGTAACGGCCATGGGCACAAGCCCGCCGACGACATGCAGGCCGTGAAGCAGGATGATCATGAAGACCAGCCCGTAGAGGCTGGTTCCCTCTTCGAGCATCACCTGGTGGGTCCGCAAGAGCTCCACCAGGCTGGGCGCCTGAATTCCGACGAAGAGCAGAGTGAGCAGGCCCGTGACGGCCAGCGCGATCCGCAGAGCCTTCTGGCGATCCGTTTGCGCGTAGCGGACCGACATCTCCATCGTAACTCCGCTCACCAGGATGCAGAATGTGCTGAACCACAGACCGATCGGGAAGGACAGGGAGTGCAGAGGGAGCCGGTCGGCGGCCCGCGTTCGAATCAGCACGTACCCCAGGATGGCCGCCCCGAAGAGCATGGTGAGGGCGGCCAGAAACAGCCACATCCCGACCAGCCCCGTGCGGGGCGGAACGTCTTCTCTGTATTCGGGAAGGTGGGAGCTGTCGGGATGAGCGTTCATGCGATCGAGGCTTACGCCTCCGTCACGAAAGAGCCAGGCGGTTCGAAGTCCGGTTTGTAGTGCAGGGTGTCCACGATCGTCGTGCCGATGAACAGCACCACGAACAACAGCGACCCGACCAGGATAATGCCGTAGAAGGGTTTGTCGTAGCGCAGGTGCATGAAATACAAGGCCACGGCGCTCGCCTTGGCCACCGCGATGAACAACGCGATCCAGATGTTCAGCCTGCCGAGATCGACGTAGGTCGCCGCGACGGTGAGAACCGTCAGGACGAGCAGCACGGCGAACACCGCGGCCAGCACCTTGACGGGGACGATGTGGACATGGAGCGCCTGAGCCTGGCCGGTGTCACCATGTGGAACTTCGTGTTCGGTCATCGCAGCATCCTCGGCGCCATTGTGTACAGGAGAATCAGTGAATCAAGTAGAGCAACGGAAAGAGGAAGATCCAGATCAGGTCGACCAGGTGCCAGTAAAGCCCGACCAGGTCCACCGGCGCGAAGTAGCCGGGTCCGAACGTTCCCATCATGGCGCGGATCAGCAGCCAGCCGATCAGGCCCATCCCGACCAGCACGTGCAGGCCGTGCAGCCCGGTCATGAGGTAGTAAATCTGGAAGAATATGTGCACGCGCTCCTGCTCGGACTTCGGCAGATCCTCGAACTCCAGCGCGGTGTCTCCGAACTCGTAGTGCTCGCCCGCGTCGGCGTCATGCTGCTTGTGAAAAGCGGTGGCCAGTCCGCCGGGGCCCTGCGGGGGCGCGTCGATGAGCGAATGTTCCGGGCCGGGAGGTGCCTTCGAATCTTTCGCCTCGGCCGCCTTCGCATCGCCGCTGTCCTTCGAGCCGTCGGACTGCTCGTTGCCCTCATTCGCGTGCTTCGTCTCTCCCCCGGCCTCCCCGTGTCCGCCCGTTTCCCCGGACTCGCCGGAGTTCTCGTCCTCGTCGTGATGCGCGGGAGTGGCCTCGCCCTCGAAACCGGGATGGTAGAGATTGGCGACGCCGACCCACTTGTGCGTCTCCCACTTCTTTCCATATTCGACCGCCTTGATGCCCATGAACCCGAAGCCGCCGAGCAGCGTCAGAGCCAGGCAAACCTTCAATGCCAGGCGATTGCCAAGTTGGGCGGACCGAACCCCCCAGGCCATCGTGAAGCTGCTGGCGATCAGGATCACGGTGTTCACGCCGCCGAGCATGGTGTCGAGGTAATGGTGGGCGTAGCGAAACACTTCCGGATGATTCGCCCGATAGACGGCATAGGCGCAGAACAGGCCGCCGAACATCAGGATCTCGGTGGCCAGAAAGACCCACATGCCGAGCTTGCCGGTGTCGAGCTGCTGTTCGGCGGACTCGAAGTGATGCGCGACGTGCGCCTGGGCGTGGGCCTCGACGGCCGGGGAGGTTGTTGCGGGCGATTTTGAATGGGTCATGAGACTTCGATCCTGCCGGCGGTCGTCATGCTCCGTGCGTCTCTTCGCTCTTGACGTATTGCTCGGTGATTTCGTCGTATCGCCACTTGTGCACGTCGTAGGGGTCGTCGGCCGTCGGCGTCCGGGCGAAGTTGTCGTGCGGCGGCGGTGACGCACAGTGCCATTCCAGCGTGTTGGCGCCCCAGGGGTTGGCCGGCGCCCGCTTGCCGCGGATCAGGCCGTCGATCCAGGTGGCCAGCACCAGGACCAGCCCGACGGCGAGGATGTAGGACCCGATGCTCGATATCTGGTTGTAGATGGTGTACTGATCCTGGTAGTTCGCATAGCGGCGGGGCATTCCCTGGGAGCCCGCGACGAACTGGACGAAAAATGCCAGGTTGAACCCGATGAAGACGAGAATGCAGGCGAAGCGTCCCGCGTGCTCGTTGTAGAGCTTGCCGAACATCTTGGGGAACCAGTAGTACATACCGCCGAGGAAGGCGAACAGCGTGCTGCCCATCATCACGTAGTGGAAGTGGGCCACGACGAAATACGTGTCGTGGAAGTGGATGTCCGTGGCCAGCGCCCCGAGAAACAAGCCCGTCAGCCCGCCGACCGAGAAGAGCAGGATGAAGCCCAGGGCGTAGAACATCGGCGTTTTGAGTTCGATGGAGCCGCGGTAGAGGGTGGCGAGCCAGTTGAACACCTTGACGGCCGATGGGATCGAGACGCTGAAGGTCAACAGGCTGAAGATGGCGTTGGCGAGCGACGACTGTCCGCTGACGAACATGTGATGGCCCCAGACGAGAAAGCCGAGCAGGGCGATGGCGATGGAGCTGTACGCGATGAAGCGGTATCCGAAGATGTGCTTGTGGCTGAATGCCGAGATCATCTCGCTGATGATGCCCATTCCCGGCAGGATCATGATGTAGACAGCGGGGTGCGAGTAGAACCAGAAGAAGTGCTGATAGAGAATCGGATCGCCGCCGAGTGCGGGATCGAAGATGCCGACCTTCAGGACGCGTTCGGCGACCAGGAGCAGCAGCGTGATGGCCAGGACGGGCGTCGCGAGGATCTGGATGATGCTCGTTCCGTAGAGGGCCCAGAGGAAGAGGGGCATGCGAAACCACGTCATGCCCTTGGGGCGCAGCATGTGCATGGAGGCGACGAAGTTCACGCCGGTGAGGATCGAGCTGAATCCCAGGATGAAGGCGCCGAGCGTGGCCGGGACGACGGCGGAGGAGGTGGTCGTGCTGTAGGGTGTGTAGAACGTCCAGCCGGTGTCCAGGCCGCCGCCGCCGGGAAGATCGACTCCGAGCGCCGACTCGATCACTCCAGAGGCCAGCACCCAGACCAGGAACAACGCCCCCAGTGCGTAAAGGTAGTAGCTCAGCAGGTTCAATCGCGGAAACGCCACGTCCTTGGCGCCCAGCATGATGGGCAGGCAGAAGTTGCCCAGGATGGCCGGGACGGCCGGGATGACGAACAGAAAGATCATCACCGCCCCGTGGAGCGTGAACATATGGTTGTAGAAGTCCCACGCTTTGGCCTCGTCCTCCATCAGCGTCGGGCCCGGGGCGATCAGCTCCGTCCGGATGAGCACTGCGAAGACGCCGCCGAGAAAGAACGCGGTCAGGACCGAGACCATGTACAGAAGGGCGATCCGCTTGTGGTCGAGCGTAATCAGCCACGACATGATGCCGCGCTTGTGGGTGAGGTAGTTGTCGGCCGCACCCGAGAGCACGGGGTCCGGCATTTGAGGTCTTCCTGCGATCGTGGTCATATTCGGCTCCGCCTGCGCGTGGCGATTATTTTCCTTCCTCGGTCTGATCGTCTTCCGTAGCTGTCGTCTCTTCCGCGGCAGGTTCGGCTTCGTCCTTTGCGCCTCCTTCTTCCTCTTCTCCCTCTGCTTCCCCCTCTTCGGTCGCCGAAGGCGGCTCGTAGTGTTCACTGAGCGACTTGATGTACTCGATGAGCGCGGTGATCTCGACGTCCTTGAGCCGGCCCTGGTAGGTGGGCATGACGTTTTCATAGCCCGCGGCGATCTGGTCACCCGGGTTGAGGATCGAGTTGCGGATGTAATTCTCGTCCACTTCAATCTTCGAGCCGTCGGCGAGCATCTGCTCTTCGCCGAAGATGTTCTTGAATGACGGTCCGATGGCGGCCGTTCCGTCCACGGAGTGACACTGGCTGCAACCCCGCGCGGTGTAGAGCTTCTTGCCGGCGTCGACCGGCGGCATGGTCTCGGCCCAGGCGCTGGCCTTCTCGAGCCAACTGGCGAACTTGGTGGCGTCGTGCACCACAACCTTGGCGACCATATCGGAGTGCTTCGTGCCGCAGTACTCGGCGCAGAAAAGCGGGAATTCGCCCTCCTCGGTCGCCTGAAACCACATTTTGTTGTACCGGCCCGGAACCGCGTCCCGCTTGATCCGGAAGTTCGGAATGAACAGGCTATGGATCACGTCCTGGGACGAGAGAATCAGACGAATGGGGCGGTCTTTCGGCACGTGGAGGTCCTGGTCCACGTATCCGTTCGGGTAGGTGAACGCCCAGGCCCACTTGTACGCCGTCACGTTGATCTCATACGCGTTCGGCGGGGGCGTGGCCATGTCCAGATAGCCCTTCATGCCGAAATAGAAAATCACGATCACGATGATGGTCGGGATGATTGTCCAGGTCAGCTCGAGGGAGAGGCTCTTGGGGTGCGCCTTGCCGACTTCGCGTCCCGGCCGTTTGCGGAAGCGCCAGACGAACAGGATCATCAAGCTCACGATCAGCACGAGCATCACCACGCAGATCCAATAGATGAACTTGAAGACCCAATCGACGTCGTCGGCATACGACGACGCCACGTCGGGCATCCAGAAATACCGGGAGGATTGCGCGAGCAGTGCGGTCATGATGCGTCCGTCCCGTCGGCGCCGGCGTCCCGGGCGCGTCGGCGGCGCGTCTCCCGGACCAGGGCTGCTACGATCAGCGAACCGACAATGATGACCGTCACGCCGCCGCCGAGGCGCATGATGTTCATGGCCGCGGGCGTGTACTGCCCGGCGCCGGCATCGTAATGGAAACAGTAGAGGATCAGCCGGTCCAGCGTGGACCCGATCTTGCCCTCAGAAGCCTCCACGAGCGACAGGCGGAAGGTGGTCGGCGGGAATCGCACGCCGTACAGGTAGCGCGATATGCGCCCGTCGGGTGTCAGAATCACCAGAACGGACGGGTGGGCGAACTCGCCGCGCCGCTCGTTCCATTTGAACCCGTAGCCCACACTGTCGGTCAGCCGCTCGATCGCCTCCTGCTTGCCCACGAGAAAGTGCCAGCCCGACGCGGCTTCCGGCGTGCCGAACTCCTTGATGTAGTTCTGCTTCTTCAGCCGCGCCAGCACCGGCGCCTCCGACGGATCGAAGCTGACCGTGAGGACCTCGTAGTCCTCCCCGGGCATCATCGGCGTCTCCTGCATGGCTTCGAGCAAGCCGTTCATGATGACGCCGCAGAGCATGGGGCAGCCGAAGTAGCCGAGGTTCAAAATGACCGGCCGTTCCTGGTTGAAATACTTTTCCAAGGTGACGGGGTTGCCGTTGGAGTCCGTGAACTTGATGTCAAGCGGGATCGATTCGCCCGGCTTCTCTGTCAGGCCGACGCCCTCGAGCTCGCCGGGCAGCGGTTCCGCCCGATCGGACTTCACACCCGAAGCCGGCCTTCGTTCGGCTGCATCCTGCTGTGCCAGCAGTGGTCCGGCCGTTGCGAACAATGCCACCGCCGCCACAAGGCTCCCTCTCTCCAATTTTCGTCCGAAGATCATGGTTGAGCCTGCTCCTGCTCCGAGCTGGACAAACGCTCCGCCGCCAGCTCGATGGCTCTGTCGATGGGGATCGTGACCATCCCCGAGTCGCGATCGACCCACCGGTACCTGTTGATGTTCTCCTGTTGCTCGAGCCGCAAATCTGCCAGCGTCACGTTAACCTCGCCGGTTGCCTTGCGCTCGAATTCCGTGTCCTCTTGATGGTAGAACCACGCCTGCACTCCGACAATGATCACGAAGACGAGCAGGACGCTGACCACGCCGATGACCGCAATTCTTGTCGCATTAACGTCAGGTTGTTGAACCGATGAGGCCACGGGTCACCTTAGATGTTCTCAAAGCCAAGCGCCTCGCCGAGGCGCGGATCGTGCAACGCGATGAGCCGGTATCGCCGGGCGTTCCACGTGACGGCGGCCAGGAACAGCCCCCCGATGGCCAGAAAGGTCGCAAGCTCGGGAATTCCGAGGCGCAGCCCGGGGGCCATCTCGGGCATCACGATCCACCACAGATCGATCCAATGGAACACGAGCATCCAGACGGCCCAGAACGCCAGCGTCTGCCGCCGGCGTTTGATGTTTCGCGGCAGCAGCGCCACGAACGGGATGATGAAGTGCCCGAACAGTAGTCCCACGATCACCCCGGTCCAGGCGTTCATATCCTCCGGAACGGCGGTGGCCCCGCGGACGGCGTACCAGAACGTGGTCTCCGGGAAGCTGGCGTACCAGATGAGCATGTATTGACTGAATGCTATGTAGCCCCAGAAGAACACGAAGGCGAACAGCAGCTTGCCCAGGTCGTGATAGTGTTCGACGGTGATGCTGCGGACGAGATAACCGGCCCGCTGCATTGCCATCAGCATGAGAATCAGCAGGGCGACGCCCCCGACGAACGCCCCGGCGAAGTAGTACACTCCGAAGATCGTGCTGTACCAGGCCGGGCTCAGCGACATCAGCAGGTCGAACGCCGCGAACGTCACCGTCAGGGCGAACAAGACGAGCCCGATCGGAGCCAGCCGCTGCATGCCGAGCGTGATCTCGGAATCGCCACGTTCGTCCTGCAGCGTGGACTGCCGCCACAGCCGCAGGGCCAGGCCGGACCATATCGCAAAGAACACCACCCATCGAAGGATGAAGAAGGCCGGGTTGAGGTAGGGCCGCTTGTGGGCGATCAAAGCGTCCTGCCCGTGGGCATCGGCGCCCTCGTTGGCCCCGTGAGCGCCCTCACCATGACCTGGCTTGTGGTCCGCCGCCTCCGAATGGGTTTCGGAATGGCCCGTCGCTGATGCTGCGTGTTCGGTATCCGCCGCCAACTCTCGCGCCCACGGGTAGAGCTCACCGCCCCCGGCCAGCACCGCCACGAGGAGGGGAAGCAACCCGATGGCCAGGAACGGTAGTGCGGCGGCAATCACTTCCGCCGGTCGTCGAAGTCCCGCGCTCCAGCCGGCCTTGGTTGCGTGTTGAATCAGGACGAAAAACAATGCTCCCAGCGACAGGCTCAAGAAGAAGGCGAAGTTGATCAGATAGGCATGAAAGAATCGCCGGAATCCCTCGCCCGTCGCGAATCCCACGATGACCGCGATCGCCGCACCAACCACGCACGCCGCCAGAGCGCCGTTCTGCAAGGTCCGGGCGCGCGGACCGAGAAAGATCCGCTCGTCGCGCTCCAGATGAACCTGCCCGTGGTCGGTCACACGTTGTCTCCGTACCTCATCGCAGCGTCGGCCGTATCTCCGGCGGGACGTCTTCGAGTTTGGCGTTCTGGCTCAACTGCAATGCTCGCTCGTAGGCGACGATGGCCCAGCGATCCTCGACCGGTATCTGCCCCCCGTAGCCGGCCATGTTGCGAATCCCGTTCGTGATCGTATTGAACAGATGCCCGTCCGGCCGGTTTCGAACCGTGTCGGTGTGCAGCGAGGTCGGCGGCACCCAGCGCGGCTCCTCCAGCTCGAGCGCTCTCTGGTTCACGATTCCGTTGCCAGTCCCGTCGTACCCGTGGCAGGGCGTGCAGTAGATTTGGAACCGCTCCTGTCCCCGGCGGATGAACTCCTCGGTGATTTCGATTCGATCGGGGAAGCCGTCAAAGTATTTCACTTCCCAGCCCTCGCCGTCCTCGGTGCGCGCCAACGTAAAGCCACGGTAGTAGTGGTCGTCCTCCGACAACTGCCCCCGCGCGACGGTGCCGGGGATCGCCGGCCGCATCGCCCGCCGGTCGGCGAACACAGGGCTGGCACTCTGAGGCAGGTACTTCGGCTGATTGTCCATGTCCTGGAAGATGTGGATGCGCGGCTGCTCTTTCGGCATCGTCCGGGCCCGCGCGATCATGGCCAGCGGGATCCACGACGCGACGAGGAAGATGGTGCCGCCGGCCAGCATCCAATACGGCGGCCGCGGAAGGAGGAAATCCCCCTTCACGGGCTCCCGGCGGGCTGAGTTGTTTACGCCGCCGGCCATCGTCAGTCCTCGACCTCCTCGACGTCAACGGCCCCGAGCGACTGAAGCATCTCGCTCGTTTGATCGATATCGAAGTGCGGATCATCCGCCCGCACGACCACGAAGAAACCGTCGGTCGTGACGCGGCGAAACCGTTCGTGCTTGAACAACGGGTTGTACAACATCGGCAGTTTGTTCATGAACAGCATCCCGACTACGGCGGCGAAGGCGGCCAGCAGCACGGTCGTCTCGAAGATGACCGGGATGTTCGCCTGAAGACTGAATATCGGCTTGCCGCTTACCAGGAACTGGTAGTCGAACGCGTTGGTAGACCAGACGAGCAACACTCCCAGACCGGTCCCGCTGATCCCGCCGAGAAACGCGAGCCACGGCAGCCGCGTGGCCCGATTCCCCATTGCCTGATCGATGCCGTGAATCGGAAACGGGCTGTGCACGTCGAACCTGCGGAAGCCCTCCTCGCGCAGGTGCTCGGCGGCCTTGACCACCGACGCAATGCTCGGGAACTCGGCCAGCAGCCCATAGAGTCTGGGCTGGACCTTCTCAGCAAGCTGAGGTCCACCCGCATCGGCGCCGGACGGCTCCGCCGCCGTGTGCTCGAGAACGTCCTGCGACGGGTTCCCGGCATCGCTCATGCGCGAGCTCCTCCGCCGTGGCCGCCGCCCTTCTGCTCGTCGACACCATGGTGCGCTCCGTGGGCCTGGGGCATGACGGTCTTGACCTCCGCCATCGCCACCATGGGCAGGAAGCGGCAGAACAGCAGGAACATCGTAAAGAACAGCCCGAAGCTGCCGATCAGCATCCCGATGTCCACCCACGTCGGCTTGAACATGTCCCAACTCGACGGCAGGTAGTCCCGATGAAGCGAGGTCACCACGATCACGAACCGTTCGAACCACATCCCGACGTTCACGCACATGGCCACGATCATCGTCACCCACAGGTTCGTGCGCAACGTCTTGCTCCACAGAAGCTGCGGGGCGATCACGTTGCAGCCGAACATCACGAAAAACGTCCACCAATAGGGTCCGAGCGCGCGATTCATGAACACGAATTGCTCGTAATGATGGCCGCTGTACCACGCGGTAAAGAACTCGATGATGTACGCGTAGCCCACCATCATGCCGGTGGCCAGCATGATTTTATTCATGTTCTCGATGTGTCTCAGTGTGATCAGGTCCTTGAGCCCGAAGAACTGCCGGGCCGGAATCGCCAGCGTCAGCACCATGGCGAAGCCGCCGAACACCGCCCCTGCGACGAAGTAGGGCGGAAAGATCGTCGTGTGCCAGCCTGGAACCTGCGAGATCGCGAAGTCGAAGCTGACCACGGAGTGGACCGACAGCACCAGCGGCGTGGCCAGGGCGGCCAGCAGGAGATAAGCCCGCTCGAAGCGATGCCAGTGGCGGCTGGAACCGGTCCAGCCCAGCGAGAACAGGCCGTAGGCGATTTGTTGAATCCGCCCCTTGGCCCGGTCGCGAAGCGTGGCCAGGTCCGGAATCATCCCCACGTACCAGAACAGAAGCGATACGGTCGCGTATGTCGAGACGGCGAAGACGTCCCACAGCAGAGGGGATCGAAACTGAGGCCACATCTCCATCTGATTCGGGTAAGGAAACAGCCAGTACGCCAGCCAGGGCCGCCCGATGTGGATCGCCGGGAAGAGTCCGGCGCACGTAACGGCGAAGATCGTCATCGCCTCGGCGAATCGATTGATGCCGGTCCGCCAGCCCTGCCGGAACAGGAAAAGAATCGCGGATATCAGCGTGCCGGCGTGTCCGATCCCGACCCAGAAGACGAAGTTGACGATCGGAAAACCCCACGCGACCGGCACGTTGTTGCCCCACACACCGACGCCGGTGGTGACCAGGTATCCGATCAGCGCCATGAGCATCAACAGCGCCGAGACGCTGATCGCGAAGGCGATGTACCAGGCGGTCGGGCACTTGCGTTCGTTGATTGAGCAGACGGTGTCGGTGAGGCTGCTGAAATCATGCCCGCCGGTCACCAACGGCGCGCGCCGCCGCGGGTCGTCGAAGGTGTTGTCCGTCGCCGTGCCGGGATGCGGTATCGCCGCCATCGCTACGCCTTCCCCTCCGCCGGGTTACGCACCTTCGCGAGATACTTCGTGCGAGGCCGCGTGTTCAAGTTGGTCAGCACGCCATAAGCCCGGTTGTTCTCCTGAAGCTTCCGGACCTGACTGTTGGGGTCGTTCAGGTTGCCGAAGACGATCGCCTGCGTCGGGCACGCCTGCTGGCAGGCGGTCACGATGTCGCCGTCCTGCACGTCTTCGCCTTTATTGCGCCGGTCGATCTTCGCGGCCGCGATTCGCTGCGTGCAATAGGTACACTTTTCCATCACGCCGCGCATCCGCACCGTCACGTCCGGGTTGTAGACCATACGCTTGATTTCGCCGACGGCCTGGTCCTGCTGCGAATCAGGCATGCCGAGATGGGGCTTCGGCGTGCCGCGGGGGTCGGCGCTGTGGTAATCGAAGTAGTTGAACCGCCGCACCTTGTAGGGGCAGTTGTTCGAGCAGTAGCGCGTCCCCACGCAGCGGTTGTACACCATCGTGTTCAAGCCTTCGCTGTCGTGGACGGTCGCGGCTACCGGGCAGACCTGCTCGCACGGGGCGTTCTCGCAATGGACGCACATCATCGGCTGATGCACGACCTGGGGATTCGCGTCGGGCTCGCCCTTGAAATAACGATCGATCCGCAGCCAGTGCATTTCACGCCCGACCGACACCTGATCCTTGCCGACGATCGGGACGTTGTTCTCCGCCTGGCAGGCCAGCACGCACGCGTTGCAGCCGGTGCAACTGTTCAGATCGACGGCCATGCCCCAGGCGTGCGGGTCGTTGAACTCGGCTGGCGGCTGGAAAAGCTGCAAGCCGTTGCCGCCGTGCCCGACGCGATGGGCGAAGTGCGGATCGGCGTTGTATTCGTCGAGCGTGGCCTCGCGGATGATCTTGCCGCTCTCGCCCCGCCCGCCGACGCGCTTCCTGGTCCCGTACTCGGCGACACCGTCGATTGCGTGATGATCCTGCGTGACGGCCAGTTCATACCGGCGACCGGTCTTGGTTACCGAGACGCCTGAAAG
The DNA here is from genome assembly GCA_964574815.1 of uncultured Phycisphaeraceae bacterium. Taxonomy (GTDB): domain Bacteria; phylum Planctomycetota; class Phycisphaerae; order UBA1845; family UBA1845; genus CAZNPL01. The sequence goes on from CAZNPL010000010.1 coordinate 65,124, forward strand.
CACGTAGGGATTCGTGCTGGTTCGCAGATCGTACGTCGCGAAGCCGACGTCGTTGCCGATGTTGCCGGCCGCCGTGCGACCGTAGCCCAAAGCCAGCGAAACCACGCCTTCCGGCTGCCCCGGCATCACGTAGGTGGCCACATCGAGCGATCGCTCGCCCGACGCGATGGTGACCACGTCGCCCGTCGAGATTCCGAGGCGATCCGCGTCGGCCTGGGCCATCAGCGCCGGGTTGTCCCACGCCGTCTTGGACATCGGGTCCGGCGCTTCCTGCAGCCAGCCGTTGTTGGCGAACCGGCCGTCGTGCAGTCCGGCGTCAGCCGCGAAGACAACGTCGAATCCGTCGCCCTGCTCCGGCAGTAAAGCCGGCAGCTCGCCGTTCGTCGGCTCGGGGTTGACCGCGGGCCAGGCCGACCCGGAGACCAGCCCGTCGTGCAGCGCGCGGCGCCAGTTTGCTTCGAAGTCACCGGACGGGAGAACCTCGCGGAACGACCGGCGAACGAGATCGTAGCCCGCCTCCAGCTTGTCGCCGGCGATCATGGCCAGCAGCTCGATCGTCGATTTCCCATCATACAGCGGGCGAATGAGCGGCTGACAGACGCTGATCGTGCCGTCCCAGGCTCGGGCGTCGCCCCACGCCTCGAGGTAGTGGGTGCGCGGCAAGTGCCACGTGCAGCGCGCCGATGTCTCATTGACGTAGTTGCTGAGTTGGGCCGACGCGCCGACCTGAGCGAGCGCGTCGCCGAACCCGACGTCCGCCGGCGCATCGTACACCGGGTTGCCGCCGAGCATGAGCAGCGTGTCAATCTCCCCCTTGCGCATGGCGTCGGCAAGTTCGCGGATCGCCTCAACATGCGAAGGCCGATCCGGCTGCGGCGCGGACACGAACGTGATGGTCTTGCCCACCGCGCCGATCGCCGCATTGATACGTTGCGCCAGGGCATGCGCTGCGGGCGACATTGTTTCGCCGGTGACGACAAGGGCCTGCGCGCCGTGCCGTCTCAACTGGTCGGCCGTTGTGGTCACGAACGCCCGCTCGCGGTCGTTCAGATCCACCGGGTTCTGCGGGCCGCTGACGCCGAATGACTGCGCGACGGCGGCAAGCAGCCGCTCGATCCGGGCGGGCCGGGCCGCCAGCCGGTGGTCGGCCACACTGCCCGTAATCGAATATCCGCTCTCGGCGATGGCCATTCGGTTCATCTCGCCCTGGTCGGCGGATTTCCGACCTGCGGCCCAGTCGCGTGCCAGGCGCACTTTCGCGGGGTGCGCGCTTAACAGGTCCGCATCGAACGACGCGATGAACTTCGCTTTATCCAGATGTAGCACCGCGCGCAGCGGTCGACCGAACGCCAGCCGGCTGCCCTCGATCGCCGCGTCCCGGCTGATCGGCTCGTATTCGACCCAGCGACAACCGGGAAAGGCCTTCAGCAGACGCCGCTTCATGTCCACGGAGGTCGGCCCGCTCGCCGCTTCGGAGAGGACCGCAAAGCCCTTTCCGCCCTGCTCGCGCAGGCCGCCGAAGTGTTTGGACGCGAACTCCGCGAACGCATCCCACGTAGTATCCTCCGGCGCGTTTTCGCCGCGACGGATCGGGTATCGGCTTCGGTCCGGATCGTACAGCTCCAGAACGCTCGCTTGCGCAATCGCGTCGGTCGCGCCCTTCGAGAACTGATGAAGCGGATTGCCCTCCACCTTGATGGGCCGGCCGTCGTAGCTGCTGACCAGCAACCCGGTTCCGACGCCCCCGAGCTCCATCACCGTGGCGAACCGCTCCGTCACGCCCGGCGTGCGCTGCGGATCGTCCTTGGCGAACGGCGCCAAAACCTCTCGAGGCCAGCGGCGGCAGCCCGCCCCGGTCAGTCCGGCGAGCGCCATCGACGCCCCCATCATCTTGAGAAAGCGCCGCCGCGGCATCTCCGTCATCTGGTCCGGATCGTAATCGGGGAACTCGCGCCCGACGCGCTCGCGAAACTCCGGCGTCTGCGCGAACTGCTCCACGCTCAGCCAGTAATCGCGTCCCGAAATGTGGTGTTCTACCGGTGGCATGTCGAGCAACTGGTCATGTACGTCTCGTCACGAATGTCGTATTCCTTCTTGAGCTCCAGGCCGATCTTCAACTGATCGCCGTCCGGCGGCTCCCAGGTAAGGTTGGTCACCTCGTCCTTCGGCCTCAGGTGCAGCTCCGGATTGCGATGGCACGTCAGGCACCAGCCCATACTGAGCGTCTCGACCTGCTTCACAACCTCCATGTGGTCAATCCGGCCGTGGCAGGAAACGCACGAGATGCCTTTGTTAACATGGGCGCTGTGGTTGAAATAGGCATAGTCGGGCAGATCGTGAACCTTTACCCACTCGACGGGCATCCCTGAGACGGCGCTTTCGCGGACCGGGATCAATTTTGGTGAATCGGGCTTGATGTTCGTATGGCAATTCATGCAGGTCTGAGTGGGTGGCACGGCCGCGAATGCGGCGTTTTCGACGCTGGTGTGGCAGTAGCGGCAGTCGATGCCGAGCTTCCCCGCGTGCAGGGCATGGCTGTACTCGACCGGCTGGGTCGGAGCGTAGCCGACGTCGGTCGTTTTTGGGGAACCGCCCAGAAACACGACGAGCGGGACGTAGGTCACACCGCCGAAGGCCAGCAGGCACACGCCGGGGAGCAGGTAATTCGCCCAGCGCGGGAACAGGAAGGCCGTTGTACGGCGGTCGTCCGTCATGCGAAGAGACCTACAACTCAACCTGGACGGTGAACGAACCCCGAAGCCGACAGGGCCCGGGCTACCGCGCCCGTTTCAGTGAAAACTCCAGCCGAACCAGAGGAGTATATGAAGATCGCGTAGGGCGAAAATGCGGCAAATTGTCGCAACCGACGCGTCTCAGCGCCGTTGAGACAGCCTTTCGGGTTCTGGGCGCGCGAGCCAGCCATCCGGCAGGAGGACCGAGTCCGTCCCTTCGGCGCTCTCTTCCGGATCGCTGCAAACGAAAGCCTCGACATCCTCCAGATCGGGCGGCGACTCGAACGCAACCACCAGCCGCCGCACCTCGGCCGGTGGGTTGACGAAGCCCTGGGACTGCAGTTCGCGACGCACGTCCAGCGGCACCTCAACGACTTCGCCGGCGACGACTTTGCCCGGCACCGCATCGATCACCGGTCCGTCCAGCGTCACATACGGCGTTTCATCGGCACCCGCCGCAAAGAGCTCCGGTTCCCACAGCACGGCCTCGACCGCCAGCCGATCGCCGTCCCAAGCATGTCGCAATAGTTGAAAGCTGCGCCGCACCGAAGTCAGAATCTCCGAAGCGCGCAACGGCTCACCTGCCGGCGTACCCGACCGCTCATCCGTCGCCCCACCCGCCTGCACCGCCGGAAGCATTGAAGCCCGATCCAGCCACCGAACGGTAACCGGCCCGATCACCCGCTCCACATGTGCCGGCGCCGGCGTGGGGTCCACGGCCGCGAGCGTCTTGCGAACCGGCTTGGGCAGGTACATCGGCGCCTCGGCCGGATCCAGCTTCTTGAGAAACAGCATCACCCCACCCGGCACGGAAGCCGCAAGGAACAGGACAATGAAGACAACGTTCAACCGAGTTTCGCGTGTCATCGCCAACATTGTAGACTCGTGAAGCGCCGGCGCGTAGGGATCTTCGGAGCTTCTGTCTGCAGTTAAGGTCGGTGGTTGAGGCGCAGCAGCCCCGTCCCGCTGACCGTCGTGATATTGGGTGGGGTCACGTTTGGGGACAATGTAGTCAAACGACTCTCAACGCGCTGTCGAGGCTTCTACGGAGTTGCCCGTACCAGTTACGTAGCGCATCGTCGTCAGCGTTGACCGCCCGGCTGGTCGTCATGATCTGCTCGACCTGATCGCGGGTGATCTTGGGGCGGTCGTCGGGGGTGGGGTCGGGGTGGGTGATAACTCGTTCGAGCGTCATCAGGGCCATCATCATCGGCTGCACGCAGAACAGCCGGATGCCGACGGCGTCGGCGGGGATGGCCAGCGAATATTCCAGGGCGACATCGAGGTGGGCGGCGGCTCGCCGGACGATGGCGGCTCGGACCTCGATCGGCAGCGAGGCGTGCAGTAGATCCTCCGGCTGGTATCCGCACCGGCGGGCCACGTTCGCCGGAATGAAACATCGCCCGTCAACCAAGTCGGACGGGTGGTCCTTGATGATGTTGGTGAGCTGAAGCCCCCGCCCGAACCGCTTGCCGCGATGCAGGGCGCGCCGATCGACGGCATCCGCGTCGCGCCCGAGGTGCAGGGCGAACAGCCGCGTCAGCATGACGCCCACCACGCCGGCGGCGTAGTGACAGTATCGCTCCAACTGATGTATCGAAGTAAACAGACAGCGGGGCGACTCCGACCGCGGCGGAAGCGGCGTCCGGCGGAGCCCGGCCGTCATTTCCGCGGCGCAGCCCCGGATGGCGTGAACCGCGTCATCCGGGAACGTGGCCAGCATCATCATCACCCGGTCGGCCTGCGACATGAGCACCGAGCACGGGTCGTCCGGGTCGGCATCCCCGAACTCGGCCGCGCACCGCCGGGCCAGCTCGATGTCCACGGGCGGGCCGAGCACGGTCATGAATACGTTGAACATCTGCTGTCGCTGCGGCTCGGTCAGGCCGGGCCGGTCCTCGAGCGTGTCGATCATCCGGCAGACGAGATAGGCGCAGCTCACCCAGTCATTGAGTGGTGAGGGCAGTTCCGGGATCGAGAGCGCAAAGGTGCGCGACACGCCGACCAGCATCTCCCGGCTGAACCGGTGCAGGTCGAGCAGAGGCGCTGAACCGCCGTGAATCTGGGGGGATTGCGCGGCCATCACGCGGCAAGATAGTCAACCAGCCGCTCACCGACAAGCGACCGCCCGGGTGGTAGTTTGAATCCCCGGCCACGGCGGTCTAGACTCTGGCCCGCATGGTCAGCGTTATAGCCATCATCGCCCTGGTCGGCTCTTTTCTGATGTCATTCACGGGTACGTTCGTCGTTCGACGGGTGGCCCGGCACCGCGGCTTTGTGGATGAACCCGGCGGTCACAAACAACACGCGGAACCCGTCGCCCTCGGCGGCGGGATCGCCATCGCCTGGACGGTCTTCGTTCCGGTGCTGGCCGCGACCTGCCTTGCCGCGGCCGGCGTGCGCTGGGGCGTGCCCGACTGGGTGCCCGAGTTCGTGCGGTTTCACCTGCCCGGAGTCGAATCGAAGGGACCGGCCGTGTTGGCCGTCCTCAGCGGCGGCATCCTGCTCCACGTGGTCGGGCTGGCCGACGACGTCAAGGCCATGGGGCCGTGGGTGAAGCTGCTGGCGGAGGTTTGCGTTGCGTTGTACCTGTCGCTCGGTTTCAACATCTCGATCCTGGAGCTGGAGGCCCTCCCGCGTTTCGTGTCCGTCATTCTCACGATTTTGTGGATCGTCGGCATCACGAACGCGTTCAACTTCCTGGACAACATGGACGGGCTGAGCGCCGGGGTGGCCGCAATCGCCGGTTCGATCTTCGCGGCCGCGGCGTTTTCGAGCGGGCAGATCTTCGTGCCGATCGTGACGTTGATCCTGGTCGGCGCCGTCCTGGGCTTTCTGGTCTTCAACTTTCAACCGGCCACCGTGTTCATGGGCGACTCCGGCAGCCTGGTGATCGGCTACCTGCTGGCCGTGCTCATCGTCCTGACCACCTTTTACGACCCCGACAGACAGTTAAAGCCCGCGGGCGTATTTCTGCCTGTCGTTGTGCTGGCCGTGCCGCTGTACGACGTGGCCAGCGTCTGCGTGCGCCGCATCAAAGCCGGCGTCAGCGTCTTCCGGGGCGATCGTCGCCACTTCTCGCATCGCCTGGTGGAACGCGGGTTTTCCGAGCGGGCGGCCGTCCTGACGATTTACCTGGCCACCGCAGCGACGTCGCTGGCCGCGATTCTCCTGCCGCAGGCGAACTGGGTCTCGGCCGGACTGATCTTCGCGCAATGCGTGTGTGTGGTTCTGATAATCGCGGTGCTGGAGCACGGCGGAAGGGCTAACCAAGCCAGTTCATAAACCGCGTTGGCGCATCGCGGTGTCTCGACAATCGATGCTGCGTGCGAGGGCGCCGGATCACGAATCCCGGCCTGCGAAGCTGAAGCCAACCTCGCGTCAGGAGATACAGGTCGACTGGACAACTTCCTTGCCGTACAATGCATTCTGTCGGATCAAGTCCGTTGCGACTGTTCTTGGGCGGAGTGGTGTGAGCATGCGAAAACCCATCTTCATCTTTGCGATCCTTGCCGCGGGGCTGGCTCCGGCGGCGAATGCAGTGGTCATTGAGTTGTCGGCGGAATCGAACAGCGTTGTGCGGCTCTTCATCAACGGCGTCGAGGACTCCAGTGACGATGCGATCGAGATCTTCGGGCCCGACTCGGGCGTCGAACTGCCGATCCTGACGACGGCCGAACTCGACAACTTCAGCGGAACGGATGTACTCGACGCCCGCGGCGTGGCCATCGGCTCTTTCGACGATCCGACCCGCGAAACCGTCGGGCGCAACCCGGAAGAGATCGCCATTGAGGCCGATTGCTTCTCCGGCAACGGGCAAGCCGCATTCGAGTTGACGAGCTCCGTCGTCGAACAACGCGTCATACGCTTCACTTCGCAAGAGCTGGGGAATCCCGCGGGCGGCTCAGAGTTGGTCCAAAGCGCGTTCTTTCCCTCCGGAGCGATCTTCGCGTGGTCGCTCGATGGCGAGCGCGACCTCACAGGCTTGTCCGCCGAGGTCTCGTTTGTCGTTCGGCGACTCACTGTGGACGGCGAAGGCCAGGAAGAGGACAGCACCATTTTGCTCAACCAATCGGTGTCATTGACCGGCGGGCCGAACGGCTCGATCGAAGGGACCTCCTCGGCCGGGATTCTCGCGCTTTTCTTCGATCTGGTGGGACTGCCGGATGCGCTCGGCCTGCCGCTCGGCGACGTCAGCGCGGTCGAGTCCAGCCGCATTGCCATCATCCCGGAAACTCAGTCTTTGCCCTACGAGTACACCGGCACGGTCGACGAGGATTTCGTCCTCGAGGCCGTGGTGACGGTGCAAGTCGTCAACCTGCCCGGCGAAACAGGCGTGGTGGCCGTCTTCGGCCGCCCGCTCGATGAAGCGGCCAACATCATCGCATTGGCCCTGGAAGAAGAGACGGCCAAGGCCATTCAGGCCCGCATCAACCGCGCGATCAAGACCGCCCAACCCGACGGCTCGTTCGAGGCCCCGAACAATGCGGCGACCGTGCCGTGCGGTATGTTCGGTGTCGAGACGTTAGCCCTGCTCCTGCTCGGCTTCGGCGGTTGGTTCGTAACAGGACGCAGGTATTGACTCGAACCGGGCAGCGGGTCGAAACCGGCTCAGCGAACGGCGCGCAGCAATTGCCAGCATTGCTCAACTCTATCGGGGGCGTCGCGACGGGTTCCCCGGTTCCGACCTTGACCGCCTCACGAGGGGGCATTAGAACCCCATCCGGAAGCTTGCCTGAAGCCCGTGGTTGAACCGCGCGGAGTCGGGCCACTGGCCTCTAACCACTTTGCTGGTGGGCACTTATGATCGTAGACTGCTACACCTGCATCTGGGAGTCGTCGAAGCAACTCGGACGCGCCGCCCGTCCGGGCAACGGCCGACCCAATCGGCAGCGCGCCCGCGCCGGCGTCGATCCTCCGGATCACGTGGGCATTGATCAGCATCTGGCCGCCAGCAAACCGGTCGATGCAGCGATCGTACTTGGTTTCAAGAGCCGCCACCTGGACGCGGACGTACCCAACGAGTTCGTGTCCGATTACGTCCGCCGCCACCCAGATCGATTGATCGGCTTCGCGGGAATCGACCCGGCGGAATCGAAGAAGGCCATCGAGGATCTGCGCTTCGCCCACGGCGAGCTGGCGATGCGCGGCGTGGCGTTTGCTCCTTCCGCCCAGAATCTCCACCCATGCCACACCGACGCGAAGTCGTGTTATGAGATCGCCGAAGAGCTGCGCATGCCGGTGATCTTCCACACGGGCTTCCGCGACTCGGCGGCGAGCGTTCTGCAGTATGCCCGCCCGGCGCTGCTCGACGAAGTGGCTCAGGAATTCCCGGATTTGAAGATCGTCATCGCCCACATGGGTTTTCCATGGGTCAACGAGACGATCGCGCTGCTGGCCAAGCATACCAATGTTCATGCCGACATCAGTTGGCTGCTTCACCAGCCGTGGCAGGCGTACAACGCGTTGGTCAATGCTCACCAATACGGCGTGCTGGACCGGCTCCTGTTCGGCAGCGGGTTCCCCTACACAAGCCCGGCCCACACTATCGAAGGCCTCTACGGTCTCAATCAGATGGTCAGTGGAACGAATCTCCCAACCATCCCGCGCGATCAGCTCCGCGGCATCGTGCAGCGAGACGCCCTGGCCCTGCTAGGGCTGAGAGAAGCGTCCTCAACGCCGGCGGCGGACGACGAGAACGAGCTGCTCGACGAGGAGGACGAGGGCTGACCCGATCGCCATGACGCAGCTCACGTCCAGCCAACAGGCCGACGCACGCGATCTTCTCGCCAACCTGGTCCGCATTCCCAGTGTCAACGAAAACCGCGAACAGGCCGACCGGGAACAAGCCGAGGGCCGCGTCTCGGAGTTCATCGAATCGTTCCTCGCCGGAATCGGCATGAGCGTGACGCGATACCCGCTGTCTCCCGGCCGCGACAACCTCGTCGCCTCCTGGCCCGAGCAGCGCAGCGATGAATCATTCGCCCTGCAGGCCCACATGGACACGGTCGGGACCGCCAACATGACGGTCGATCCGTTCGGCGCCGAGATCCGGGACGGGAAGATGTGGGGGCGCGGCACGTGCGACACCAAAGGTTCGATGGCGGCATTTCTCAGCGCGCTCAAGATCGCGGCCGGTTGGGGCTGCCCGTTCGGCGCGACGATCCGCTTCGTCGCAACCGCCGGTGAAGAAACCGGCTGCGCCGGAGCCACCGCGCTGGCCGAGGCGGGCTTCCATGTCGATGTCGTCGTCGTAGGTGAACCGACACGCTGTCGTTTGGTCACCGCACACAAAGGAGTCTATTGGGCCGAATTGCGGGCCGCCGGAAGAAGTTGTCACGCCTCCATGCCGCACCTCGGCCACAATGCCGTGTTTGCGATGTCCAGGGCCCTTCGATCTATCGAAGAACAGTACATCCCGAAACTGATCGGCGGAACGCATCCGTTCCTCGGTCATCCGACGCTTTCGGTCGGGACGATCAACGGGGGCGTCGCGACGAATATCGTGCCCGCCGACTGCCGCGCCACGCTCGACTTTCGGCTCCTGCCGGGCCAGGACGCCGGTGCGGTACGAACGGATTTCCTGAGCAAGCTGGAGGAGGCCGTACCCGATGAGCATTTCGAGCTCGCTGATATGCACGTCCAGCCGGGCATCGACACGCCCGCGGACGACCCGCGAGTCCGCAGGCTTCTGTCGGCTTGCGAGGCCCGAACCGGACAGACCGGCCCGGAGGGCGTTCACTTCTACGCCGATTCCGGACCGTTCAGCGCCGCAGGAATCATCAGCGTGCTCTTAGGCCCCGGCGACATCGCCCAGGCGCATACGGCCGCCGAATTCCTCGAACTGGATCAACTCTACCTCGCCACCGAGATCGCCCTCGACTGGCTCGGCCACTTGCGAGAATAAAGTGCGAGCGTCGCCAGGCGTGCCAACTGCCCCGCCCGTTGCGAAGCAAGGGGTGGGGAGTCGCGTGCAAGGTAGACGATGGCTGCGTGCGCGACGGAAACGACCTACGGGGCTACCGCGTCGCGTCGGTGCCATCGGGCCGCAATAGCCACTCCTGCTCGGCGTCGTACTCGGGGTCCGCGGTCGATGCGGGGGTGGCATCAATGTCGAACAGGTAGAACGTGCGCCGGGCCACCTCGACGCGGAAGCCGCGCTCCTGCAAATCGCGCACCTTCTTGAGCACGGCCGGGGGAAGCGTTACGTACTCCTCAGGCGGCAGTTCGCGTTCGGACTCCAGCAAGCCGCCATCGGCCAGGACCGTCGCCTCGACCTCGACACCGTCCTCCTGCCACTCGGCTTCATAGGCCACGAACATTCCGCGATCCTCCCGCTCGAACTCGGTGAACGGACGTCCACCGGCAGCGGCCCGCAGAGCATCGAGGGCGGCCGGCGGGATCGCGCCCTCATCGACCGAAGCTTCCGCCTGTTCGAGCGGAGTTGAAGCGAACTGCGTTGAACGACATCCGCCGAGCAGGCAAACGGCACACAGGCTGACAGCAGTAACTTGGATCCATCTCATCGATTCCGCTCCATCCAATACCCGTATCAAAAGCATTCCATCCTTAACGCCCATCTCCCGGCGGCGATCCGCCGTCATCCACCTCCGCCGCAACCACCGCGTCGCGAATCGCAATGTGCCGGACGAGCAGCGTGACGTCGCGTCGCAGCCGGCGGATTCGGATGTACATCATGATAAAGCCGAGCACCATACCGACGACGGTGCCGTAGAGAATCAGATCCGTGCCGCGCCCGATGCCCAGAAACCGTGCCACCCGCGTGGTCAGCCCGGGCCAGATCACCGCGGCCCCGCCACCAAGGCAGATGACGATCCACAACGCCCCCGCGATGCGCGACACCCGGCCCCTAACGGTCGCGACCAAGGCCACCAGCAGCAGCGCACCCGAGAAAACCAGCAGTATAACCTGAATGAGATTCAAGCTCTCTGTGCCCATCATTGTCCCACCCTTCCGACCAGATAGTGAAGCAGAATGCGCAGCCCGTCGCGGAGCGACTGCCCCTTGGCAAGCGAGTAAGGCGTGTAGCGAATGGCGACCGGAACTTCCTTGTACCGCAGCCCGGAGCGGCGCACAAAGTCCATGAGTTCGCTTGCGTGGGCCATGCGATCCTGAGTGATGTCGAGCCGCTCGGCCGCTGTACGCGAAAACGCCCGCAGCCCGTTGTGGGCATCGGTGACGCGCACGCGGCTCACAAGCCGTGTGAACCAGACCGCACACTTGAGCGCAAGCCGCCGGGAGACCGGCATCTCGACAGTCTGCCCGAGAAACCGCGAGCCCAGCGTGATGTCGCATTCGCCGCTGCGGATCGGGGCCAGCAAAGTCGGAATATCCTCAGGCCGATGCTGTCCGTCGGCGTCGAACGTAATCAGGTACCGAGCTCCGCGCAACAGGGCAAAGTGGATGCCCGTCTGCAGCGCCGCGCCCTGTCCGCGATTGATCACATGCCGAAGAACGTACGGAGCGACATCCCGTGCCGCCTCAAGAGTCCTGTCAGCCGAGCCGTCGTCGACAACCACAGCGTTGGGGCAGACCGCCCGAAGCTCCGTGAGCACATCCCGTATCGTCGCCGCCTCGTTGTAAGCCGCAACCACCACGAAAACGTGCTGCATTTCAGCGTCGGTATGCGAGTCTTGCACAGTGTCGGACTTCTGGCTCATGACGCAATCAACATGTTGATCGAGTGCTTCTGCGTCTCTCCGGACTGAATTATCCTAACGAGCCGCCGGGTTTGGTTCCATCGGCGGGCACGTGGGCGGCTCTCGGAGGTTGCGCAACAGTTTGGGCGGGTGCCATCGGTTCGCCTCAGGCGGATCTGCCAGTGTGAATGCCTGGAGCGGTATTCGAGGAACCACACGGGCGGACAAGCCGCCCGTGGCACCCAAGATCGAATAGCCCCTGGACTGTCACGGCACCGTCATCGGGGCCGGCGGTCTACCCGTTGGTACAGCTGAGAACCGCCGACAGATGCCAAGATCGCGGTTATGCTTGATCCAGCCGTAGCCGGAGCCGCGCGGTGTCCGGTCGCGGGCGCGAGCGAGGGAGTCGCCGGCAATGCAGGGAATGGTTATCGGCGCGTCTTCGGCCCCGAGCGGCCTCTCTTGAGCCAGGTGCGCATGCGGCGCGAACGTCACATACAGAAAGCAGCGCCGCAGGACGTGCCGGCGGGCTGGCGACGATTCCTGCCTTTGCTGATCGTGGCCGCAGGGCTGCTCGCTTACCACAACAGCTTTTCGGGCGTTTTCATCCTCGACGACGAATACCACATCGTCGAGAACGAGCGCATCCGCCAGTTGTGGCCGCCCTGGCCCCTGCTCGATCATCGCCGCCCGGTCGTCGAGATTAGCCTGGCCATCAACTACGCATGGGGCCGTCTCGAGGTTGGCGGCTATCACGCGTTCAACCTGGTGATCCATCTGTTGGCCGGCCTGACGCTGTTCGGCCTCTTGCGGCGCACGCTGCTGCTGGAGCGGTTCGGACAACGGTTTGGACAGTCCGCACATTGGTGGGCGCTGGCGGTCGCGTTGATCTGGGTGGTCCATCCGCTTCAGACGCAAAGCGTGACCTACGTTATCCAGCGCGGCGAGTCGATGATGGGGCTGTTCTATCTGCTGACGCTGTACTGCACCGTGCGCGGGGCAGGCTCAGCCCGGCCCGCAACGTGGTACATCGGCGCCGTCATCGTCTGTGCGCTGGGCATGGGCTGCAAAGCGGTCATGATCACGGCACCCGTGGTCGTTCTGCTTTACGACTGGACATTCCTACGCGAACCCGTTCGCGGGATGATGCGCCGTCGGTGGCCGTTATACCTGGGCCTGATCGCCACCTTTTCGATCCCTGCGGCCGGGGGACTGTTTCGCAGTGTCCTGACGCCGCCGGCCGACGTCACCGTCTCGCTCGGCTTCGGATATGAGGACATAACGCCCTGGCAATACCTCCTGACCCAGTCCGAGGTCCTGCTGCATTATCTTCGGCTGTCGTTCTGGCCCGACCCGCTCTGCCTCGACTACGCCTGGCCGGCAGCTAACAGCGTTCGGGAGGTTGTCCTACCGGGGCTGCTGATCGTGCTTCTGTTGTCATTGACGATCTGGGCGTTGTGGCGGCGCTGGTGGCCCGGTTTTGCGGGGGCGTGGTTTTTCGTAATACTCAGTCCGACGTCGAGCTTCGTGCCGATCAAGGACATCGCCTTCGAGCACCGCATGTACCTGCCGCTCGCAGGCGTGATCGTCATTGCAGTGGCCGGCGCCGCCGTCATCTGCCGTCGGCTCGCCGACTCGCTCAACATCGCACGTGCGGCGCGGCGCGCCGTCGCTTTGATCGCCGTGTCGGCCGTCGTCTCGGCACTGATATACGGTACAGTGCAACGCAATGAGGACTACGACAGTCGGCTGACCATGTGGTCGAGAGTGGCTGCCCTGCGCCCCAACAACAGCCGCGCGCAACTCAACCTCGGAAACGCCCTTTTCAACGTAGACCTCGAGCGGGCCATAAGAGCATACGAACGAGCCCTCAGCCTGGACCCATCCGCCACCCAGGCCCGCCACAACCTCGCCAACGCCGCCCTCAAACAGGGGCGACTCGACGCCGCAATCGAAGGCTACCGCAAGGTCGTCGAACAGGAACCCGGCTACGTCCGGGCCTGGTACAACATGGGCAACGCCCTCCGCCGCCTGGAACGTTACACAGAAGCGGTGCAGGCGTATCGGAACGCACTCGAGACCGCCCCGGAGCATCTTGACGCTCGAACGAACCTGGGGTTAACGTTGGCCAAGATGGGCGAATTCGGAGAGGCGATCGCCGAATACGAAACCGTGCTGCAGATGGACGCCGGCCACGTCGGCGCTCGCCTGAATCTGGCGGCCACGTTGCACCGACAGGGACTGTCAGAGCAGGCGGCGGCGCAGTTTCGGTTCGTGACGCGCCTGCGGCCGCGGCATGCAAACGCCCATTACCGGCTCGGCGTGGTCCTGATCGAAATGGGCCGCTTCGACGAAGCGGCCGCAACCTTGCAGCGGGCGTTATTCCTCAAGCCCGACGATCCAGACATTCGCCAGGCACTGGCGACGGCACAGGCCGGGATGCGCTCAAACGGGCGGAACAGGGATGGCGGCTCCTGAGAACAAAGGCTCGGACGAACGGCGCGTCAGCCTGGTCATCCCCGGGCGCAACTGTACCGCCACGATCCGGCAATGCCTTGATGCCGTGGTGCCATTGCTGCGGCCGTCGGGCGCACCGCTGTCAGAGATCATCTTTGTCGACGACGGTTCCACGGACCAGACACCCCAGATTGTCCACGACTACCCCGTCACGTGTGTGCGAGGTGAAGGGGGCGGGCCCGGCGCCGCGCGAAACCTAGGTTGGCAGGCGGCGCATAACGAACTGGTGTGGTTCATTGACTCGGACTGCGTCGCCGAACCCGACGCCCTCGCTCTATTGCTTGGCCATCTCGACGAGCCGCGCGTCGGCGGTGTCGGCGGAAGCTACGCGAACCTGGCGACCGACTCGCTGCTCGCCTGCCTGATTCACGAGGAGATCATCGGCCGTCATCGTTCCATGCCGACCGAGGTCAACTTCCTGGGCAGTTTCAACGTCGTTTACCGAAGGAGCGTGCTCGAGTCAGTCGACGGGTTCGACGAGCGTTGGGTCAACGGGCCGGGAAAGCCGGGAGCCGAAGACGCCGATCTGGCCTACCGTGTACGTGCGGCCGGGTACCTGCTGCACTTTGAGCCGCGATCGCGCGTGGGTCATTATCACCCGACCAGCTTGCGCCGCTACCTTCGCGCGCAACGGATCCACGGGCGATGGCGCGTTAACCTCCACTTGCGACATCCCCGAACGGCCGGTGGCGATGTGTACAGTTCGATGATCGATCACGGACAACCCTTCGTCGCGCTGCTGATTGTGGCCGCACTCCCCACTGTCGCGTTTCCGGCCACTCGATGGGTCGTACCTGCACTGGCGTTGGTGTTGTTGCTGATGCAAATTCCGATTACCAGCAGCACCATTCGCCGGACTCGGCGGTGGCGCTGCGCCGCTTTCGCGCCGCTGGGAATCGCCCGGGCGTTTGCCCGGGGTTTCGGATTAGTCCAAGGCCTGTGGGGCGCATTGCGATCTCGGCCTCCCACGGCATCTTTGCCGTGACCCGCGTCCACTGGCGAAACGTTCGAGTTTCTTCGACATCGCGCATGCGCAGTGAAACCAGACACAGCATCGTCCTCATCGCCGGCACCGGCACCACCGCGCTGCTCAGCCTCGTCTACGCCGTGTACGTGGGCCGGTTGCTGGAGCCGGCCGACTACGCCCATTTCACCGCCGCCGTCTCGTTCGTGTACTTGTGCTCGGTCGCCATGGGGCCGATCAATCCCACGGTGGCCAGGTTCACAGCCAAGTACGCCAGCCACGGCGCCTACGGAAAAATCCGCACGCTGTACCGCGAAATTACACGACGGGTCGCAATCTACGGCCTGCTGTGTGCCGCCGCTGCGCTCCTCGTAATCGGACCGCTGGCGAACATCCTGCGCTTCCCGTCACCCTGGCCTCTTGCTGTCGCATACGGCATGGTCTACCTCACGATGCTTCTCAGCGTAGCCCGCGGCGTCCTGCGCGGCATTCACGGCTTCGGGCAATACAACGTCAACGTCGTCCTGGAGGCTCTTTTTCGCCTGCTCGTCGGCGTGGTCCTGCTCCAGTTCGCACGGGCCGTCGTGCCCGGCTTGCTGGCTTATCTCATCGCCTTGGTGGCGGTGGTGGTCATGTCGCAGTTCCAGTTGCGTGGCATATGGGCCGACCACCCGCCCGAACGTGTCGACGGCAGCGAGATCAGGCGTTTCGCCCCGCCGATGTTCCTCCTCGCCATCGGCACCGCCGGCTTCCAGAACATCGATATGTTAATGGTCAAACACTTCGCCCAGGCGACTGACGCCGGCTGCTATGGGGCTGCCGCGACGCTGGCCAGATCCATGATCGTTCTTGTCACACCCTTTAACATCCTCCTGCTGCCGCTGTTGACCGCCCTGCACGAACAAAATCGTCCGATGACCGGAACGCTGCTCAGGGTCATTGCTCGCTACATTCTGATTGCCGCATTGCCCCTGCTGGTCTTCGGACTCTGGGCCAGGCCGCTCATCATTCGCCTGTACGGGGAACCGTTCGCACCCGCCGCGGGTGTGCTGCTGCCTCTGGCGGCCGCGCTGGGCCTCTGGTGTCTGTCCGCCCTGATCGCCATGAGCTTCATCTCCGCGGGCCGCTTCCGATTCCTGTACGTCTACCTGGGCGGGCTGGTCCTCGAGATCCTGGGCCTGATCGTCCGGCACGACTCGCTGCAGACGGTCGTCACCGTGGTCTTTGTGGCGCACGCAGCGACCGCCGCGGCAATGGCGTTCCTGTTTGTCCTCACGGTTGGGCGCCATACAAGTGGCACCGGAACGTTACGCGACCGGTTGCCGTCCGGCGAGACACATCATGCATCGCTCTGAACCGCTGCTTCCACGGCTTCGTTACACCGGGGCACTCTTGGTCAAGTTATCGCCGTCACAAATGAATGCCCTGCGCGCTTTCAAAGCCGAGTGCGACCGTAGCGAATTCCGCTTCGAGCCGGCGACCTGCACCTGCGGCGCCGGCAACGAACAAGCCCTGCTGATCGCCGCCCAGGATCGATACGGGCTGCCCATCAATACCTATCTGTGTCGCAAATGCGGCGTGCTCTGGGGAGATCCGAAAATGACCCCCGATGCCCTGGGGCGATTTTACGGCCGTTACTATCGCGCGCTCTACGGCCGGGGCGCGGCCGGAGCCGACGATTTTTATGCCATGCAAACCCGGCGCGGCGAGGACGTCATTCGCTACATCACGCCCGAGTTCACGGGCATCCCGGGCGCGACGGTATACGACATAGGCTGCGCAACCGGCGGCGTCTTGATGCCCTTTGCTGAACGCGGCGCCAGGACAATGGGCTGCGATTACTCACTGGACTACCTGGAGCGAGGTCGGCAGGCTGGTCTCAACCTGTTGCACGGCGACGCAACCAGTCTTAGCGGGTTCGGTCCGGCCGATTTGGTCATTGCCCGACACGTGCTGGAACACTGCCCGGACCCTCTGTGCGAGCTGCGGGCTTGGGACTCTCTGCTGCGGACGGGCGGCTACCTGTACATCGAAGTACCCAGCGTGCTCATGTCCTACGAAGTCTACGGGGATTTCGCCCGCTTCCTGCAGAACGCCCACCTGTACCACTTCACGCTCAGAACGCTGGAATGTCTGCTCTCCGAAATCGGATACATGCTCGTCAAGGGAAACCAGACCGTCCGAGCTTTGTTCGTCAAACCCGGCGACGCCACTCCAATCGGTCCCGACCCCGCGGAAGCAGATCGCGTTCTGCAATACATACAGCAACGGGAGAAGATCGCGCGGCTGATGCGCTGGCGTCGACGCGCGTTCGACGCCGCGATCTTCATCGGCGACAGGCTGATCGGAGGCAGAAAGATGGACCGCGTCAAGCGGTTCCTGCAGAGCAGACGAAAGTAGGCCGCTCGCGCCGCGGACAGGCTACCCTTCCTGCGCCGGCTCCCACCGTTCGATCAGGTACTCGTCGAAGCAGGGATAGCGCGTCATGAGCCGGTTGCAGAATTCAATGTCTTCGTCTGAGAGTTCCTCCCGGTAGGTCCCCGCTCGCGCCTTACGTACCTTGAGAGAGTTCACATCGTCTGTGAAGATGCGCATGCCCTCGACCGCCCCCTTTTGCTCCAGCTTGCGAAGATTCTCGGGCTTGCTTTCGTCGTACACCCGGTTGATGAGCTGCTCGTCAACCTCCAGGCCCATGAACGCCAGAAGCGGCCTCAACAGACCGGCGCCGCCACTCAGGAGGCTCTCATAACGGACCACGACGAGCTCGCTTGGCGTGTTTCGATTCTGATACCAGAGCTCGTGAAAGCGGATGATTCGCGCAAACCCGTAAAGCGGGTCGCGTACAAACGCGCTGAGAGAGTTGAACGACATAGGTCTCCGCGACCGCTTGGTGGCCTGATGAAAGTACGAGACGACCACGTCACGCGGGTCACGAATCATGAGCACGACCCGTTTGTTTCTAAAGCTCCATCGGGCCGAATACGCGAACAGGCGGTGCGGGTTGGGGCGGCCACCGTCCTCATGAATGAAATCGCCGCAGTCGTGCGTCCATCTGATGCGCGGCAACTTTGGATGTCTGGCCGTCAATTCGGTAAGGCGGATCGTCGGCCCCTCCGACGTCATGACGAAATGGCGCCGGAATATTTCACCCAGCATGAACTGCAGCCACGTTACGCCGGATTTCGGATAGGAGACCAGCATGATCGTGTTTCGGTCCGGAGTGCGCACCGCTCGGCACAGTTCCAACAGCAGGAACGGGTACGCGCCAAGGCGGCTGGTCATAAGGGCGGTCAACGGGGAGCGCAGCATGGTCTCCTGGCTTGTAGCGCGCGAGGCAGTGCGTTGTAACGACAGCCGAATCCCTCCACACTCGATCTATCGTAATGGCCTGTGCGAACAGCGGCAATGCGCGGCTCACGATCGAAGCGCGCATCTTCCCGACCCAGCAAGACCCCCAGCAACCGGCCATATAGGCCCGTTGCGTGCCCGCCTTGACCCGCTCCTGGTTCCCAGTACCGTTTTTGATGACGAGCGACTGAATTCGGCGGAGTCAACTGAGCCGGCTCGGGGCCGCCCCAGCACGGCTGAGTCGTGCGTATGATCAGAATTTTGGCGTGCCCTTTCGGCGGTGTGAACCTGCTGCTCACCCTCATGGAAAGGCTGCGCCGGCGATTTCCAGACAAGTACGACGTGACTTATGTCTCATACACCGAATACGGCCGACAGATCTACCGCCGGCTTGACGCACACCACGTTCACGTTGCCCCGGGTGAGGCGGATACCTTCTTCCCCGACGACGTGCTCGATGAGGTGACCGCGTTCACCCGCGAACTGGCCCGCATCAATCTTGGAGACCCTCTCGACATCCCCCTCCGGCGAGCGGCCAACCACTACGGGGCCGTGCTCGACACGCTGTTCGCCGGGAACCGGTACGATTACATCATCGAATTCAATGGGCGAATGAATCTGTTCATCACGGTACTCGACACTGTGGCGGACCGCTGCGACACGCCAAAGCTCGTGTTCGAACAGGGCCTCTTTCGACCCGATTTCATCACGGTGGACGGACGCGGCGTGAATGCCCGGAATTCGATCGACTCGCTCAACGCACTGCTGTCACCCGAGCCCTTCCGATACCAGCAGACCGAACTCTACCGCGATTTGGTCAGCCTTCTGCCCATTGGCAGGAAAGAGGTTACCGATTTTAAGCGTCAGGTGCCCAAATCCCGCCTCGCGACGGCATACGCCCGGATGAAACTGCAGCCTCGGGACCGGATCTACCTCCGCGACGCGGAGAACCGCGACCTGCTCGAGGCGGGCGTCTTCCGCAAAGGCCGCCCCGCCCGGCGGACCAATATCCTCGACGACGTCGTGGCCCCGGGGCGGTTCCGACACGTGATCCTGTGCCCATTCCAGGTTGAAACGGACACCCAAGTCCTGCTCCACTCCCGGCTCGTGCGCAATATGCGCGACTTCGTCAACGTCATCAGCGACGCGCTCGATGCGTACAACGCCGACCGGCAGGACAAAGCGTGCGTCCTGTTCAAGATACACCCCATGCATGATCTGCACATTCGCCTCGACCGCGAGGACGCCTTTATCATCAATGAGTCCACCGTGCCGGAGATTCTGGCGAAACGCTGCGATCTGGTGATCACCATCAACTCCACCGCCGGCATCGAGGCGATCGAGGCGGGTGTTCCCGTGATCACCCTGGGCGAGGCCTTCTACAACATGCCCGGCGTGATCAGCGCCCATTGTACCGAGCCGAACCAGCTTCCCGAACTCATCCGCCGCGCCCTGCACGAGAGGACCATCGATCCCGAACTTCAGGAACGATTTCTCGACGCACTGCGCAACAAGTACCAGGTCCGCCTGCATTGACCCCGTCCGGATATGACGAAACGAAAACGACAACGACGCGAGCGAGACGAGAATCGGCCCGGCCGAAGTAGGCTGCGGTCGGGATGGTGCATCGCCATCCTTGTCGCGGCCGCCGTTTGTGCCTACGCCACCAGCTTCGACGGCGCCTTTCTCCTCGACGACGGCTCCAACATTGTCCGTAACGATTCGATCCGCAGCCTCCGGCTCATCGACGAGGTGCTGTCTCACGGCCGCCGCCCGGTCGTCAATCTTTCCTTGGCGATCAACTATGCCTTCGGCGAACTCAAGGTCTGGGGCTACCATGGCTTCAACCTCGCCGTCCACATCCTTGCCGGTCTCACGCTTTTCGGCGTCATCCGGCGCACGCTCCTGCTCGACCGATTCTCCCAGAACTGGAAAGAGTCGTCCGCTGGCTTTGCCCTCGCGTGCGCCCTCCTCTGGACCGCCCACCCCCTCCAGACTCAGAGCGTCACCTACGTCATCCAGCGCAGCGAGTCCATGATGGGCCTCTTCTACCTCCTGACGCTCTATTGCGTCATTCGTGGCCACACCTCCCGGCGCCCCTGGCCATGGTACGCGGCATCCGTCGCCGCCTGCGTGCTCGGAATGGGCAGCAAGGCCGTCATGGTCACCGCACCCGTGGTCGTGCTTATCTACGACCGCGTCTTCCTCGCCGATTCATGGCCACAAGTGCTGCGGCGGCGTTTTCCACTTTACCTTGGATTGATGCTGAGCTGGGGCGTGCTGGTGGGGACGGGCGTCGTCCAGGGCGTCCTCCTTCCCCCTGAAGGCGCTCAGGCCGACGTCGGGTTCGCACATAAGGACATCTCACCGTGGGACTACCTGCTCACGCAGTCGCAGGTGATCTTGCATTACCTGTGGCTTGCGATCTGGCCTCAGGGGCTTTGCATCGACTACGGCTGGCCGGTCGTGAAGGAGCTCAGCCGCGCCCTCGTTCCCGCCGCGATCATCCTCAGCCTGCTCGGCTTGACGGTGTGGCGACTGTGGCGGCGATCCTGGCTCGGCTTCGTTGGGGCCTGGTTCTTCATCATCCTCGCGCCGACCTCGAGCTTCATCCCCATCAAGGACGTCGCCTTCGAGCACCGCATGTACCTGCCGCTGGCCGCCGTCGTCGTGATCGTCGTCGCACTCGTGAAATGGGCAATCGACCGGGCGACCCAACGCCGAGTCTCGTCGCATGGCCTTCGAAAAGGGCTTGCCGCCGGCCTGCTCATCGGTGTCGCGGCCGCACTGACCGTTCGGACCGCGCTGCGCAATCGCGATTACCACAGCGCCGAGGCGATGTGGCGAAGTGTCTTGACCCAACGGCCCGAGAACACACGGGCACACTACAACCTCGGTCACGCGTTGATGTCGGCCGACAAGGACGAAGAAGCGATTGCAGCCTACCGTCGAGCGCTCGAGCTATACCCCGATCACGTCTCGGCCCGCTACAACATGGGGCAAGTGCTGCTCAGGCTTGGCCGCTACGTCGAGGCCATCGACGCCTTCGAGCGGGTCGTGCGCATCGACCCGTCGCGAACCTACCAGTCGTGGAAACCGCACGCCCTCACCATCACGTTCGCTCAAGCCCACAACAGCCGCGGCAGCGCCCTGATGCACCTCGGACGCGTCAACCGGGCCATCCAAGCCTATCGCGAGGCTCTATTGCTGGTGCCCGGCTTCTCGCGAGCCTACTACAACCTCGGCATCGCCCTGGCAAGAACGGAAGACTACGATGAGGCGATCAAAGCCTTCCAAGCGGCATTGCAGTCAGACCCCCGATACGCGGCCGCGCACACCAATCTGGGAAGTGTCTTCTTCTCACTCGGACGGCTCAAGGAAGCCGAAGAGCACTTTCGGGCCGCGATCGCAATCGACGACCAGCAGATGATGGCCCAGTACAACCTCGGATCGCTCTTGCGCGAGCAGGGCAGGCTGAAAGAAGCCCTGCCACCGCTCGCCGCGGCCGCGAAGTTGGCCCCACAGAACAGCATCGTGCAGGAGGCGTTGCGCGACGTGAAGGCAGAACTCCAAACAGCCGAGTCACCTTGATGTCTGCCAAACCACCGCGACGCCCCAATCAACGGAAAGAGCGCACCCGCCGCACCGAACCCCCTGCACGACTCCCCAACCTCGGCGCGCGCCGTTCGCGGTGGACGAAGTTCCTCCCGCTCCTCGTTGTCGCCGCCGGACTCGCCGCTTATCACAACAGTTTCGATGGCGAGTTCCTCCTCGACGACAGGCAGAACATCGTCGAGAACGAGGTCATACGCCAATTGACGCCTATCAGCGGGCTCTTAACTCACCGCCGTCGCCCGGTCGTCAACGTGACACTGGCCGTGAACTACGCCCTCGGCGACCTCGATACCTGGGGCTATCACGCCTTCAACCTCTCCGTCCACCTGCTCGCTGCTCTGGCATTGTATGGCGTGGTCCACAGGACCCTGCTGACCAAGCGTATGCGACCACGCTTCGGCCACGCCGCCCACTGGTATGCGCTGGCCGTATCCTTACTTTGGGTCGTCCACCCCTTGACCACCCAAAGCGTGACCTACATCGTCCAACGGGCCGAGTCCATGATGGGCCTGTTCTACCTCCTCACGCTCTACTGCGTTTTGCGCGCCGCCGCCTCGCCACGCCGGGCATGGTGGTATCCTGGCGCGGTCGCTGCGTGCGCTCTGGGCATGGGCAGCAAAGCGGTGATGGTGACGGCCCCGGTGACCGTGTTGCTGTTTGACATCGTCTTTCTCGCCGGCTCCCCGCGGCGGGCATTGCAGCGCCGCTGGCCGCTGTACCTTGGGCTGGTGGCAACCTGGGGCGTCCTTATCGCAACGGGCGTCGTCCGCGGCGTGCTCTTCCCCGCGCCCGACGTCACGAGCCGCGTGGGCTTCGGCTATGAGGGGCTTACGCCCTGGACCTACCTCCTGACGCAGTCGAAGGTCATCCTCCACTACATTCGCCTTTCGGTCTGGCCGCATCCGCTCTGCCTGGACTACGGCTGGCGAACCATACAAAGCATCTCGGAAGTGGCCGTCGCCGTGCTCGCGATCATTCTCCTTCTCGCCTGTACGGTGTGGGCTCTGGTGCGGCGCCGGTGGACCGGCTTCGCCGCCGCCTGGTTCTTCATCATCCTCGCTCCAACCTCGAGCTTTATCCCCATCAAAGACGTGGCCTTCGAACACCGCATGTACCTGCCCCTCGCCGGCGTGGTCGCACTTTGCGTGGGATGCATCCATCAACTGCTGAGCTGGACGCTCGACCGCGCCAACCGGTCATCGGTCCGGCCGATCGTCGCGGCCTGCATGCTCGCGGTCGCAACCGCCGCCCTCGGACTCACCAGTGTCCACCGAAATGCGGATTACCACGACGAGGTCACCATGTGGCGCGACGTTGTCGCCAAACAACCAGGGCACACCCGGGCCAGATACAACCTCGGCGTCTTCCTGTTCGACGACAAACAGTACGCCGAAGCAGAGGCCCAGTTCGCGGCCGTCCTGAAGCTGAACCCAGGTCACGTGCAAGCCCATAACAATCTGGGCAACTGCCTCATGATGACCGGCCGCCTCGAAGAGTCATTGGACAAGTTCGCACGCACCATCGAACTGGATCCGGACCACTGGCGGGCGCGACACAGCCTCGGCACCACGCTCGCACGCCTGGGCCGATTCCACGAGGCGCTGCCGAGCCTCCAGGCGGCCGTCCGGCTCAATCCCGATCACGCCCCCGGCTTCTACAACCTCGGCAACGTCTATCGCGACCTGAACCGCTACGACGACGCCGTCGAGGCCTACACCCGGGCGATCGAGGTAGACCCAAAGTACACCGCCGCCTACAAGAACCGCGGCATCATCCTCCGTCACTGGGGCCGACTCCGCGAAGCCATCGCCGATTTCCAGGCGATCCTCGTCATCGAACCGAACCGAGAAGACATCCGAAAACAGCTCGAATCCACCAAAGCAATGCTCAACAATCGAAATTGAGGTGCGCGGTCGCGCACCGCTATCCGCGGCTGCGCAAGTCAGGCGCACGGCGCGGGCAACCTGCTTGGGCACGCCGGACCCAAGGGAGCGCCGACCTCAGCCCCCGAAGGGGGCGACGAGCCCACAGCCCCGCGCCCGTGTGAGCGTGGCTGTGGCACTCGACGTTGGCGCGCGACGTCTGCATTCGCACTGGCGCGGAAGCCGCCTATGGCGCCCGGATCCGGACTGGCCTGGGCGTTCGCACTGCCGGGTTCGCGTGCGGCGGACGAATGGCACCCGGCGGTTCTTGGTTATTAAACCGGGAGCCCACTTCGGGAGAAGGTGGGCCGCCCATGGCGGGACGGCTCAGGTTGATTTGGTGGCGAGGTGGACAACGTGGGCCAGTTCGGGAAGGACCAGTTCGGTCATGGCGAGTTGGACGGCGTTTTGGGCGCCGGGCATGGCAAAGACGGCCGTGTCGCGCATGGTTCCGGCAACGGCGCGGGAGAGCATGGCGGCGGGGCCGACCTGTTCGTAGCTTTTCAGGCGAAAGAGTTCGCCGAAGCCGTCCAGGCGTTTGTCGATAAGCTCGTCGAGCACTTCGCAGGTGACGTCACGTTTGCCTATGCCGGTGCCGCCGGAGAGCAGGACGGCCTGACAGGCGGGCGCGTCTCGAAACGCGATGAGGACGGCCCGTATCTGACGGAAGTCGTCTCGGACGATGAGGTAGTTATGGACGGCGTGTCCCGCGGAGGTGAGCAGTTCGCGGATGAGTTGCCCGCTGCTGTCGCTTTCGGTCGTTCGGGTATCGCTGACGGTGACGACCGCGCAGGCGACGGATCGGACAACTTTACCCTTGTGGTTGGGCGCGGGCATTGATGCAACGCCTTTACTAATGGTCGTTCCCGGGGCGAACTGAGGAGCGCTCCGCGGGGCGTCCAGATTTCTCCTACTTACCAGAATACCGCAATGCGGCCAGCCCGGCAGCAGCGCGCATTTCGTTTACGCGGGTCCACAACTTGGGATCTTTTCGAAAGAACGAGACCAGGTTGGAGGTGCTGACGCCAAGTTTCTCTGCGGCGGGCTTGACGCGGCAGCCGCAGGCGTCCAGCACGTCCAGCACCTCTGCTACGACTCGATTGTAGCGGTGGTCCCGCCGTCCCACGCGGAGGCCTGCCGACGGGATGATGCAACCGGCGACGGTCGACCCGGGCGTGTAACGGTCGAGGTCGATGGGTCCGCGCATATTCAGAGCGATCACCTGCCGGAGCCGTTTGAGGGCTTTGGCCTTGTTTTCGTGTTGTGAGCGGCTTTCGACAGCGACGGCGCTGAGTCTCGTGGGGCGATGCCGGAGCCGGACGGCCGAGTCGGTTTTGTTTCTTTTTTGGCCGCCGGGTCCGCGGTCTCGAAAGGTGTCCACCTCACATTGTTCGAGCAGCGTGCGGTCGTTGAGCATGAGGTAGCGCTTCGCAGTAAGCGGGGAGCGGCTTGTCGCGGATTTTTCGGACACAACCTGTTTCCATCAAATAGTTTGGACGCGGACGGCCACCGGGAAGCGTTGCAGGTCGCCGATCAAGGGGACTCGCATCGGCCATCGATGCGACCGCTCCGCACTGCCGGTTGGGGGCTTTTTCGGGTCGTCACGTCCATTCTACAATCGGTCACCTTGGTTGGCGCGGAGGGGGTGAATCGGTCGATATTCCGGATGATTCACGGCTGGCCCGGGTGGTTCGTGCCACCGTCCAGAAGCGTGCGCGCCGGCCCGGACTGACGATTCTTGGAAGGGAATCACGATGTTCAGCCCGTTGTCCACGGTGATGCTGTTTGTGTTGACGATCCTGTTCTCCCTGATCGACCTGGCGATCGCCACCGCGCCGTAGAGGCCACGCCGTCGCAACCAACTGGAATTGTCAGAACGACCGTCCGCG
Organism: uncultured Phycisphaeraceae bacterium; assembly: GCA_964574815.1. Classification (GTDB taxonomy): domain Bacteria; phylum Planctomycetota; class Phycisphaerae; order UBA1845; family UBA1845; genus CAZNPL01. The sequence continues at coordinate 90,771 of CAZNPL010000010.1, forward strand.
GATTCGGCCTTATACAGCCGTTTTGGGACGGTCGCGGAAGGTCACCGTCTGAATCGGGGACGAGCCGTCGGGGGATCCGATAACCGGGGCGCGGGGAGCCGAGGAGCCTGCATCGGCGTTTGCTTTTGGCACTCCGTCATTTTCGGCGCGGTTATTGAAAACTGTAAGGAGCGCGGTGCGCCCGCCCGATCGAGATAGGGGCGTGCTGCGCGCCGGTCGTGGGTTCAGCACGGAGGCTCGCGCGGTGCGACACTCGGTTCGGACGGGGCCGCGCGCCTGTCGCACACGGATATACAGGCGCGTTGCTCACGAAGCCGATAAGCAAGGGATCAGCGGTGTTCTTGTTTGGCCGCGGTGAGGGAGAGTCCGTAATGTCATGGCAATCTGGGAAGCGTTGGGCCCGGTGGGGAACGGTCATCGCGATTTTGGCGGGATGCACACCGGTCTTTGTGCCACCGGAGTCGGATGAGGCGCGCACGGGGGACGGCGACACCGGCTTCGTAGACGGCGGGTCATTTGCAGACCCGGGGGAAGAGGGCGGAGACGTTATCGAACCGCCGCCGCTCGTTCCCGATGAGAACGGAGAGACGGCCACCGAGAGCTTCTTTGTGGCGCGGGCGATCGATCCCCCGAGCGAGGACAGCGCCGGCCCCAAGTTCGTCGAGGTCGGCGACATCGACAAGGACGGTTTCCCGGATCTGGTGACCGGCTGGAACCAGTCGCAAGTGATTCAGATTCATCTCCAGCGTCGCGGCGCGGATGATCAGGTCACGTTCGAGAGCGTTCAGATCGCCGGGACAACCCCCATCGCGATCGTGGCGGGCGTCAAGCTGGCTGACATGGACGGTGACGGCTGGCTGGACATCGTCGTGTTGGTGAAGCATCAGAGTTTTCTGACGATTTGCCCGTTGAGCGGTGAAGTCTTCGATGACGGCTTCGCCGGGGTGGTGCTGATTCTGTACTCGCCCGGCGGCGACGTGACCAATGGAGCGGACTGGCAGGAGGTGTCCATTTTCGAGTCGTTGGAGATGAATCCGGACCCGCCGGGCGGACTTCCTCCGGGTCTCCCGGCCGAGGGCGAAGGTCGCGCGCAGGACTTCCCTGAGGAAGGCGGTATGACGGCGCTGGACGTCGGCGACATCACCGGTGACGGTCTGCCGGACATCGTGATTACAAGCAACCGGCCTGACGATCCGTGCCATCCCCCGGGCGAGAATGACGTTGAGCTCTACACCAACCCGGGGCCGGCGCTCGCGCGTGACGGCACGTCGTGGCCACAGGTGCTGGTCGATCGGGACGCACCGCCGCTTAAGGACCTTATTCTCTGGGACATCGACGGAGACGATCGACTGGACGTTGTGTTCACGCGGCCGACGTCGGTGAGTTCGAATATTTCGTGGCGCCGCAGTCTTGGCGGCACCGCGTTCGATTTCCGGCGGCCGATCGGCATGATCGACGGCGGCGCGGACATCATGACTCTGGGCGACGTGGATCAGGACGGATTGACGGACGTGGTGGTTCGTTCGAACGCGGGCAAGGTGATCCAGTGGTTCCGTCACCCGGGTCCGGACGACGATTTGAACGTGTCGGACACCTTGCCGCCTCGGCCGGACATTCCGTGGTCTGTGTACACCCTTCTTGATCTGGGCGAGTTGAATCCGCTGGGTATCTCTTTGGGTGACATCAACTTCGACAATCAGCCGGAGCTGCTGCTGGGCGCAAGCGGATCGGTGTTCTGGGTGGACTCGAGCACGGCGGATACGGTTTACGACCCCTGGTCGGCAAATCTGATCGTGGACGACGCCCAATTGGACAACACCTTGTTTGCCGCTCAAGGCGAGGCCCTGATCAACGACTTGCTGGTTTTCGACCTGGACTGCGACGGGACGACGGACATTGTCGCAACAATGGACCGGCAATCGCTCAGCGGATTGAGTAATGATGTGGTAATCTGGTTCCGCAACGTTCTGCAGCCGGAGGATGTTGGCCTGGACAATGCGGTGCTGATTCCCGGCTGCAAGAACCCGTAACCCGAGGATAGAGAGGCACGCGATGAATCGAAGTAAATTGCGTCATCTGATCTGTTTGAGCCTGGCGGGAGCCGTGGTCGTCGGGTGCGGCGCGATCGTCCCATTCGTTCCGGATCGCATCTTGAACCTGTTCGTGACCGGGGGCGCGGTAAGCTTGAACCTGTTCACGCCGATACAGCTCGAGCCTCGCAGCGAGGACTCGGCCGGGCCTCATTTCGCCGTGACCGGTGACCTCGACGGGGACGGTCTAACGGACGTGGTAACGGCGTGGAACGAGTCGAAGTCGGTGCAGCTTCACTTTCACCGGCCGTCACCCACGGGGCCGCCCAGGTTCGAAGCTTTGACGCTGGCGGGTGATTTCCCGATCTCGATTGTCTCGGGACTGGCGATCGAAGACATGGACGGTGACGGTAACAACGACGTGGTGGTGCTGATCAAGGAAACGGGCGTGTTCGCCCGGTGCCGTGAAAGCGGGGAGGTCCTGGACGCGGAGAACGCACCGGCCGGCTTGATCATGATTTACTTTGCGCCGCGGGATCGGGCGTTGATTCTGAGTCCACTGGCGTGGGACGCGGTGAAATTGTCTCAGTCCGAGACGGCGGGCGCGCCTCCGTCGGACCCTCAAACGCCGGAACTGGGCGGCTACACGGACATGGTGCTGGCGGATATCGACGGTGCCAACGGCCAGGACATCATCGTGGCCTGGAATGCGAACGAGTGCGAGGGTGGCGGGAACCGAGTTGAGTACTACAGGAATCCGGGTCCGGCCCTGGCGCGTCAGTCCACGGCCTGGGCCCCGTTTCTGGTGGAAGTTGACGCACCGGCAGTCAAGTCAGTGGCGGCATTTGACGTGGATCGGGACGGCGATGTGGACATTGCGGCGACATTCCCGACCGCCCGGGGCGCGAGCGTGCGCTGGCTGCGCAACCCTCGGATCGACGTTCCGGACGCGTTCCACCTGAGCGATGGCACATGGCAGCGCGGTTCGATCGGGCGTCTCGAGGTCGGGACGGACATCATCGAGCCGGGCGACCTGGACCAGGACGGCATCATGGATGTAGTGGTTCGATCCACGAACGGTCGGCTCATCATGTGGTTTCGGGGCCCCGAGCATCCGACGACCACTCCGGTGCGTAACGTTCCGTGGCAGTCGTTTACGATCGCGGAGTTCAAGGAGCGTGTTCCCGAGACGATTTCGCTGGGCGACATCGACGGCGATGGACAACTGGAGGTGTTCGTCAGCGCGGGCGGCGGCTTGATGTGGTTTGACATATTCCCCGGCTCGACGGTGTTTGATCAGTGGCAGGAGTTCGTGTTGGCGGACGAGAATCCCGCGACGACGAGCGCTCCGCCGGTGACCGATCCGAACGTGAACCGGGACGAGGTCGAGGAACCGTCGACATTCATCAACACGATCAGCGTGGTCGATCTGGACGCGGACGGGCTACCGGATGTGCTCGGGACGTTGGATCGGCGGGGGATGTCGGGCACGGCCAACGATGCTGTGGTCTGGTACCGCAACAACGGTCTGTGACGTCGCGGCGGGGCGTCACGCACGGGTCCGGCTTACGACGAACGCGCCCATGAGCAGGACGATGCCGAGGCCGGTGCCGAGCATCTGCTGCCAGCCGAATCCGTCGGAGCTTCCGAAGGCGAGCCAGTCGGCCAACAGGGACAGCGCACCGGTGACAACCCCGATGATCAACAAGGTGGGTGCGCGGGTGACGGCACCGAGCAGCATGAGAAGCCCCCCGAGCAAGACGCCGGCCGCCTGCTGCCAGCCGAACCCGGCCATATCGCCGAACTTGAACCAATCAGCAAAGAGCGAAAGTGTGAGGACAACGGTGCCGACGGCGCCGACGACGGCGGCCTCGCCCCAATGGCGCGGTATTCGAGGATCCTCGATGTGGGCGCCGTCAAAGCAATTCTGGCAGAAGTGGCGCATCTGCGGTACGCCGCCCACGACGTTGGAGGTGTGAATATTAGCGGGAGCGCCGCAACGTTCACACTTGGGCTGCGGACGTGCCACGTCGCCGGCTGGTTCCTCTCGATCGGCCATATTCACTCCCCGGCGTCGTCCTCGTGCACCACGAGCTTGGACATGATCCACAATTCGGCAAGCAGCAGCAGAACGGCGAGCGGCATCATCGTAATACCGGCGAAATCGTGAAAGAAGCGCTCGGCGAGCTCACTGCGGAGGTTGAGATAGAGCAGGGCGGTCACGATCAATCGTACGACGTTGCAAAGGATGGCGATGGGGATGCTGGAGCAGATCAGGACGATTTTCTGCCATCGGGGACGCTGGACGACGTAGGCGAGGGTTGCGGCGACTACGATGAATGCCGTAAGCATGCGGAGGCCGCTGCACTCCTCGGCAATGTTGATGGGCACTTCCTGATTCAGGAGGATCTGGTTGCCCTGTCGCCCGACCATAATGCCGAGCATTTCGAGTCCGAAGACGGCGCCGGACGTTGCGGTCTGTTGCAACGGACCCGACACCATCAGGTGGATTCGGCCGGGCAACGGCACCATGAGGAAAAGGAAGGCGAGAATCCAGAAGGCAGATCGAAAGACCTGGCATCCAGCGATCAGCAGGACAAGTCCCACGATCGTCAGCACCATGGCATAGCGCTCGGCGGACTCGTAGAGCCAGATCAGGCCGAAGAGTCGTCCGGCGAGCGCGACGAGGACAACGCCGATGCCCCACCAGGACGGCGCGATGTTGCACCGAGCGAAGCGATCGCGATCGTGCCAGAGCAGATACAGGGCGGCGAGCGGTACGAGCTGACCTACGGAGTAGTTGGGGTCGTTCTGCCATTCGCGGTAGAGGCCCACGGCGGTGGACCAGTAAGCCCAGGCGAGCGAAACGCTCAGGGCTATGAGAAGGGCCCAGACGGTCCAATCGGATGAAGCGGCGGGTTTTGTGCTGGATGAGGGGGCCAATGACATGTGGATCAGCTTCGCTCCTGGGCTGTCGGCGTTTCAGTTGGCCAGAGCGCGTCGCTGCCTCGGGCCGGTGGTTCGGCGGCGTCGGGTTCGCCATCGACTCGTGAGACGGCACGGGTGATGACCTCGTGAATCAGCGGCGCGGTCGTCACAGCGAAGTCGGTGGTCACCTGCACGGCGTCGATGGGGGCGTGAGGTGTGGTCGGGCAGGCGATCTGGACCTGGGCGGCGTAGTGGGCCTGCAGGGAGAATCGCCAGGCGCGCGATCGCAGCATGGACACATCGGGGCAGTATTTACCATCGATGATGTAGTAATTGAGTACGGTGACGGCTTGGGCGGCCAACCCACCGCGTTTGAATCGGTGGATCTGGCAGGGGAGCTGTCCATCGTGGAGTTCGAGCACCGGCGTGGTGGACTCCACGCGCGTCCAGCCGGCCCCGGGGTAGCACACCTCCGGCCGGTGCGGCTCCAGGTCCCTCAGGCGCACGCCGTAGGCGACGAAGAGTGAGACCGCGATTCGGCCGTCGCGATAGCGGTATTCGCGGCTTACGTGGTCATCGGTATCGGTGGCACGAATCACCGCCTCGTCCAGAGGCACGTTCCGGCCTCGCCAGTCGCCCAGTTCGAGCGGGATGGCGTCGAGCGATCCCGGCGGAATCGGCAGGCTGCCAGTCGGGCGGCTGTAGCGTTCAGCGAGCGCCCGATACACGACGCCTCCGGCGACCACGAGGATGATTCCGCCCACCGTGGCGATTTGGATGTCACGACGGATGCGACCACGACCGATCATACGGCCCTCCTGAGACGCCCTGATTATGTTTCGGAACAGGGCGGGACGCAAAGCCAGGGAGGATTGTGGAGAGGTGGGCGAATGATCACTCCCCCCATGGAATTGACCGACAACAGAACAAATGAGAAAAGCGGGGCGGTCCAGAATTGACGTCGGCGTTGGCGGCCCGATAAGCTGGTTTGACAAGCATTCCAGCGTATGGGGCGTGCGTGACTGGTCCCGCGGTTGGGCGCATGAAGAGGGACTCGCCCGCAGCCGAATCATGAGCCAGCCATAGCCTCAAGCCGGCTACCCAGGGAGTCTTGCGTCATGACAGAACGACGAGCGTGTTCAGCAGGGGTTGTGCTCGCAATGTTGACATTCGTGTTGATCGTCGGTTGCCCGGCGGTGGTACCGCCGAACGGCAACGGCACGATGGACGCGGACGGGGATGGTGTGCCCGACGGTCAGGACGTCTGCCCAGGATTTGACGACTCAGCGGACGCGGACGGGGACGGCGTTCCCGACGGATGCGACGCATGCGAGGGGTTTCCGGACGGCGTAGATTCCGACGGTGACGGGGTGGCCGACGGGTGCGATCTTTGCGCGGGGTTCGATGACGGTGAGGACGCCGACGGGGATGGCATACCGGACGAATGTGACGTTTGTACGGGTTCGAACGATTTGATTGATCGCGACGGCGACGGCGTACCAGACGGATGCGATGCATGTCCGGGTTTTGACGACGACAGCGATGCCGACGGAGATGGGATCGCAGACGGGTGCGATTTCGACACGGGTTTCGGCAGTGACGATCTGATCCCATTTGCGACGGTGGAGGGGACGGGCGAGGCGGCTGATTTTCGCGCGCTAACAGTGGGCGATCGGATCGTGATCAGCCTTCCCGAGCTCGAGGGCACGGGCGACGATGGATGTGAGTGCTCCTGGGTAATCGAACCTGAAAGTCGCGGTTCCTTTGAGCCGCCGGACGCGTGCACCACGGTGTTTGTTGTGGAGCAAGCAGGCGACGCGGTGATCGTCGGGCTGGAGACGTGTGGGGCGTTGCAGGACGGTTTTGCGCAAGGCGTCCGCGCCGGTTTTTCGCCGGCGGGGATTCTCTTGAAGGCGGTTGTTGCGGTCGAGCCGCCGCGGGACCCGGAGACGTGTTCGGCGGAGGCGGACACCTGCGTCACGAGCGGTTCAAGCGTGAAGCTCGATGGGCGGGGCAGTCAAGGGGCCGACGGGTCCGGCGCGGGTACCGCAAAGCTTGCGTTTCGCTGGTTGCAGTCGGATGGGCCGGCAGTCGCGCTGCTCGATCCGTCCGATCCTGCTTCCGGGCGTTGCTGTGATCCGGCAGGGGGCGGAGCACTGGCTGAGTGTGTGGATTTGACCATTTGTCATCTGCCGGAGGTGGTTTTTCAGGCGCCGGAGGTGACGACTCCTGTGGACGTTATGTTCGAGTTGGTGCTGGAGGCCCCGGAGGGCAGCGACACGGCCAATGCGACCATTCGCATCGTGGAACCGCCGGAGGGGGAAGGCGACACACTGCCCGACCCGTGTGCGTCGGTCACGTGCGAATCGGGCGAGGTATGTGTCGGTGGCGTGTGTGTGATCCTCTGCTCGGGCGACGCCGACTGCAGTTCTGGAAGGCCGCTTTGCGACACGGCGCGTGGTATGTGCGTTGAATGCCTGGGCGACGGCGACTGCGATAATGGGGCGTTTTGTGACGGGCGCGAGCGCTGCGTCGACTCGTCCTGTCAGTCCGGCGTTGCGCCCTGCGATGCGGCCGACTGTGACGAAGTGTCGGATATCTGTCGCTGCACGCGCGATGCGGACTGCGACGACGTGCTCACCTGCACGGTGGATGCATGCGACATCGGCACGGGCATCTGCACGCATACGCCGACCGATGATCTTTGCGACGACTCTCGCACGTGTACGTTGGACCGTTGCGATCCGGCGGAAGGGGACGCTGTGACCGGCTGTGTTTTCGTCCCGGACGACAGTCAGTGTATCGACTCGGCGACGTGCACGACGGATTTGTGTGACCCATTTCACTTCAGAGCCGACGATGTTTCGGGTTGCGTGTTCGTGAGCAATCACAGCTCGTGTGACGACGGCATCGTGTGCACGATCAACGCGTGCAGCCCGGGAAGCGACGGGGCGGATCCCGGTACGGGGTGCGTGTTCATCCCTTTTGACAACTACTGCGACGACTATGACCCGTGCACGGAGGACGCGTGCGAACCGACTTCTGCTGAGGCAGACGGCAGCGGTTGTACGCACACGCTACTCGACCCTTCTTGCGATGCACCGCTGTTCGTCGATGACGATCCGGAGGCGTTTAACGACAGCGATACCTCGAACGACCCTGACTACGACCCCGACGCACCGGTTGGTACGAGGCGGAACCCGTACCGACGGATACAGACGGCCGTGGATGCCGCGATGCCCGGCGACACGGTGGTGGTGCGCGGAGGGACGTATTCGACCGGGACGGCGAATCAGAACGTGGTGATCCTCGACGTACCGGCCGATCATGGCGGCGAGGAAGGTCGGCCGCTCACCATCAAAGCGGCTGATGGCGAGCACGTGATCCTCGATGGCACGGCGCACGGCTCCGATTCACGAATTCTGGTGATCATTTCGGGTTCGCACGTGGTGCTCGAGGGGATGGAGATGCGCAACGCCCGCCGGACGGCGGTGGACGTCAACGCACCCGCCCATCATGTGACGGTGCGTTTGTGTGACGTGCACCACAACAACCGCGACACGAGCTTCATCGGCGGGGCGCTGCGGGGCGTGGGACCGATCCGGCACGTGGTCTTCGAGGACTGCCTCAGTCACCACAATTCGGTGGGGATCGAACTGCGCGAGTCGCCGACGCAGGTGAACAGCACGGCCCACGTCCCGCCCACGGCGGGCAACACCGGTTTTGCGACCGATCTGCCGGAGAGTGAGTGGGACTCGTGGGAGGGCTGGACCGAGTACGCGGCCCGGTACTGCACCGTTCGTCGTTGCGTGGTCTATGACAACCGTCTGCTGGACGAGCACAGCGACGGAATCATGATGCGTTACGCCATCGACACGGTGTTCGAGGACAATCTGTCGTTTTACAACGGCGACGACAACATTGACGGGCTGGCGGCGACTCGGTGCGTATTCCGGGGCAACATCGCATTCGGGGCGAATCCGGAGAACACGGTGGACGGGGACGGGAACGGGATCAAGGTGGGTGTGCGCGGCGGGTTGGACAACGTAGTGGCTCGCAATATCGCGTTCGACAATCCGCGCGGGGGGATCGATCTGGCAGACACGGAGCGGGCCGAGGTCTACAACAACACGGTTTACAATAACGGGGAATGGTTCGGGATCTGGTTCGAGGGCACGCGGGCGCAGGTCGGCGGGATGCGGGTGCTGAACAACGTCTGCAAGCACAACGGGACGCTGGCCGGGCGGTCGGATATCGGCGTGCTGGGCGGGGTTCGGCTGGAGGTGTACGATTACAACTGCGTTTCCGACGACACATCAGGCAACTTCGCGCCGGACCCCGGCCCTCACGGCTACGCGTCAACGGATCCAGGGTTCCTGAACGAAGCCCTGGTGATCGACACAAGTTTTCCGTCCGGGCTGACCATTCCGGAACGGCTGGCGTTTATCCGCGACCAAGTCGTCGAGAAGCTGTCGCTGTCGCCGGGCAGCCCGGCCATCGACCGTGGGGTCGCGATTCCAGGGACGACGGACGGATTTCACGGCACGGCTCCGGACCTGGGCGCCATCGAATCGCAGTAAGGGGTGGCTTGGTGCATCCCTGGGCCGCATTTCCGCTGCCTTTACCCGCGCATGCACGCATTCTTCCCCCGGGGGGAGAATTCGGGTATGCTACGGGTCGCGTTTGGGCGATGATCAAGACTCGATTTCAGAGACTAGTTTTTCATTGAGAGGTTTGAAGACATGAAAATTGCATGCAGGACGGTCCTTCTGGCAGCTGCGTTCGGGCTGGCGGTGAGTTCTCCAGCGATTGCCCAGCAGGGCGATGTGAGCGTCCAGATCGACGAGCTCAAGCAGATCCAGGAGGATCTCAAGGGGGAGGTGAGTTCCCTCAAGCAGGAGATGTCGGCCCTCAAGACGGAGCTGCAGAAACTCCGTGGTGAGATGACCAAAGCGATGGCGGTCATGCGTGCGGCGCAGCGGGGGCAACAACAGCGACGCCAGCGGCCGGCTGAGGCCATGGTCGGCAAAGACGCCCCCCAGTTTTCGGTGACCACAATCGATGGGGAAGAGATGAGGATCGGGGGCAAGCGAGAGAAGCCTCAGGTTCTGTTCTGTTGGGCTTCCTGGTGCGGGTACTGCAAGCGCGCGTTGCCCGGGATTGAGACGCTGCACCAGAAGTACAAAGACAAAGGTGTTGACGTACTGGCCGTGAATCTGGATGCACGCGGTGAAAGCGGGCGGGCGCGCACCGAAGAGCAGACGCTCAAGTCCTACCAGGACCTCAATCTCACGTTGCCGATGACGATGACCACTGACAGCAACGACACGCAGAAGATACAGGCGGCGTTTAAGGCGACGAGCTTTCCGACGCTGTTCGTGCTCGGTCCCAGCGGTGACGTTGAATCAGTGCATATCGGTGCCAAGCGAGGGTTGGAAAACACTGTGGCCGCCGAGCTGGATCTCCTGCTGGCCGGTAAGACGCGGGACGCGTTTCCGAAGAACTAGTTCGCAGTAGCACCGGTTTTTTCTGATGTTCGTCGCAGCCAAATGACGTGTGCCTCGCTGAGGCAAGCAAATGCGTGCCGGGGATGTCAAGGTTGGTACGCATTGAGCTGGCGGATCGAGGTGCCAGGAGTCATGGGGGTCTTACCGGAAGGGTAAGACCCCTGTTGCTTGGCACGTTGCGCGCGGACAAACGGACTGAAGAGCTACGCCACTGAGGGCGGCGGAGGTCTTTGGTGCATGCGTCTGCGATACGCCTGCTCCGCGTCAGCACAGGCACGCTCCAAGACGCCATTGCACTCGCTTAACCCACACGTTGCTTGCTCCCAACCGCCTTTTTGACGACTTCTCTGCAGCATCACTCGCATTCGTAACCTTCCGCTCTATCGCCCTCCTTTCAGTGAATCGTTCGTAAGCTATTTGTTCACATGATGATGGGTTACGCGCAGCGACGGGACTGCTCCCCTCGTGTTTGCCGGCGTGGCCGGGATATCGAATAGCACAAGTGGCAAAAGGGGGCGGCTGAGCGAGCAGAGGCGGGGGGGAAAGGCGTGTGGTGAATGCGAATCTCACGAGCGTGGGGCGGCTTGGCGACCGTTATTGGTCTTGCGTTGGTGATCGGTTTGAACGCGACAATATCGGGCTGCCAGGGACCTGCGACGGCAAACGCCGCCGGCCTTGGAGACAGCGCACCTGACGATGACGGCACGGATGACTCGGCATCGTCACCTGACCAGCATGAGCCGGAGGGGGAGGGAAGCGACGGACTATCACCTGCCGGGCTTGAGGACCCCATTTCCGATCCGCCACCGGACGAAGGTGGCGACCTGGTGGAGGTCACACCCGATTTGTCCGGGCCCATCGAGGCGTGTCCGGTCTCGTTCGACGTCGCCGCGTTCGGCGGCGCACCGGAGCCGTTCGTTCGTGGCCGGTCGCCGCTCAAGGTCGTCGGCCGGATTGCACAAGCGGAGGACGTATTACGTTCTGTACCCTCCCGACTGATCTACATTTGGCGTTTTGACGACGTCGAGATCAATGGTCCCGCCGAGACTCACTTCGAGCAGCCATTTGAATTCCTGAAGAACGGCAGGCACCGGGTGGGTCTGGCGGTCTACGAACCGGAAACCGACGAGAGATTCGACTGCCGTGCGCGGTTGACGGGCGAAACGGAAATCACGGTGATGCTGATGGGCCGGCGGGAACCCGGCACGGACGACGGCACGCTTGCGGAGTGCGCGTTGGACGCCGATTGCGACGACGGGATGTACTGCAACGGGGCCGAGACGTGCAGCGCAGGAGTCTGTCAGGCGGGTTCGTCCCCGTGCGGGGGCGCGTTGTGTGATGAGGCGAATGACGCGTGTGTGGAATGTCTGGCGGATTCGAATTGCAATGACGGTTTGTATTGTAACGGGGTCGAGCGCTGCGTCGGAGGCGAATGTGTGGCCGGCGGCGATCCCTGCAGCGGTCGTCCGTGCGACGAGGACGGCGACGCGTGCGGGGGTTGCTCGGCGGACACGGAGTGCGACGACGGGTTATTCTGCAATGGCGTTGAGGCGTGCGTAGCCGGCCGCTGCGAAGCGGGCTCGGGGCCGTGCGACGGAGCGTATTGCATCGAGGTGCTTGACCTTTGCGTAGACTGCCTGCAGGACGCGGACTGCGCGGACGACTTGTTCTGCAATGGAAGCGAGTCGTGCGTTGAAGGTACGTGCATGCCGGGCACCGTGCCCTGTGCGGACCAGCTCTGTGACGAATCGGCCGATCGGTGCGCGGATTGTCTGGACGACGGCGACTGCGACGACGGCGTGTTTTGCAACGGGGCCGAAGGGTGTTTCAGCGGATTATGCCGTGCGGGATCGCCGCCGTGTGCGGACCAGATGTGCGACGAGTCCGGGGAGCGGTGCGTCGCTTGCGTCGAGCACAGTGACTGCGACGACGGGTTGTTTTGCAACGGAAGTGAGTGGTGCGTGGATGGGTCTTGCGTAGCGGGGTCAGCGGCTTGCACGGACCTGCTCTGCAACGAATCAACTGACAGCTGCGTAGACTGCCTGGACGACGGTGATTGTGACGACGGCGTTTTCTGCAACGGGGCGGAAGTGTGCGTGAGCGGGGTCTGTCAAACCGGATCGGCGCCGTGCACGAACCTGATGTGTGACGAGTCGGGCGACCGCTGTGTGGGGTGTCTGGCGGATTCCGATTGCGATGATGGTTTGTTCTGCAACGGGGCGGAGCTGTGCGTCGATGGCGGTTGCTTTGCGGATTCGGCACCATGCTCCGGACAGATGTGCGACGAGGTTGGTGACTCGTGCGTGGATTGCCTAGCGGACGCCGATTGCGATGACGGGCGATTCTGCAACGGGGCGGAGATCTGCGAGGCGGGCGTATGCCTGAGTGATAGTGGCCCGTGTGCGGGTCAGCTTTGCGACGAGGCCTCGGATGTATGTGTGGACTGTCTGGACGACGGCGATTGCAACGACGGTTTGTTCTGCAACGGGAGCGAGACTTGCGTCGGGGGCACGTGCATGGCCGGCGTGTGGCCATGTGCGGACGGCGAGACATGCGACGAGAGCGCGAACACGTGCTTTGTGGATAACCGGCCTTACTTTGTGGATGGGTTGCCTCTGGATCTTCGGGGCGCGACGCCGGAGCGTGGGGAGTTGTTGCTGACCCTGAACGAGATGCCGGCGGGGACTTCGCAAATCGAGCTCGTGCTTACGGTTTTCGACGCGGACAACCCGGAGGGACGGCTTTTCGTCAACGGCAACGGGCCGATCAACCTTTGGGGTGACCAGGCGCTTTACGAGCATGACGGGGTCACCGCGCTGCTCGATCCGATCGCGACTGATGCTCAGTGGTACCAGGTCGGGAGCAACACGCTGGAGTTCTGGCACGACGCGACGGGCGGCTATGTCGTTGAGGACCTGACGGTAAACTTTGTCACGACGTCCGTGACGTGCGTCGCCGATTCGGAATGCGACGACGGTTCTCCGTGCACCTTTGATTACTGCGATCCGTCGAATCCCGGGGCCAATGTTCAGGGTTGTGTTTTCGAGCCGATTGCGGGCTGTTGCACGGACAACAGCGACTGCGGCACCGGTCAGTACTGCGACGCGAACAACACGTGTCAGGACGGCGGGGCATCGGCGAACGGCCGGCTCGTGCGCGGGGACGGATCCACATCGGCGGCGGGACGATCCGTCACGGTGGCCGCTTACGCGAGCGGCGCCGACCCGGACTGGGACGCCCCGGTGGCCTCGGTCACAACGAGCGATGGAACGTTCTCGCTTGATGTGCCTGACGGGTTCTCGGGCTTTCTGTACGTGCCGCCATCGGATGCCGATGGAATCCGATGTGAGAGCGACACGCTTGCCTACGAGCCGGGGACGGAGCAGGTGGCGGTGGTCTTTTTCGAGCTTCACGTGGATCGACCTGGAGACGGGGTGGGCCGTGACGGAGACGACGGCAATCCGGGGACGCCCGGCGCGCCCTTCGCGACCATTCAGGCCGCGATGGATGCGGCGCTTCCGGGTGACACGGTGCTGGTGCGTGAAGGAGTGTACTCGACCGGGACGACCAATCAGAACTTTGTGGTTTTGAACGTGCCGTCGGGCACGGGTGGGACGGAGGGGCGGCCGATCACGGTCAAGGCGGCCGAGGGAGAGGATGTGGTCATCGACGGGACGGCGCACGGCTCCGATTCACGAATTCTGGTGATCATTTCGGGTTCGCACGTGGTGCTCGAGGGGATGGAGATGCGCAACGCCCGCCGGACGGCGGTGGACGTCAACGCACCCGCCCATCATGTGACGGTGCGTTTGTGTGACGTGCACCACAACAACCGCGACACGAGCTTCATCGGCGGGGCGCTGCGGGGCGTGGGACCGATCCGGCACGTGGTCTTCGAGGACTGCCTCAGTCACCACAATTCGGTGGGGATCGAACTGCGCGAGTCGCCGACGCAGGTGAACAGCACGGCCCACGTCCCGCCCACGGCGGGCAACACCGGTTTTGCGACCGATCTGCCGGAGAGTGAGTGGGACTCGTGGGAGGGCTGGACCGAGTACGCGGCCCGGTACTGCACCGTTCGTCGTTGCGTGGTCTATGACAACCGTCTGCTGGACGAGCACAGCGACGGAATCATGATGCGTTACGCCATCGACACGGTGTTCGAGGACAATCTGTCGTTTTACAACGGCGACGACAACATTGACGGGCTGGCGGCGACTCGGTGCGTATTCCGGGGCAACATCGCATTCGGGGCGAATCCGGAGAACACGGTGGACGGGGACGGGAACGGGATCAAGGTGGGTGTGCGCGGCGGGTTGGACAACGTAGTGGCTCGCAATATCGCGTTCGACAATCCGCGCGGGGGGATCGATCTGGCAGACACGGAGCGGGCCGAGGTCTACAACAACACGGTTTACAATAACGGGGAATGGTTCGGGATCTGGTTCGAGGGCACGCGGGCGCAGGTCGGCGGGATGCGGGTGCTGAACAACGTCTGCAAGCACAACGGGACGCTGGCCGGGCGCTCGGACATCGGCGTGCTGAGCGGTGCCCGGTTGCTGGCGTTCGACTACAACAGCGTTTCGGACGACGCGTCAGGCAACTTCGCCCCGGCGCCGGGTCCGCATGGATTCACTTCGACGGACCCGGGTTTTGTCAACGAGAGTCTGACGGTCGACACGGCGTTTCCGGCAGGGCTGACCATTCCGCAGAGGTTGGCATTTATCCGTGACCAGGTGATGGATAAGTTTTCGCTGTCGCCGGGAAGTCCGCTGATCGACGAAGGCACTCACATTCCGGGCGTCACCGATGGATTCAGCGGCGCCGGACCTGATCTGGGGGCTGTCGAGTCGCCGTAAGGCGTGCAGCATACGCATCAAGCGTGGTATCATGGGCAAGCGCAGCCGCAAGTGACGGCTACGCTTGCCCGTCGATTTCTTTCGTCCGGCAAGGACATGGGTAACACGGTTCTCGCCCGCAGGCGAGAACCGTGTTACCCATAGCACCCTGACGCGGCCGCTCTGTCATATGCTCGACCCGCTCCAGCGCGAGGCACGCGGCGCGACCACAGGATGAGCGTCGCGGTACTGATCGCGTCGGCCGCCGCTGTGGTCCTTTCTTGATTTAACTCAGATTCCGAACCGCCGGCACCAGAGTTCGAGCATGAGCAGCACCCAGGCTTTGCGGCTGAGGTCGCGGCCGCCGCGCTGGTGGTCTTCCAGGACGCGCTTGATGGCGTCGGCATCGAGCCACTGGGTAGAGCGCGTGTCGGCGCCTAACAGTGCATCGCGGAAGAAGCCGTCGAGGGATCCGCGGAACCAGTGTTTGATGGGGATGCCGAAACCCATTTTGCGGCGTTCCAGGATACGTGGGGGCAAGTGCGGCTCAAGCAATTTGCGGAGGGGGTATTTGGTCGCGCCGTTACGGAGCTTCCAGTCCGCCGCGTAGTGATTGAGGAATTCAACGAGCGTGTGGTCCAGAAGCGGCACTCGGACTTCGAGGGAATTCTTCATGGCCATCCGGTCGACTTTTACGAGGATGTCGTCGGGCAGATAGCACTTCTGGTCGACGTGCTGGAGGGTGGAGACGAGGCTCTGGGGCGCATCCTCGGCGAAAAACGGGCGGAAGAGCCACGGATCGGTCTGGATTGCGGCGGCGTGGTTCGGTGTCATCAAGGCGCGACGTTCGGCGGGCGTGAACTTGGCACATAGGGCAAAGTAGCGGTCAGCCCCGCGCACGGCGAGGCGCTGGAGGAGACCCGCTCCGGGGTAATGTCGGGGCATCATTCCGCCGACGAGGCCGCAGATTCGGGCGAACCCGGGCAGGGCGAAACGATCGAAGCGTTGATAGCCGAGCGCCTGGCGGTATCGGGTGTATCCGGCGAGCATTTCGTCGCCTCCGTCACCGGAGAGACATACTTTCACGTGCCTAGCGGCCTCGCGGCAGACGTAATAGGTTGGCAGGGCCGAGGGATCGGCGAAGGGTTCGTCGAGATGGTAGGCGAGGTCGGCGAGGATCGAGACGTCGCGGTCGCGGACGATCAGCTCGCTGTGATCGGTGCCGAGGTGATCGGCGACAACGCGTGCGGGGCCGATTTCGTCGTAATCGGGTTCATCGAATCCGACAGTGAAGGTCCGCAACGGCCTGGGTGACTCGCGTGCGGCGAGGCTGACGATAGCGCTGGAGTCGACGCCTCCGCTGAGGAAGACTCCGAGCGGCACGTCGGAGCGCAGGCGGATGCGGACCGCATTTCGCAGGCGGTCTTCGAATTCGGCGAGCCATTGGTCTTCGTCGACTACGTGTTGACCGGCGAAGGAGACGTCCCAGTAGGCGTCGGCGCTGATTCGGCCATTTTGCCAGAGGAGGCGTGCCGCGGGCGGGAGCTTGTTCACGCCGTCGAGGATGCAGCGGTCGGCGGGGACGTAGCCGTAGGCGAGGTAGTCATCGAGCGCCGGGAGCGCGAGGCGTTTCTTGACGCACGGGTGTAGCACGAGCGATTTCAGTTCACTCGCGAAAACGAGCCGGCCATCTTGCGGATCGAATCGATAGTAAAGCGGCTTTTCGCCGAGCCGGTCGCGGGCGAGCATCAACTGTCGCCGGCGGCCGTCCCAGAGCGCGAATGCGAACATCCCGTTGAAGGCGTCCACGCACGCGGGGCCGGCTTCGGCGTACTGGTGCAGGATGACCTCGGTGTCGGAGTCGGTGCGGAAGTTACGGCCGCGGGCCTTCAGATCCTCGCGCAGCTCGACGTAGTTGTAGATCTCGCCGTTGAAGACGACCACGAGCGAGCCGTCCTCGCTGCTCATCGGCTGAGCGCCGCCGGCGATGTCGATGATGCTGAGTCGACGATGGCCGAGCGCGACTTGGGAGTCGAAATAAAGTCCGTCGCCGTCCGGCCCGCGGTGTGTCATGGCCGCGACCATGGCTTCAAGGACCGTGCGGTCGGTCTCGACGTCGTGACTCGGTGAGCAGATGCCACAGATACCGCACATGGGCTATGCCTTCTGCCATTCGGCCGCGTCCTGCGGCGCAAGCACGTCGCCGGTCGCTGATTCCACGAAGTCCTCGAAAAGGCGTTCGTAGCTATCGAGGGCCCGGTCCACCGCGTGGTGCTTTTCGTAGAACCGCCGCGCTCGAGTGGAGCAATCATGCCACTGCCGAGGTGACGTCAGGAGGGTATTGATACGGTTCCGGAGTTCACCGGGCGAGTCGGCGACTGCACCGAGTCCGTTGGCGGCGATGACGCCGTCCGGATCGACGGTCGAGACGGTTGGAATCCCGCGGGACCAGGCCTCCATGAAGGTGTTGGGGTAACCCTCCACCAACGAAGTACAAACCAGCAGGGAGGCGGATTGGTAGAACTCGGCCATCTTCCGGTAGGGCACCCAATCGTGTACGACGACGTTTTTCATTTGGGCCGCCGCCTGCGATACCGACTTGGCACGGGTGTTGGGCGGGCTCGCCGCCCCGACGGCGTGGAACATATACTCCGGGCACAGTTTCGCCAGTTCCAGAAGCGTCTCGGGCCTCTTGAGCGCCGAAGCCCGGCCGACCCAGAGAATCGTTGGCCGGGGCGGCGGCGACATTGTGCCGGGGTGCGCGTTACCGTGAAGCGGGTCCTCCTTGCATCCGCGAATCAGTATGGAATCCAGCCCATGGCACGTTTTCAGAAGCTCCTGTTGGGCTTGAGTCTGTACGACGATGCGGGTGGCGTTACGCAGGCCGTAGCGGTACAGCCATCGTTCCCGTAGGCCGGACAGGTGGTCGAGCGTGTTGCCGCAGTCGGCCTCCGAAGCAGCCGAGAAGACGAAGGGGCGATTGTGAAAGCGGCACCACATGGCGGCCTGGCCCGTTTCGGCCCCGCCGGTTCGTTGATAGTAGCAATCGGCGCCGGCTCGTCGCATGGCGCTCCAGAGTGTCGTCCAGCGGGGATGAATGAACCGCAGGACGGGCCAGCCGGCGTTCCACGGGCACATCTTGAAGACGGTGATTCCGTCGTGACGGATGCCGTCGGGCTGTCCATGATCCAGCGTGACGAAGCTCATTTCGAATCCGCGTCGGACGAGGCCACGGGCGATCAGCACCTGCTGAATCTCGGCGCCGCCGCCGACACTGATGTCATCGCAACCTGAGACGGCTCCGTACGCGCCTGGCGCCACAAAGCACAGGCGCGGTCTAGTCGCCGATCGCGCTTCGTTTCCGGGCTGTCGAGTGGCGGTGGTCGATACGTTTGCTTGGCCAATCGCCTGACGTCGCGACAGACGTCGGCCGATGCGCGTGGCGATCTTTCGTCGAATGTCATCGGGAAGCACGAACGCCCAGTACACCCAAGCTGTCACGCCCCCTCCGGCACTGAGTCCGATCAGCACGGCCCGCCAGGGCGCGTCAGGGAACAACCACCGAGCCGCCCAGAGTATGATCGCGAGGGGGATGCAAGCCAATGTCGGGCCGGCGAGGAACTCGCGGGTGTAGCGACCCAGGGGCACCCCGAGGACGAGGCAGGCGATCAGGGGGATCAGCAAACCGTTGGTCACTGTTGTGGGTGCGGCCACCGCGACGGCGGCCCCCAACATGCCACCCTTCCAGGGTCCCAGGAGCAGCAGCGCCATCACAACGCTGACGCCAGCGCCGAGGGCGTTGAGGAAGGCGGGCAGGCCGTGTCTGCCGAGCCCAGCCAATATCGAGTAAGCGCCCATCTGCGATAGGGCGAGCACGTGCCCGATGGCGAGTATGGCCAGGACGTCCGGCGCTTCGTATTCAGGGCCCATCCAGACGCGCAACAGGGGTCCGCCCATCAGCAGCAGGATGACCATAATGGGCGCTGTGACGTACATGCCGTACTTGGAGGATAGGATCAGCAGTCGGCGGAGGGCGGCGCGCTCTCCCCGGGCATCGAGGAAGCTGCTTGACGGAAGGAACACCTGGGCGTACTGCTTTACGAAGCGGAGGGCGTGCATGACCAGGGCGCGTTGTCTTGCGTATACGGCAAGGGTTGCGGGGCCGAGGTAGTATGCGACGATGATGCTGTTCGCCTGATAGAGGGCTGCGCGGGAGAGGTCCTGCACGATCGACTTGCCGCCGAAGATGAGCAGATCCTTCAGGACGGGTGGTTTCAACCGCCACGGAGCGAGGTGGAGCTGCGGGCAAAGCCTTCGTGCCACGATGACTTTGACGCAGTCTGAGGCCACCTCGACGATCAGGACGGCCAGCGATACGGCGACCAGCCCATAGCCTGAGAAGAGCAGCGTGACGAGAAGCACGAGGATCGCGCCGTCGCGGCCGCCGCGGATCAGGTTGAGCAGATCGAATCGGGCGTATCCCGTGATGATGGAGTTGAAGGGCGCGAAGAGGATTTGCAAGCCGGCTCCGATCCCGAGCAGCAGGACCACGCGGCGGGCCACGGTGATCGATTCGGCGCTTGCCTCGGGAAGCAGGTGCGGCGTCCAGAACATCAGGGCGACGGTCAGCGCGACGCCGGCAAGCAGGGCTCCGGACATCCAGAAGAGCGCCGCGTTGACGGCGTCGCTCAAATCGTCCCACGCGCGTTGGGCACGATAGCGTGCGACGTATCGGGCGATGGCGTCGGCCAAGCCGAGCGCCAGCAAATGCACCCAAACGGTGAGCGACCAGGCGAAGTCCCAGACGCCGAGCAGTTCGCGGCCTCTGAGGTCGCCGATAACGCGCGGCGCGATCAGGCCGGATACGATCACGAGGGCGTACCAAGCCCAGTTTGAGAGCACGCCTCGGGTGATCAATCCGACGTGGTCGTTCACTTCGGAGGGCTGGGCGTCCTGCCGCACTCGTGCCGCGTCATCCCTTCGGGCGTCAGCCATAGCCGTATCGTCGGTTGAGCGGTCCGCCGATTCGCTCGAACGCTTCCAGGGCCTGCGCATCGAGGGTGTCGCGCCAGGCTTCGTTCAGTTTGATCTCAAGGTCGCGCCGCAGCCGCATTCGATTACCAAGAACATGATGTTCTGCAGTCCAGCAGCTTCTTGCCAGCTCCTGCGTTTCGATTCCGAGAAACGCGCACACGCGGTCCATGGTCGCATCCGGTTCGCTGCAGAGGTCTTCGTAGCGCAGGCGCAGGAGCCGGTCGTCGCCGAGTCGATGGCCGAGGCGTTCGATCTGTTCGTGGGTGCGTCGCCATTCCAGGGCCGCGGTTTCGGCGTCGTCGCCGACGTTCTTGATCGCTGAATAGACTACGCCGCGTCCGTCTCGGATTAGTTGGATGATCCGGACGTTGTAATCGCCCGATTCGAGCAGGTATTGCAGCCGCACGGGGTCTTTCGATCCATCGAGGAAGACGTGTCCGCGCTGGAGGTCGAGAATAACCTCGATCACGGCGCGATTAACGCGGTGGATGTGCGACCAGGATTGTCGCGCGGTGGGGGAGCTTGCGAGCGCGAGGCTTCGAGCCGATTCGTATAACCGGCCTCGCACGCGGCTCCTCGCGACGCGGTCCAGCCAGGGGCGTGAAGCGTGACGGAACGCGGTCGCCGGCCTTTCAAGGTCGAACGGCAACCCCTGGGCGTTCATGCGTGCGACGACGTTCGCCCAGAACGGGCATTCCCGCAGGAGCGTGCCGCACGAGCATTGATAGTCCGCCAAGTCGATGTCTCCCCACTTCAATTCGCCAACGGTCGCGATGGATTGGTGCGCGTTGAGCAAGAGCGTCAGAAGTGTGGAGCCGGAGAAACTCGGCGAGGCAATGTAAAGAAGCTCGATCATGTAAGTCATCGACTCAGCGCAGCACGGGGCGATAGAATCCGCGTCGTTGCAGCCGCGGCACAACGGGCGCAGGCGCATACTTAGCGTTGGCCACGACACGCAAGGCCATGCCCCATACACACAGGTAGGGTACCGTGCTTTGCGACAGATAGAAGCTCGACCCGGCGACACCGGCGCTCAGTTCCGTGACCACTCCAATAACGCCTATTGTCCCCAGGGTCATGAGAAGCGGGTCTCGCTGCGACCGCATCAGCGACAGGTTAACGGCGAAGATCAAAGCCATCGAGGTCAGGCAGATGGCGATGCCGGCCAGACCACAGTCCAGCAGGACCTCCAGATAGGAGCTGTGCGGGTGCGTGGGGAGGACGCCGTCCATTTCGCGGATGACGTCGGCGCACTCCTCCCGGAGTATGGCGAAGCGCCCGTGTCCGAATACAATTGACTCCTGGATCTGATCCACGACGGCGGGCCAGATGTTGGTCAGGCGACCGGCCGATATCTCCTCCCAGTCCAGTTGTTCCTGCTCGGGGTCGACGCCGGTCAGGACGCGGTCCACCGTGCTTGGTGAGACCATGATGACGACGACGATGGCGAGCGGCATCAGAAGCAGTATGCGTCTCCACCTGAGGAGACCGATGGCAAGCCCGGCACAGCAGAAGGCCAGAAAGCCCGCTCGCGATTTGAGGGCGAGATACGGGGGAACGGCGAGCAAGGCAGCCAACCACCAGGAATATCGGATCCATCGTCGCTGGAAGTAGACACCCAGGATGAGCGCGGCCCAGATAGCGAAGGCGAGCAACTCGCCCATGTCGTTGGCGAAGAGGCCGACGAGCTTGTCGGTGAGTCTTCGGGCATCCTCGAAATCCATCGTGAAGACTCGCGACCTGATGGACTTGAACATGAGGAAGGCGTAGCAGAGTCCGCTGCCGACAGCGGACACGAGCGCGATAAGCAAATCTCTGCGGTTGGTCACGCCCTCGTAGAACATCACGCCGATGATCAGGTATTTGAGTGGATTGAAAATCCCGTCGACGAGCACCCACCTGGCATTGTAGTAGTGGCCGACGCCGAGTTTGATCGATCCGGCGTCCATGGCCCCGGCGATTCCGGATGCGACGATCATGAGGATGTAAGCCGCGAGCAACACAATGGTGACGGGCGAGACCGGGGGCTTGACGGGCATGGCGTAGCGTTCCATGAACCAGAACGCTGCGATCACCATGAGCGTCACATTCCAGGGGTTCATGCCCGGGATGCCGAACATCTGTCGCGGCATGCTGGGGTGCTGGCTGACGACCGTCAGAAAGAGAAGCCCGCAGAGGGCATAGAACCACCGTCGGACGGCGAGCGCCATCAGTGCGAAGCAGAAGAGATAGAGCACTCCGTAGCGGATCATCGTGTGGCCATCACACGCGGATGGTCTCGGGTTTCTCGGCGATTTCGAATCCTTTACGGCAACGCGCCGCAACGGCATTCGACGTGGGTCATAGCTTGTCGGCCCTCACCACCATTGTACACCCCGCCAGGGAGGACGGTCTTTCTCGACCGCCCCAACGCTCCGACATCCACGCCGATAATTGAAGGCTGATCGACAAACGGCCCGCCAGGCCCCATAAGCCGAAGGTATTGAAGCGTGTTTCCCGCACTTGGAAACCGGTCGAGGCAAGCAGGGCGAACACGTCCGCGGGCGCCCACTGGCGGTGGCGATAGCTCGGCGCGGCGTTCCCGTCGCTCGATCGGCCTCGGCACCAGGCCAGCGCTTTGAAAAGCTGCCGCTCCATTTGGACTTCGACGGTCGACAGCTTTCGGAAGAGGCTTTTTCGGTTCGGGAAGGAGACGATGAGATGTCCTCCTGGTCGCAGCACGTCGCGCATCGCCTGGATAGCGGGCAGGGGGTCCGGGAGGTATTCGAGCATGCCGAGGCAGATGACCAGGTCCATTTCCCTCGGCGGAAAGGGCAAGGCTTCAGCGGAGGCGGCAGCGAAGTGGTCTTCCGGATGCGTTCGGCTCGCTGCGGCGGCCATCTCGGGCACGAGGTCGACGCCGTATACATCGAGTTGGTCGCGGGGGAAACCGTCGAGCATGTCGCCCGTGCCGCAACCGACGTCGAGTACGCTTATTGTGCGGTCGGATTGGGGCAGGACGGGGCGCATGAGTCGATGGACGTTGTCACGACGAAGGAGCAGATCCAGGTCCGACATACGGCGCGGCGTGCCGCCGTAGCGAGCACCCCACGATTCGCTGGCGTGGCGGAAATGTCGGCGCACCGTCGCGGTCTGATCGCCTGAACGCCTCACCGGTTGATCACCTGGTTCACGCATTCGGGTGGAGCAGCCTTTCGACATCGGGCAAGGTGAGCCGGCCGCGTGCCGCGTCGCCGGTCGTTGCCAGCCTTGCGAGGTTCACGCGCGTTTTTCCGTTTCTGATGGTCGTTCCAATTGACACAGGATAAAGTGGCGCAGGGGCGCCAGGCGCTCGTATTTTCGCACGACGCGTTCGACCGCCACCGCCGCTCGGTAGGCCAGCGCGGAGAACATGAAATAGCGCGGGTGGTGCGACATGTATCGCATATCGACGGTTATCAGCCCCACCGCCGCGGCCGCGGCCGTGAGCGCCTTCGGCGTGTTCCCGCGGTAGAAAGCCGGAAACGTATCCTCTTCATTCGTTCCGGAGACAGCCCGGTTGACCAACTGCCGAAGTCGGTGGGGAAGCACCCGGCCGAGCACAACCGGAGCAAACCATTTATTGACGGTCACGATAATGACCCTTCCGCCCGGTCTGAGGACGCGTGCGAACTCTGCGAGGGCGGCGCGCACGTCGGCCAAGTGTTCGATGACGTTGCCCAGCGCGATCGCATCGACGCTGCGATCCGGCAGGGGGAGACAATGGGCGTCGCTGACCATGGTGCGCCACCTCGCGTCTCCGTTGCCTTGGCGGGCGATTTCGAGGTCGGCGCCGAGAGCGAGCTCGAAGTACGAGGACAGCATCCGTAACGTCTGGGCATCGCGGCCGCATCCCACCTCGAGCAGCACCCGGCCGGCGCCTCCCATCGATACGACGAGGGAGTTGAACACCGACGAGAGCCACATTTCCTGCGGATACCACTGGTCGCGGATTCGCAGGCAGCTTTCCTGGACTCGGTTCAACACGATGCTCACCCCGTCTGCGTCGTCGCGGATCCGATTGATTCCGAGACAACGCCGTGTGCACTGCGGGAGGCCATCGAGGCGGCCGCCGCGAAAGTGGCCCGCGTGCACGCAATGGCTTCATCGAAGGAAAGCGGCGGTTCGCGTCCGCCGCGGACGGCGTCGACGAACGCCTCCATCTCGTTCCCGTGCCCTTTTCCGGAACGGGCCGGGCGCACCTTGCGCTTCGATCCCTGACCGTGGAGCCAGGCCGCGTGCCAGTTGGCGATGACGGCCGTCCGTCCCTGGCCGAACACTTCGATCCGCTCCTTCTCGAAACCCGGTTCGCCGTTGGCGACGTAGATCAGCAACCCGAGGGATCCGTCCCGCATGTGGAGCGTTACGGTGCAGTTGTCGTTCTGAGCGCCAGCGACGTCGCCGCCTATCATGGCGGCGTACACGTCGACCGGCGGGCAATCGCAGATGTACTGAATCAGGTCGATAAAGTGGCAGCCCTCGCTGACGATTCGCCATCCGCCCTCCTCGGCGTCCTGATACCAGGAATCCCGGGCGATGGCTCCGGCGTTGACCCGGCAGATGACTTCGATGGGGCTCGAACGGCCCGTGAAGAAGTCTCGCACCGCAACGCTGAGCGGGCTGAAGCGGCGGTTGTATCCAGGCATGATCACTACGCCCGTTTCGGCCCGGGCCTGTATGACCTGCTCCAACTGTTCGTCGTTCAGGGCGAGGGGCTTTTCGACGAATACGTGTTTGCCAGCGCGAGCGGCCTCTGAGGCCATTTGGGCGTGCGAATCGTGGCGCGTCGCGATGACGACCGCGTCGACAGAGCTGTCATTCAACAACTCGCGGATATCGCTGGCGCAGTATTGGAAGCCGTGGCGCTGGGCGGCGCTCTTAGCCGACAGGCCTCGGGCCGAGCAGATGCCCCGCAGATCGACGTGCGCGATCGCTTTCAGCGCGGGGATCAGGGTGGCAGTCGCGAAATTCCCCGATCCAATCACGCCGACGCCGACTCGATCCTTCGCCGAGGGGACACGTGAAACGCCGGGAGCCGGGGAAAGCTCGACCTTGCGGCGCGGCTGATTGTCTCGATCGTATTCGAACAGGATACCCGCGGCGTGGTGACCGGGCGCGTCGTGGAGTTCCTGGTAGGCCTGGGGTGCGTCGGAAAACGGAAACGTCTTGGGGGCCAAGAGGCTGGGATCGATGCGGCGGTCAGCGATGAGGCGGAGGAATTCGCCCAGGTTTCGTCGTTCGGTCCAGCGAATGTAGCCCACCGGGTAATCGACGCCCTTGTCTTCGAAGTTGCGATCGTAGCGTCCCGGGCCGTAGGAGCGCGACATCACAACGGACAGCTCTTTCTGATAATACGTCTGCCATTCAGCTTGGACGGGGACCATTCCTACGACGACGACCCGCCCTCGATCGCGCAGCGTCCGACCAGCGAGTTCCATGGGGTCTGTGCTCTTGGTGCTGGCCGCAATGTAGGCGACATCCGGGCCGAGGCCGTCCGTGATGCGTGAGATGGCATCGTCCAGAGCGGGATCATCGCGGGTGAGGGCGAGATCGGCCCCGCATTGAGCGGCGAGTCGGGTCTTCTCGCTGTCGAGATCCACGCCGATGACGCGGCAACCGCCAGCCTTGAGAATTTGAACCGCGAGCAAGCCCACCAAGCCGAGTCCGAGCACCAGCACCGAATCGCCGACGGTCACCCCAGCCTGGCGAACGCCGTTCATGGCGATGGCCCCGACCGTGGCAAAGGCGGCGTCCTTGAGGTGCACTTCCGGCGGGACGGGCACACAGAGATTTCGGGGGACGAAGATGAACTCGGCGTGGCACGCGACGCCTTCGCCGGCGCAGGCCACGCGATCGCCAACGGCGAATTCGTCAAGGCCGGAGCCTACCTCGACGACCTCGCCGGCGACGCTGTAGCCCAGGGGTGTCAAGGAGCTGAGGCGCTCGCGCACTTTCTTATAGGTTTCAACAAAACCGAGCTGTTTTACGTTCTGGACGACCTGTTTGACCTTGTCCGGGCGGGCTCTGGCCATCTGGACCAGATTCATACGTGCCTGGTCGACCTTCATGCGCTCGGTTCCGCTGCTCACGAGCGAATAAGCGGCTCGGACGACGACGCCACCGGCCCGGCAAATCGGCGCGGGGACTTCCTCGAGGCGAAGCTCACCGGTGCTGTAGTTCTGGACGACTTGTTTCAACGTCTTCCTCCGCCGCGTGGGTCAGCGTGGTCACCACCCTCAGCAGTTTGCCGGCGGGTGTCTGGTCCAGCGCGTCTCGAATCTCCAACGAAATATCCACCTGCCCCTGCAGCCGTCGCGTGGCCCCGTTGAGGATGCGACGGCGATCCGCTTCTTCCAGCGGCCTTGCCGGGACAACGCGCAGCGTCGCCTTGCCCGGAACCGTCTGGTGGAATTGGTATCCGATCGTATCGAGAAACGTGTCGTCATGCACGTTGAATGCGGTCATGGAAATGATCGAGCCGTCTTTGGCGTAAAGTCCGCCCTGGGGCCAGCGGCCTTTGATTTCGTCCAGAATGGTGTGCTCACGACCGCAGTGGTCGCATCTTCCGCTTCCGTAGACGGCATAGTCGCCGGTTCGATAGCGAATGAAGGGGGCGACGGTGTTGATGAAACCTGTGCCGACGATCTCTCCGATGCGTCCCCGCTCGGTCACGGGCTCGCCCCGCTCGTCCAAAAGTTCAAAGTAGCCGTACGTCGGCCAGACGTGATAAGCGCTCGATTCTTCGCATTCGGCGGCCAGTACCAGCTTCTCGGAATGTCCGTACCAGGAGAAAAACCGGGCACCGAATGCCTCTTCCGCTTCGGCGCGGATTTCCGGGTAGACCATCTCGGAGCCGGCCAGGATTCCGCGCACGTTGGGAAGTCGCGGGAAGTTGTTTCGTTGAACGAATCGCGCCAGGGTCGAGGCCGACGAAGGGTAGACGTGAAGGAAGCAGGGTCCGATCGAGGCGACGTGTTCCAGATAACGTCGAATGTTCTCCTCGCTCATGTGGAAGTTGCTGTAGTAATGACGGCGGAGAACCGGGTCGTAGTAATGGCGCATGCCGGAGCGGTTCTCGGGGACGACCTGGCCACGAAAGACGGCTTGGGGGACGTCCATCTGGTAGCCCATGCGCTGCCAGCCGGCGACCAGGTATGCGTATTCGACGGCGGATCGCCCGGAGTTGATGTAGAAATTGAGGGGTTCGCCGGAAGAACCGCCGGTGGTCACCATGTCAGTTCCGCGGGATTCCGGGGACGCGGTGCACATGTCGTTCAGGTGTCCGCGGATCGTGTTTTTATCGATGGTGGGAAGGCGCGCGAGATCCTCGAGTGATTTCAGGTCACCCGGCTCGAATCCAATTTCCTGGAATCGGGTTTGGTAATAAGTGGTTTCTTCGACAGCCAGTCGGCAGATTCGTTGCACTTGCCGGAGTTGATAGTCGCGGGCACGTTCGGCGGACCACCACTGGGCCTCGTTGACGAACGCCAGGCTCTCGCGGAATCGCCTTCCGAGCCACATCGCGGGCGGCACCCGGCCGAGGACGCTGCCTAGTGCCGATTTGACGGCTGGGGGCATTGCTTCCCAGAGATTCTTGCGTGACCACGCCCGCTGCATAATCGGTACGATATCCCTATGAGATCGGCTTGGCTGGTGCGCCGACCACGGTTTTGCCCGCCGGAACGTCGTTGAGCACAACGGCGTTCGCCCCGACGGTTGCTCCCTCCCCAACACACACGGGTCCGAGGACAACAGCTCCCGCGCCCACGCAGGCGCCCCTGGCGATGAGCGGGTGTCTGCGTCCGGCTACGGACGAGTCCCGCGCCCCGAGCACCACATGAGGCATCAGGATGGCCTCCGCTTCGACGATGGAAGTCTGGCCGATCACGATGCCGATGGTGTGGGGAATGAGCGCCTGGGGCGACACCTGGGCACCTGGGTCGATATCAGCTCCTGTCAGCACGCGGTTGACCAGTTGTACGATCCGGGCCAAGCCTCCCATCCCACTCGACTGAAATCGCCGGGACAACCCGTGCAGCCTGATGCAGGCGCGTGAGGTCCAGCCCAGCCGCACACCTGCCGCTCGTCCTGTGTATTCACTCATGCCCGTTCGAGGACACCTTACGGCCTCACCGCGGCGCGGTCGCAAGCCGCGGCGGATTCGGCCTGATGATCAAAGTAAATGTCCCACCGAGCCGCGACGGCTCTAATGCAGTACTCGGTCAGGGCCAGTCCCCGGGCGGCCTCGGACATCGCTCTCAGCCGGGTCTCATCGCTCAGGACCTCTGCGAGCCGCCGGGCGTCAGCAGGAGCATCATCGCCGGCCAGGAACAGCCCGTTCCGCCCCGGCGTGACGGCGTCGCGTAACTCGCCCACATCTTTGACTGCCACTGGCAACCCTGCTCCCATTGCTTCGAGCATGGCGATCGACATTCCCTCGGACGGGGAAACCAGGGCGAAGAGCCGCGACTGCTGAAGAATCTCGGGCACATCCTCGCGACGTCCGAGAAACTCGATGGTATCGGCCACCCCCAGCTTGTCGGCTAGCGCGCTCAGGGCTGCGCGAAGCGGCCCGTCTCCCACCAGTGCCGCGTGAATTCCCGGCCTGATTCGATTGAGCTCGGCGACCAGCTCGATGAAGTACTCCAGCCCCTTGCAGGGCACCAATCGGGAAACATACACGATATCGTAAGGCTTGGGGATGTCCTTGGGTTCGAAGCGTGCCGGGTCGACGCTACCGGTCACGATGAGGCGTCCGCGGCCCAGTCGGTGCTGCTCGGCGAACTTTTGAGCGTTACGTCCTCGGACGACGATCAGGTCAAACTGGCGAACGAGGTGGAACATAAGGCGTTCGAGGGTGCGTGAGCGTCGTCTCAGGCAGCGCAGGAGCCAGTTCTCGGCGCCGGCGCCTCCTCCCACGATCTGAATGGGCCCGCCGGTCATTTGGTAGGCCGATAACCGCCCGAAGAGGTTGGCGGTTATCAGACACAGGAGGGCGTTCGGCATGATGTGATAGCCCATGAGCACGTCGGGGCGATGGCGCCAGGTGGAGAGCAGGATCATCCATCCGCGGGCGATCACGCGACCGGCCCGGTTGGTCATCCACTCGGGTGGACAACAATAGGTGACTTTTGGAACGTCGAAGACGGGGCGATCGGTGACGACATAGATTCTCTCGACGGTGCGGGCGTCTGATAACGGGAGGATGTGGGAGCGGAACCAGTTTGCGTTGTAAAACGTCCCGGTCATGAGCACGCGAAGCCGTCCCGGCGCGCGGAGCTTTACGGGCGGCAAGAGCACGCGGCGCAGCAGTTGGCCCGTCCATACCGTCGCCGCTGTGCCGGCGAGGATTGCCAGCACTGCAGCGAATGCCAGGACGGATATGATTGAACGAGCCAAAAGTTTCACCTCGTCTCCGGCGCTTGAGCCGTTCGCCGTCACAGGACAGCGGAC
Source organism: uncultured Phycisphaeraceae bacterium (assembly GCA_964574815.1). Taxonomy (GTDB): domain Bacteria; phylum Planctomycetota; class Phycisphaerae; order UBA1845; family UBA1845; genus CAZNPL01. Next base: position 120,579 of record CAZNPL010000010.1, read on the forward strand.
GGGGTCGCCGCGGTATGCCACTCAATGTGTCCCACCCATCCGAAATGCGGCTTGAAGGCGAGACAGGGGCCGTTGAAATCTGCGAGTCGGCGATCGTACGCGGCGGCATTCGACCGGCCGCGGACATCCTCGTAACGCACCGCGTTGAGCGCGTACTTGTGCGGCTCAAGTGCCTCTCGCAACACAGGGACTTTCCGGTAATCGAATCCCATGAGGCGCGTGCAGACCAAGTCCACTGCGAGCGGGTCACTGCCGGCCAGCACTACGCCGGCCGGGCGTGGGTCGGAGCCCATCGGCCCGTTGCCTTCTCCCGCGACAATCCCGTCGACGAAGCTGAAGTAGCGTCGTCGGGGTTCGGGATGCAAAACGCCCTCGCCGTCGGCGTAGCGCAGGGCCCGATTCAGATCAAGCACCATGCGCCAGGTGGTGTCGTTTCCATGCCAGTTTCCCGATCGCACGCGTGAGGTGTCCGTATCCCCGAACGTCCGGCGACCGAGTCGCTTGGCGGCGCCGCCCACGTACTTGCGGAGGGGGCCAAGCTTCGGGAAGTGCCGTTTGAAGGAGGCGAGGAGTACCTGCTCGATTCGTTCGGACATTCCGGAATCGGCGTACTGGTCTCCGCCGTTGGCCGGCACGCCTTCGCGGTGATGGGGCAGCCAGTTCTTGTTTCCGTTGATCCCGACGAGGTTTTTCAGGTTGAGCGTGACGCCGACTTTCTTGTGGGTTTTCATCTTGGGCAAATTGATGAAGACGTCGGCGTCCAGGATCGTCCGGGAAATGAGGTATTCGTGCACGTCGCCGTGGTGGTGGGCGGTCACCTCGCTGCGGTCGTATTCGCTGCCGTACAGGCGGTGGTTCATGTGGTTTATAGAGGTAAAGCAGGAATCCGCGCCGAGGTTAATTGTCGTGTAGCCGGCCGGGTCGCCCGGCAGCGGCCGATGTCCTACAATCACGCCGTCGACCTTCTCCGTGTATTCCGGGCGCAGGTCGATGACATCGACCTTGATGGGTGATCGGCCCGCGTAGAACTCCCGGATCTCGTTAAGGCCGGTGAAGCAGGCGATCCGCTCGAAGGAGGCCTCGCATTGCGGGGCGTCGGCGATGACGACGCGTCCCTGGCCGCAAAGGGCGATGGCGACGTAGTCGAGTACGGCTCGGATGATGCTGCCGTTGGTGATCAGGCTGACGATTTCATCGGGCCTGGTGTCGTGGAAATGGCGGATGAAGTTAGGCTTGAGCACGACGGTGTCGCCCGGACGGACGATTCCTCCCAACGGGTTCCACGCACTCGTTCCGAAGTTTTCCGCATCGAGTCCAAGCACCTGTAACGCACCGCGCACGGCGGCGTAGGCGTGGTTTTCGGCGCCGAGGTCCGCCGCGCCCCAGGCGTACTCCGGGTACGCCTCCCGAGGAGAAAACGGAGGTCTTGAGGGGTACGAGCCCTCGGCTTGCCAAACACCGACCAGATGTGGATCCGGAGTCTGCATGCGCGATTATACCTCTACACTTTCTCGGCCGGCACGCTCACACAGGGGAGAAGGTCGACCCGGTTGAACGATGAAGTTGAACGCTTCCCGCCACCTCTGTGCCACGCGATCGACCGAGACGGATTCATCGGCAGCCCGGCGGGCCTCGGTGGACATGCGCCGCCAGAGGGCTTCGTCCCGCAGCAACGCCTCAATCCGCTCGGCGTATTCCTCGGGCAAGTCCGACCGAACGAGCCAGCCCGTTCGATCGTTGACCACCAAGTCGCTCAGTTCGCCGACGTCCGAGCAGACAATCGGCACGCCATGGGCCATTGCCTCGACCATCGCGATCGAGAGGCCCTCGCTTCTGGAGGTCAGCAGGAACACCTTCGCCTTATTCAGCAAGTCGCCGACGTTTTCACGTCTCCCTTGAAATTCGATATTACGTCCTACGCCCAACTCCGCGGCCATGCGTTTCAGTCCCGGCATTTCCGGACCATCACCGACCATCACGACCCTGACGTTCGGCTGCGCCGTAGCGACGGCTGCCACAACCGAGACGAACAGGCGCGGCCGTTTGATTTCGGCCAGCCTTCCGACAAAGACGACATCCACAGGTCGATGCGACGTCTCCCGGTACATCGGTAACTCCGTGCCGGCGGTGATTACGGTTACGTGCCCGGTAACGCCGCGGTCCAGAAGAAACCTGCGGGCTTTGTTGCCGCGGACGGCGATCAGGTCGAACTCACGGACGACGGCCGTCGCGAGCCGCTCGAGACCGGGCGAGGCGCCTCGCAACTGCCTGAGCACTCGGTTTTCGGCCTGGTATCCGCCGCCGATGATTTCGACCGGCCCGCCGGTCATCTGGTAACAAGCTGCGGCCCTTACGAGTCGCGCGGCAATCAATGCCGACATCGCCCCCGGGAACAGGTGAAAGCCCATCACGACGTCCGGTTTGGCGCGCAGTCCGAGAACCACCAGCCAGATGAGTTTTGACAATGCCCGGCCCAACACGACCGACGCCCATCGCGGCGGGCACGCAAACCGCACACGCGGCGGCGCCTCGAGGGGCTCGTCGGCTACCACGATTATCTCGCTCACGCCGCAGCGCGACAACGGCCTTGCGTGCGAGAGAAACCAGCCTCGATGATAAAAGGTCCCGGTCATCAATACCCGCCGCGTCCCGCGCGGGGAGCGTCGGGGAACGCACCTGGCCACAAGCAGCGTTATCGCAAAGCTGGCGTACAGGATCAGTTGCGCTGCGATTGAGCGAATCACATCAGGGGCCGTCTTGATCGTCGGTGGTGTTCGATACGTCACCTGCCGGACGCCATTTTCCGCTGGTATAAGGTCTCATAAAGCTCGCCCGTTTTTTGACACAGGCAGGCGGTTGAGAAGTGCTCGCAGACCCGCGTTCGGGCGGCCTCGGCCATTTGGAAGCGCCTGCCGGGATCCGCCAGCAGTCCGGCCACTCGGGCGGCCATGGATTCCACGTCGTCCAGCTCCACGATGAATCCCGTTTCGCCGTCGGCCACGATGTGCTCGTTATCGGAGACCCGCGTGGCCACCACCGGCACGCCGCAGGCCATCGATTCGAGCAGGACATTCGGCGTGCCCTCGTGGCGGGACGTGAGCACGGTGACGTCGCAGGCGTTGTACACGTTTCGCATGTCTTTGCGACTGCCGAGCATAAGGATGCGGTCGTGCGCGTCCACGGTGCGCACCAATTCGCTCATCTCGCGGTGATAATCCTCGGCTCCTGCGAAGTTGTCGCGCAGCGGTTCGCCAACGCACAGAAACCATGCACGCGGGAATTTCCGGTGGATGGCGTTGGCCATTTTGAAGAACATCGCGTGGTTTTTTTGACGCTTGAAGCTGGCGACCATGCCGACGACCTGGTCAGTCTCGTCGATACCCCATTCCTCCCGAGCCTCGCGCCCATCACCGGGGCAGAATCGTTCCGTGTTGATGCCGTTGTGGATCACGTGGATTCTTTCCAGCGGCACGCCGAGGGTACGGTGTACGAAGCGTTTGCCGGAGTGGGAGTTGGCGATCAGGCCGTCGGAGAGCGATCGCGTGAGGGTCAGGCACGCGGCGTGAATTAGCGGCCGGCGGTAGTCGGTGTTGCGCTCGGAACCGAGCACGACCGGCACCCGGGCCAGGCGTCCGGCCAGCCGGCCCACCATCTCGGCATCGAAGAGGAAAGCGTGGACGAGGTCCACGCTCCGCTCGGTCATCACTCGGGAAACGCGCCGTATTGTGGTGGCGTCGAAACGCCATCGCTTTTGCACGATGACGAGATCGCGATCCGGATCGGGCAAGTTGGATGCGAGCGGCACGTGTTCGGCGAGGGAGCAAACGAAGGGGTCGAAGCGGCGTCGATCGAGCCCGCGAACCAGTTCGACGACCTGGCGCTCGGCACCGCCTCGCTCGAGGCTGCTGATCAGGAGCATCACGCGCAGGGGCGGATGCTCCGCTGCTGGAGACGCCACTGCATGCTCCGGTTCAAGAGCTGACGTACTCTCGTGTGCCATGTGCTGATCAGCCCCTGACGTGTCACTACGCGACGATGCTCTTGAAATACTCGATGGTCCTGGCCAACCCTTCGTCCAGCGACATCATCGGTCGCCAGTCCAGCATTGCTTCGGCTCGGCTGATGTCCGGGCATCGACGTTGGGGATCGTCCTGCGGCAGCGGCAAGGCCGTCGTTTTGAGTTCGCGTCCCAGGATTCTTGCGACGTGCGCGGCCACGTCCGTGATGGTATTCTCGTCGGGGTTACCGAGGTTGACGGGCTCGTGGGCTTCGGCTCCTTCGTACGCGGCCAGACGCATCAGGCCCTCGATGAGATCGCTGACGTAGCAGAAGCTACGTGTCTGTTGCCCATCGCCGTAGATGGTCAGGGGTTCGTTTCGGATCGCGCCGACGATGAAGTTCGAGACGACTCTTCCATCGCCGACGGCCATGCGGGGTCCGTAGGTATTGAAAATTCGGGCGATCCGGATGTCCACACCATTCTGGCGGTGGTAGTTCATCATGAGCGACTCAGCCACTCGCTTGCCTTCATCGTAGCAGCTTCGTGGACCGAGGGGGTTCACGTGTCCCCAGTAATCCTCTCGTTGGGGGTGAACGGTGGGGTCGCCGTAGACTTCGCTGGTGGAGGCGAGCAGGACCCTGGCCCCGACGCGTTTGGCCATCCCGAGCATGTTGAGCGAGCCCATCACCGACGTTTTGATGGTCTTGACCGGATTCTGCTGGTAGTGGATGGGTGAAGCTGGACAGGCGAGATTGAAGATCCAGTCGACCTCCAGCAGTATCGGCTGCACGACGTCGTGGCGGATGAACTCGAAATCCGCTCTCCCGAGCAGATGGTGGATATTGCGTTTCGAGCCGGTGAACAGGTTGTCCAGGCCGATGACCTCATGGCCATCGGCGAGAAGCCGATCGCACAGATGACTGCCCAGGAATCCGGCCCCGCCGGTCACGAGAACGCGCATGGTACACCTCCAGGCGGCAAGTATATCGGGCTGACGAAAGACAGCCATCTTGCAGCTGTTAGGTTGGCATCGCTTGCGGCTTGCCCGGCCGGCGCCTGATCCGGGAACGGCTTTGTCGTGTCATTTGCGAAGACAACCTGAAAGACAGGGCCGAGGCGGATGAATTCGTATTTCGGATCGCGTAACGCGGGGGGCAGTTGCTTCTGATCATCGGTGATTGTGAACACGCGCCCGGCACCGATGGCCTCGACTAGTTCGGGCGACGTCGGATCGAGCGGTTCGAGCCAGTTCTGAAATCGTTCTGCCCCAGGGATGCGCACATCGCGCCGGAAGCCTGAAACGGCCTGGAGGTAAACCAGGGTTGGCATCGGCGTCGAGTCGACGGCGAGGACGGCTTCGGGCGGCAGTGCTTCGAGGGTTTCTTGGGCGAACTTCTGCGGGCCCGTGTAGCCGTGCCGCCATGGTTGCAGGAACCAGCGGTAGGCATCGCGGTGAGGAAGTTTGCGGCTTGGCAGGCCTACCAGGTCCCGTGGGTATCGGCGTAGTACGTTCGGGAGTACCGCATAGACAACGGGGCCTGTCAACGAAATGAGCGCCAGGACGGTGGCCAATTTCGCTGAAGGTCTTGCGGCCGTGATCCGATCCACCGCAAACCCGATCAGGACGGCACCCAATACGAGGGAGTGCAGCATGAACATGTGCTGATCGGGCACGTTGTAGCGTACAGCGAAGAGAAAATGGGCTGCAAAGGCGAGTGTGAAGAGAACAGCGGTTGGTCGGGCGCTCGTGCGCCAAAGAGCGACCAGTCCAATCGGCAGGAGAAAGAGGAGTGGGGATGGGAAGCTGTAACAGATGTATGCGACGGCGCGGACGACCGTCGAAGGGAGCGATGTGTTGAATACGAAAGAACCGTACCGGGCAATGAGCATGTCGTGAATAACCGCTGAAGCGTCGGGATTCGCCTTCATGCCCGTCAGAAACACATCGGCCAGCGGAGAGGCCCCGGCGAGCAACGCCAGGAATGCCACGAGGAGCGATGGCCCTCGTGGGCTGGGTATGGCGTTCCGCATATACAGCAGGACGGCAATGTAGGCCGGCCAGGTGAGAACGGCCATGTTGTGGGTGGCCAGCCCAAAGCCGTTGGCCAGTAGCGCCGCCAACAACCACCGAAAGCGGCTTTGCTTTATGAAATACAGCAGGAACACAAGCTCGAAGGTGAGGAGCATGGTGGAGAATGTCATCACTTCGGCTACGGTGGATACATGCCAGAGGGCGTGGGAGAGCATCAGCAGGCACGTTCCGGTGAAGATGGCAATTCGGCGTCGCGTCAGAAGGGCGATGAGCCAGACCACGTTGCCAACTGTCAGGGCTCCGGCTGCGGCAGCGACGAGGTTAGCGGCAAGCGCGGGGGTCAGGCCGGGCTTGGCCAGAGCGGTCGCGACGATGTAGAAGGGCATGTGCGATCGGACGAGGTCCTTGCGATCGACCCATTGGCCCAGGTGGACTCGGACCTGGGCATCGGCGGAGTCGCCCCATGCGACCCCGGGTGCGAGGGTTAATCCGTAAAGGAGGGCCGCGGCGATGGTCGCGAGGAGCCACACGCGCCAGAGGCGAAGCTCGGGGCGCGGAGGGGCTTCAACGGATGCGCCGGTATCGGAGCCCTTCTCATTCGAGTCGGTGCGCGACAATCCAATACCCCTCTGTTGGCCCGAAGCGCCGGTATCCTGCCATCTTGTGTCATCGGGCGTCAAGGATTGGTGGTCTGAGAAGAGGATCGACGTCGGGCCCCGCAGTGCCCGCGATCAGCCCAACATGTCTGAGTACGTGTACCAGTACTACCAGCATGCCCGGCTGTGGCCCCGAGTGCCGGATGTAGTATCCCGCGGCCTCGGCCGATAATATCGTGAGAAGAACCTGCGGTGCGACCGCTCGCATTTGCGAGTGTGGCTTCAGCGAATTGAACCTTTGTGGTGGCGAAGGAGCCACTTCTCAAGTGACGACGCCCGGACGGTCAACACCAGAATGCGACACGGCGTCACCCGCGCTGCCGCCGCTCGAAGCAGCTCAGAACCGCCGCCGATCGATCAGGCGTCGCCGGGCGGCGCGTGCAGAGAATTGAGTAACCCAATCAAGACTATGTTCGTATTCGGCACGAGGCCCGAGGCCATCAAGCTGGCCCCGGTTGTTCTGCACATGCGCTCCAGGCCGGACGATTTCAGCGTTCGGGTGTGCGTCACCGCCCAACACCGAGAGATGCTCGATCAGGTAACGGGACTGTTCGGCATCGTGCCTGATGTCGACCTGGGCGTGATGAGGCCCGGGCAGGATTTGTTTGATCTGACGGCCAACCTGATCACCGCTTTGAAGCCTGCGATTCGGTCTGAGCACCCGGATTGGGTTCTCGTTCAAGGCGACACGACGACGGTGTGGACCGGAGCCCTGGCCGCCTTTTACGAGGGGGTGCGCGTGGGTCATGTGGAGGCCGGGCTGCGGACGGGCGACAAGCGTCAGCCGTTTCCCGAGGAGATTAACCGGCGGCTGTGTACGCAGTTGGCCGACTTGCACTTTGCACCGACGGAGCGGGCCGGGCGGGTTCTGCGCGAGGAGGGGATCGGCGATGAGCGTATCGTGGTGACCGGCAACACGGTGATCGACGCCTTGCTCTGGGTGGTCGATCGGATCACGCGGGAGCCGCCGCCGGATGTCGTTGAATTGCAGGCGTGGGCCTCGGGCGCGCTCGGCTCCGACCGGGTCGTGCTGATCACGGGGCACCGCCGCGAGAGTTTCGGCACCGGCTTCGAGAACATCTGCGCGGCGGTTGCCGAGTTGGCCGATGCCTTCTCGGACGTGCATTGGGTATATCCGGTGCACTTGAACCCGAACGTGCAGGAGCCGGTGTATCGCATTCTGGCGGGGCGACCGAACATTCATCTTCTGGAGCCGCAACCGTATGCTCGGTTCGCCTGGCTCATGCAACGGTGTTCGCTGATTCTGACGGATTCGGGGGGCATTCAGGAGGAGGCCCCGAGCCTGGGCAAGTACGTGTTGGTGATGCGAAACACGACTGAGCGGCCGGAGGGGGTGAGCGCCGGTTGTGCTGAACTGGTCGGCACTGAGAAAACCCGCATCGTGGAGCGCGTCTCCGCCGCCCTTGCCTCGCGGGCACACGTCCCAGAGGACCGGGCGAGCAAGAACCCGTACGGCGACGGCCGGGCCAGCCAGAGAATTGCGGAGGCCCTCCTGAGCCGGCGGATGTAGTGATTCTGCAGCTTCGCGCAGCGCTCAGGGATGATCACTGGGTCTGCTTCTCGCCCAGTCGCACATGCGATCGCGTAAGACCTCCTGGAACGCCACGCGGCGGGGCTGAAGTATGGTGGCATGGTACTCCTTGGCCTTCTCGAAGTTGGCCGCGCTCAGCCTGCTCAGTTCCGCCGGATCGACTGCCAACTTAGCGATGGTCTCGGCGAGTCCTTCGACGTCGTTGGCTTCCACGAGTTGTTGGGGCTCCAGGAGCTCCGGAATTCCTCCGACTTTCGTTCCGAGACACGGCAGCCCGCGGGCCATCGCCTCAATCATCGCGCGAGGAAGGCCCTCGGTACGCGACGGCATTACGAAGAGATCGGCCTGATCCAGCTCGCGTCGTACGGCGCCTCCGGCCGGCAGATGCCCTGCGAAGCGGACCTGCTGCTCGAGCCCCGTTTGCCTAGTGAGACCCTCGAGCTCCGCACGATGTTTACCATCGCCAACAAAGGTGAGCGTCGGTGCGGTTGCGTCAGGGTGCTCTCTTGCCAATGTGTCCGTCGCAGCTTTGAGGGCGAGAATCAGCACATCCTGTGCCTTGTACAGCTGCTGAAACGACCCGACGTGCACCATCTTGAGTGGATTGGGGCGATCCTGAAACGACTTCGGGTTGTGCGCAAAGGCTTCGTCACGAAGGTCGATGGAAGAATACTCGGTCACAAACGCTGTCGGATTGGGCGGATATCGTGCCGACAGCGATTGCGCGGAGACGTAAGCGACCGCACAGGCATGCTGACACTCGCGCCGCAAAGATCTTGTGGCGACCGTCCTGGCGATCGGAGCGACAATGGAGCGGACGCCATCGGTGAAGACATTCTGGGGATCGCCGACGACCTCCACGGCAAACGGTCTGCCCCGCGCAACCGCGACCTTTCCGAGGAGCGAACCGATCGCGCCGGGAACCCGAAGTATCAGGGCCTCGTTTTCGCCGACAACTCGTCGGGCCGCCCCTTTCAGCCTGAAATAGCCCGCGGCGTATTGCCACGGCCCGACGTAATACGGGAACCCGGCATAGAAAACCTGTTTGGCATCGGCACGCTTGGCCGTCGGCGGCGGCTCCGACGCGTCTGTGACCCGTGCGATCACTTTAACGCCATCAAAAACGTCCAGGTATCGCTCCCAGAAAGTCCCATCCAACCAACCAAACGACCAGACTGCACCGTCAGGCGTGCGAATAAACCTCGATTCCACCGCAATCGCAACGTTCATCTGGAGATCTGCCCTCGGGCGACCGCGTTCGCACGGACCTCAAGCAAACGCCTCAACGCCTCTTCCTGGAGTCGCCATACATGCTCTTGGGCAAAGAGCGCCTCGGCGCGTCGCCGCCCATTTGACCCAAGTCGAGCACGGAGGGCCGGATCGTCCACCATCCGAGCCATCGCGTTGGCCAGGGCAGCCGTATCCCGCGAGGGAACGAGAAGAGCCGTCTTGTCTGAATCCACTGCATCGCGACATCCGGGGATGTCGGTCGTGATCGTCGGGATCCCCATGGCCGCGGCTTCAAGGAGGACGGTACCGAAACCCTCGCGGTGCGTGGGAAGCACGAGAAAGTCCATCGCACTGTAATAAGGCACTGTCTCTTGTTGCCAGCCCACGTGGCGGACTCGGGAGTGCGAAGCGATGAACTCGACGATGTCCTCCGGCGGCCGGTCGCGGTGCTCGTAGTCGCCGACAAGAACGAGATGCAAATCCGGTTTTCCAGCGGCCATGAGCTTAAAAGCTCCCACGAGTTCGCGGATGCCCTTGTCCAGCGTTATGCGCCCGACAAAACCGGCCACCGTCGCCGAGGGGGGGAGCCCCAGAGCTTCTCGCGCATGTTGACGCTCGCGCTCGATGGGCGGCGTGAAGGCCCTCAAATCGACGCCGTTGCTACTTCCGCTGCCAAGAACGCGTATCTTGTCTTGCCGGCAGACACCGTCCTGAACGGCTTTCTTCATCATCGATCGGGATATGCTGATGACCTCATCCGCAAGCCGACACGGTACGGTCTGCGATATCTTCAGCAACATTCTCCGCAGACCGCGTTGCCCTTCGTAGGCCAACCCTCGGAGCAAGTGAAGCGTGCGTGGAACCCTTGCAAGCGTCGCCGCGATGGATCCCACCAGTGCAGCTTTGGGGGTGCTGTACTCGACGATGTCGAAACGCTCGCGACGAAAGAGCCGGAACAGGCGCCAAATTGCACCCAAGTCGCGAAGAGGTGTGATCGCTCGGGACAGCGGCACGGTATGAAGCCGTACTCCGCGATTCTCGATCTCCACCGTGCGGCACGTGGGAGCGCACACGACGGAGACATCGAATCCGCGGTCGATAAAGTATTCGAAGCGTCCCCGACAGAGGTTCAGCAGAGTCAAGTCAATCGTAACAACAACGCAGAGACGGATGCGTCGCATTGGGTCATCAAGGTCATGTTCGCCGAATGATTCGCTCTCGGAATCGACTTGATGTGGCGCTTGCATCCTGATTCGGTTCCGTCCCGCCGGATTGCAGCACGTCCCGACCGTGTTCAACGCGTTACGACGGCCGACCATGAGCCGCCCTTGGACGGCCTCAGGAAAATCATCGTCCGATCGTGCTGATCGACATTCGCCGACTTGCCGCGGTTGCAGGAGTTGCGGCTGACCGTCGAACTACAGGTACGCGGCTCTTCGCCCGATAAAACTACCGGGGGCCAGAAAGCTCGTCCAGGCCAGCTTGCGGTGGATCATGCAGGGCCGGGAAGCCTCCTGATCTTGACAATGATCGAACCGGTTCACATGATCCGAGCGGGTGTCGCGAGATCGCGCCGGGGAGGTTGGCTGGCAATGGGCGGAGTCCGGAACGAAGCGAGGCCCTTGTCGCTCAAGGCGAATTTCGTTTGGACCTTCTTCGGCAATGGCATCAACGCCGCATCGCTATGGGGCATCCTCGTTGTCATCGCCCGCTTGGCCGACCCGAGTGCCGTCGGGCAGTTCGTGCTCGGGCTGGCCATCAGCGCTCCCATCATGGCGGTCGCGATGCTCCAGCTGCGAAACTTGCTGGTGACGGACGCCGTCGGACAGTTTCAATTCGCCGACTATTTCGGGGTCAGGGTCGTCTGGACGGGTCTGGGATTGCTTGCCATCGGCGCCATCGTGGTCACATCTCGCCTGGAACCCCAGGCCGCAATCGTCGTGCTGCTCGTGGGGGTCGCCAAATGTGCGGACAGCCTCTCAGATATCGTACGTGGGCTCTTCCAACGCCTGGAACGAATGGACTATTCAGGCAAGAGCCTCATGCTGCGCGGGCCAACGGCGCTCATGGCAATGGCTTTGGTTTTGGTGATGACGAAGAGCCTCCCGTGGGCAGTCGCCGCCATGGCACTAGTGTGGGTTGTTACATTCTGCACATACGATCTTGGGATGGCTCGCGTATTGCTTGGTCGTCGTGATGCGCGTCACGTCGGCTCCGAGCTTCGGCCACGAATTCGGCGCAGTACCCTTGTCAAGATGAGTTGGATGGCGTTGCCGCTGGGCGTTGTCATGGGGCTTATCAGCCTTCAAACGAATATACCTCGGTATCTTCTGGAAAGCTTCCATGGCTCAGAAGCGCTTGGGTACTTTGGTGCGCTTGCGTACCCCATGATGGCGGCTACCATGATCGCAGCAGCCATGGGGCAGTCCGCATCGCCCCGGCTTGCTCGTCATTTCCTGGACGATCCGGCTGCCTATTGTCGACTCCTTACGCGCCTCGTCGGGATCGCCGCGGGGTTGGGTATCAGCATCGTGGTCGGCGCCTGGGCACTGGGCCGCCCGGTTCTGACGTTGTTGTATGGGGAGGTCTACGCCGAATTCCAGCCCGCCTTCCTGTTGCTTGCGCTGGCGACGGCGATCCAATTGATTGCCTCGTGCGGTGGCTTTGGGCTCACGGCGGCGCGGCACATCCGGATTCAGGTGCCGCTCGTCGGACTCACCTGCGCCGTAACGGCGGCAGCCGCACTGGTCTGCGTCCCGCGCTGGGGAGTGCGCGGCGGCGCGATGGCCGTCCTCGTGACGAGCTCGGCCATGTTTGTGCTACACGCCAGTGCCGTCGGATGGGCGGTTGCTCGTAGAGTGCACCAGGGCGGCCCCGCGCGAGGGCCGAAGGCGGAGCCTGCCGTGGCGGGCGATGTGCCCGTACGGTCATGACCACTGTGCAAACCGGAAACCCGACTGGCCAACACTTCGCTCGGACGCCCGTCCGTGCGCTGCATGTCTACGGTTCGCTGAACCGGGGCGGCGCCGAGACATGGCTTATGGATGTCATGCGACATTCCGACCGTACCAGACTGCAGATTGATGTCTGCGTGCTGGACGAACGGGAGGGCGCCTATGAGTCCGAGTTCATCTCTCTCGGCGGCCAGATCCATCGATGCCCGCTCGCGGGAAACCCGCTCCGATTCTACAGGGCATTCCGCAGACTGTTGAAGGAGAACGAGTTCGACGTGGTCCATTCGCACGTCTATCTCTTCTCCGGTATCGTGCTCCGAGCGGCTGCCGCGGCCCGCGTACCGCAACGCGTCGCCCATATTCACCCCATCGATGACGTCAAGGGGCGCCGGTTGCTGAGGAACGCGTACGAGAGCTGGATGAGACGCTGGATCGTTCGCAACGGCACGCATTTTGTGTCGCCGACCGAGGATGGCGTGACCCGGTTTTGGGGGCCGCAATGGGCCGCGTGCGGCAACAAGGCCGCTCTCTACAACGGGATTCAGACAGAGCGGTTCGCAAAGGCAGTCGACCGGTCCGACGTACGCCGTGAACTGAATCTGCCCGAGGAGGCGCAGATCATCCTGAACGTCGCCCGCTTTGCCCCGCATAAGAGGCACGGGTTCCTCGTGGATGTGGCGGAGGCGCTCGTGAAGCGCAACGGCAACGTTTACTTCCTGCTAATAGGCGCCGGCGACCTCCGCGAGCGGATCATCGCGATCGTAGCCGACAGAGGTCTAAACGAGCACACGCGGTTCATTCAGGGCGCGCCGGATATCGACCCGTACTGGCTGTCCGCCGATGCCTTCGCGTTTCCATCCTGCAACGAGGGCTTCGGAATCGTCATCGCCGAGGCGGCCGCGGCCGGCCTGCCAGTGATCGCCCAGGACATCCCCGGCGTGCGCGAAGCGGCCTGCGCGTGCCACCAAGTGGAGCTCTTGCCGCTCGATACGGCCCCGGAGGAATGGTCGCGCGCGCTGGAACGGGCCTTGACGGCCGGCCCCCTCAGCCAGGAGGCGCGCCTGGAGAGGCTGAGGCAGTTCCCGTTCACGATCGAGCGATCCGTCGAAAACCTGGAACGACTCTATGGCATCGTCTGACAGCCGCAAATTCTGAAGACGTGGCCTACATTCGCAATGGCAGTTATTCGCACGCTCCCCTTGGGCGAGAGCCCGATCATCGGCGGTAGCTTGTTCGCGTATCCGGCGTCATTCTGCGTTTTGCGCCTCACAGGCCTCGCAGGCGGGACGGTCGGGCCAACATGCCGTGCACCGGAGCGTGAAGCCCGGCTCACGGGGCGTCGAGCCGCGCGGGCGCCGCTCGCTGGCTGCTGATCAGGATTACGCAGGCCAGCAGCACGCCATACTTCAAGAAAGCGAAAAAGGTGTTGTCGGCGTCACCGATGCACGCCGTGAAGGTGGCCATGGTGACGATCGGAACCAAGTACATACGGGCATCGTCGGGGTCCAGGCCGGCAAGCTTGCGGCGGTACCATCCCATCCACGCGCCAAAGACGATGTAGGCCAATGGTACGCCGAGGAAGCCGAAGTTTAGCATGGCCTCCCCTTGCAGGCCGTACACACGAGAACTCTTGCGCCATCGCGGGTGATAGGATCCCTCGCCCTGCTGAAGATCGGTACCTGCGGCGACCTTTCCGTGCATGCCTGATGGTTTGGAGGGCCAGATGGCCCGCGGGATGATCGTTAGCCCAGCCATCACGTAGGTCTTGCCCCAACGGAGCTCGTAGTCGTCGCCGTAATAGTACAGTCGGTATGCCAGGAAGGCCTGAACTTCTGCGCGGGAGAGGTCACCGAGGAGAAAGGCCACCGGCGTGATTCCGGCACGGTGGGACAGGGTCTGAAGGTACGCAGTCTTCTGGAGGGCCTCTAGGCCGCGGGTGCCGTAGTGTTTGAAATACTTGTAGTAGTAGGCAGGCACACCCAGCGCGATCATCCCGGCCAGGACCCACGAGACCGGGACCTTTCTCAGGCGGACGTGGCACAGGACGGTACCGATGAAGAGTACGTAAACGACGGCGCTACGGCTGCCGCGAAGTCCCGTGATGGAAAGCTGTGCCAGGAGCAGTAGAACGAGAATGACCACGACCGTGACGGCCGACGCGCGTCGGGGGCGGGTGGACAGCATGCATACGATGCCGGCCACTATCAACAGCGTGAGCGGATCACCGAGCATCAGGAGCCAACTGGCATGGGCCATTTTTCCGACATCGAGGAGAACGTCGGATTCCTGATGCAGGGCACCGAACCGAAAGAACACGACCGCTGCGGCCGATGCGCTGACGACAATGGCAAAGAACAGCGTGGGGAAGAACCGCGCCCTGTTGAATCCCCACACGGTCGACGGCGACTTGGTCCAGCGGTAAACGCCGCGCTGGCTGAGCTTGTACAACACCAGGCCCGGGACGTTGATCAGTGCCATGATCCCGAACCAGTGTGGCCAGTCCCACAGTTCGGTATCGAAGAGCGGCGTGTGGGCCTGCCCCGATACGTGCAGGATGGGGGCCAGGAAGGTGCCGTGGAACCAGATGATGCCGATGATGGCCTTGGGATCGAAGGTGTCGAGCTGCCTCCTCAGCCAGGCGACGACGTCGGCCCCGGCGAGTACACCGCACAGGCCGACGGGGACCAGGAACCAGTGGTCACTTCGCCGGTTGACCGTCAGGGCGATCCCGACGATCAGGAGGACGGCGACGCCCGCCAAAGCGTAGTTCGATGCCGCGGCGTTCCCCTCCGGTCGTGGGGGCCCGATGAACGTGAGTTGTTCGCGTTCGTGCATCGCCGTCCAATAATCCCTGGAAGCGGCGCCTTGTATCCTCCCATGGAGAGATCGGCGACCAGCTACCGTATCTCCACGGATTTCGTCAAGACGTTGACCTCCAGCGTGCCGTTCTGGAACACCCTCGTGAGGATGTGATCCTCCACGAACTGCTCGTCGCCCGACGGTGGGCCGAGTCGGCGTGGCCACCCGGCCCAATCCGGCTCCTCGCGGAAGAAAGGCCACGCCACGAAGAGCGCATCGCCCGGATTCCGTACGATCATCGCGAATCCCGCGATGAGCCGCGCTTCCTCATCCTTCGCAGCGACGGTATCCAGCGACCGGTCAACGGCGATCAGTACGACGACCTTGCCCTGCTGGAGCCATCTTCGGTACGTGTTGATCTGGGCCCTCGTTCGTGCTCGATCGCCTCTGGCGTTTTTGTGGAACGGCATCTCGAAGGCCATCCCGTCAACCGACGAGGCCAACAGGTCAGCATCGACGTCCGACATCGCCCACGACGCTACGGCAACATTGGCAATCAGTCGCTTCTGCTGCTGGGCTAGGCCCTGGCGCACGCGCGCCAGGAACGCGCACGTGTCCGGCCAGGGGAACCAACTACGAAATGCCAATGGATGGATGATGTTGTCAACGAACACCAGCTGGGTCGGGCGACTCGCACACTCCTGCACAATCAGGTTTGCAAAGCCTCCCGCGGCGGCAGAGTCGGAGAGATTGACTCGGTCCGTTCCGTGGCGAAGCCAGCCTTTGGAAATCTGCCCCCTACCGATGGCGGTTCGTGGATACCGCTCAACAACGCGATCAACGCGCCCGCCGCTAATGTACGTGCCCACAACTGACCGTGGCGGCGTGGTCTCCAGCAGGTTCAACATCGTACTGTACCGCGCCTGCGGATTGCCAGTTGAATCAATGGGCACGGCCAGATCCGTCACGAGCGGGACGCTGGCCCAGCGCTTCGGCGCGTACGACATAGCGTAGCCGTTGAGGTTCACGACGCAACGAAGCGTGTGATCCGAGCTGGGCCAAGGAGCAAAGGACGCGTCGCCTGCCAATGACTCGTCTGACGAGTCCCCGCGCAGGCTGCCGGCGTCCTCCGCGTTTGCGGCATCGCCGGAGCCCTCGGCAGAATCCCCTCCATCGGGCGGCGGAGGTGGTGTATCCGGCCCACCCGCCGCAGACGTACCGGCCAACTCACCGCGAATCGGCTGGCCGCCGGCAAGCGTCGCTAAGAGGATCGTCATGCATGCGCCCGACCATGGAGACCGGTACGTCATCAGGCATGGGTCCGCATCGTGGCCGTCGCCGGAATCCCAGCGGCAGTGGGCCCCGGCCGGCAGGGCGGTGTCGCCGTAGCGGGCCCCCAGAATGTGCTCGAGCGGATCGCAGCAAAAGGGCACGATCACCGTCGCCCCGAGGGTCGGTTCACCCGCTGTGGCGACGGACACGGCTACATCGCGGGGTGAATCTGCCGCCACCGACGCGTTGTTCGTAGTCCGCTGCCCAAGCGTGCCGGACCCGTTGTCCGCACCGTACCCGAAGTTGACCGCGAGAATGCCCGGAAGTACAAACGCCAAGGGGGAAATCACCGGGCGGTTTGCCATAGACTCACCTACTGCCCCACGCGAAGGGTTCGACGTTCTCTCTTGTCACCAGCCGTGCACGTCGCCCTCTTTGCGGGCAATATGGCGGCAAGAGAAGCGACACGTGCCCCCCTTTTGTCCTCCTCGATAACCCCGCCTAGACAGTTTACGATATCGGCACGCTACGGGCAACAGATCGGAAAGCCCGCCTTACTGTCTCGCATCAGCGCGCGGCGGAAGGCGGCGCCGCCGATTCGATGCGCCTCAGATGTCAGCCGGCGCACGGCGGATGCAGAGTGACCAGCGTGATGGTTGCTCCACAACAACTCCGATCAATGCGTACGGCGCTTGTCGAACGGACACAGCCTTGACCGTACCTACGTGTCGGGAAGAAGCGACGTCTATGTCGGTCGGAACCCGCGCGCAGTCGTCAGTCGGCGGCCTCCTGCTTCCGGCCCAGGTAAACGCCGCGGGCGCCCCCACCCTGGTAGAAGAGATCATACCAGGCTTTCAGCGCAAGCACTCGCAGGTATAGCTGGTCCACGCGGACAACTCCGCGCTTGTATCGGCGATGGATCGAGCTGCCCACCACCGGGACCCGACGCACGCTCCGGGCGACTTCAAACAATTGTCGTTTGGTGCGCGCGACAAAACCAGTGTGGTCGGTCCGGCGGCTGATCAAATCCAGGTGCCCCACCAACGCCTCGCGATCCAGTAGATCCCACACGGCACTTCGTCGGTCCGCCAACTCAGATTGCAGGTACCGGTGAAGGGACGTGTCGCTCGTGAGCTGGGCAGGCCAGTCGACCAGGTTGGGCCGCTTGGCCACGGGAAGCATCCAGAACTCCGGGAACGTCCGGGCACACGCCCGGCGAAACAGCGT
The DNA here is from genome assembly GCA_964574815.1 of uncultured Phycisphaeraceae bacterium. GTDB lineage: Bacteria > Planctomycetota > Phycisphaerae > UBA1845 > UBA1845 > CAZNPL01. The sequence goes on from CAZNPL010000010.1 coordinate 138,301, forward strand.
TTTGTTAATTCGCAGTCGGCTGGGAATTCGTCCGTTGAAACTAAGGATGTCGGCGTCGAGTAACGGATTACGGTGATCAGCCGTGATCATCTTGCCGTACGCCAGTGGTTGCAGCATTCCCTGAAGGCGCTGGCCTTCGTACATTAAGTCCTTGGCAACGTCGGACGGATAGCCGACCATTTCGTTGTCCAGTTCGGCCAGGGCGGCGTCCGCCGCCGGGACGAGCGAATCCCACGCGGACGGCCGCAGGAACCGTTGCCAGAGCGTCTGACCGCCCAATGGCCGCAGTCCGATCTCCAGTCGGGCTTGGGCCTGCGTCGAGACCGAACTCGCCCAGCCGAAACACTCATCGCCGCGCAGGATGCATTCGCGGCCGCGCTCGACGCACTTGGCGATCAAGGCTGGCTCATAGGGGTGAAACGCGGCTCCGTCGGAGATGCCGTCGAGCAGATAGTGCGTCGCAAGGAACTGAGTGCCATACTGTGCAAGCGGACGCTCGAACGTCGAATGCTCAAAACCGAAACGACTCGCGAGGGCCTCGACAACGACGGCGTCGGACTGCGGCAGCGCCGGGTCGTGGGCAAACGTAACCGTGTGCAGCCGACTACCGCGGCTACTCGTGACGCTGTGAGCAGCGGCCGCGATCGCCCGAGAGTCGATGCCGCCACTGAACAGGATCAGGCTTGAGTCCGCTTGCGTGAGATTACGCCCGACGGCTCGCTTGATTAAACCGCCCAGTTCATCCTCCAGCTGATCTTCCGGGGTCGCGTCGCCCCTTTCTGAAAGTACATACTGCCAGTACCTGCTCAACTTGTGGGTCCCACGGGCGACAACGAGCTTCTCGCCGCCTCTGAGCCGCCGGAAGTCGGTGAACATCGTCTGGTGCGAGAGCAACCACCCACATGCGAGCAGCATGCCCAAAGAAGCGTCATCCGGACGTGGCGTCAGACCCGGGATGGCTAGCAGCGCCTTGACCTCGGGGGCGAAGTACACGACGCCGCCGACGTTGGTGAAGATCAACGGACGCGAAGCGTGGTGATCGACGGCAAGCGTCACCTCGTCCCGGTCGTCATCGACAACGGCACACGAAAAGAACCCGCGCATCAGGGCCACCAGGTCTCCGCCCGCGGCGGCGGCCTCCGCCTGGAGCCGTCCAGGGGCGAGGGCGTCGTCATGCAGAACCCCGTCGACGAATACTCGCACCGATTGATCCGACCGAGGCCACGGAACTTGCGATCGGAAACGTTTGCCGATACGCCACACCGCAAGACTATTCGTGGAAGACGTCCAGCGGTCGATCTTGTAGTCATCCCGGTGTGTGAGACGCGCAGCCATTTCCGACAGCAGGCGATCTGGATCTCGAGGAGGTTCAAAGCCGCGCTGGGTGACGTAACCGAAAAGACCGGGCATGCAGGTCGTTCCTGTTTAAAGCGGACAAACGAACCGGGAATGTAGCAGCGTGAGGCCTGATTCACAACGACCAGCAGGCCGCCACCAACAGCCTGGTGGATCTGACCACTTCCTGTCCGGAAGCAGTGTCGCCCCTGACAGGCCGTGGCGGTGTAGCCATCATCATAATCCCGGCGGCAGCTTGCGCCGGGGGCGCGCTCCCGCCATTGGTATCGGCAGAGAAGATGCGCTCGAGGGCGTCGCAACGCGCGGGCGGTGTAGCCGTGGCGGTGAGCACGCGCTGGCTATCAGCCAGCTGCACGATGGTCGAGGTGTGTCGTCGCCGGCGCGTCCGTCGACCACGGACGTGTTCAGTGTGGGCCGGTCGCCTGGGGCGATCGGATCGACCCGAGTTCCACAGCCCACCAGCGTCAGTAAGATTCCGCCGGCCGGGGTGCCTCGCCACAGCTGCCTTCCGCTCGGTCGGACCGTTGGTGGCCATCCGGATGACGCAGTGAGATCGCGCTCTTACGCCTTCCCACTCGCGGTCGAGTCGTCTTCGTCCTGCCCGGTTTCGTTGCGGTCCGGTAATGCCGCCACCTTGCCGCCGGAGTGTTATTCGCCACCGAAGCGTTCGGCGAGTCAGCCGTTGCGGGCGATTTGGTCGGGGCGGATACTGGAATTCAAGAATGTTCATGCCTTTTTGCTCGCGGCGGCGCGGCTGCGAGACGAGGGGATTGAGATCCAGCCGGTCGTCGTAGGGGACGGCCCGTTCCTCCCGCGGCTGAAAACGATCGCACGCAACCTGGGACTCGATACCTTGGCTGAATTCCCCGGGCGCATCGAGTCACGTGATGAACTCTGGCAATGGTATCGCAGCGCCGACCTGGGATTCATCCTGAGCCTGTCCGAAGGGCTGGGGCTAACCGCGATCGAGATGATGTCAGTCGGACTGCCGCTGCTGGGGGCCAATCTCGATTACCTGCAGACGGTGATAACCGACGGGGTGGAGGGGCTGCTCGCGGATCCCACGGATTTGGAAGACATTACGGAGAAACTCAGACTCCTCGCAACGGATCCGGACCGGCGGTACAAGATGGGTCTGGCAGCCTATGAACGGGCGCAAAGATGGTCCGCAGCGAACGAGGCACAAGAACTCGTCGACCTGGCTTCGAATCTGCTCGAGGAGCGAACGGGACGAGGAGAAGCCGACAACACTCCGACAAGACCGCCGTAAGATTCCCAAAACCGACGGAACGGAGTTTGGAGTGACTTCGCCGTGGATGGCCAGCGTCCTTTTGCTGCGCTTTCGCTGGTCGCGAGAAATCATCGCGTACGGAGTCCATCGGCTGTGCGTGCGTCGGTTGACCCAAGGCCGCGCTAACGGCGCGCTGATCTTGCAAAGTTGCCAGCTCCTCTGGCCTTAATCTTGCGCAATTGGCGTAAATGCGCCCATTCACGACTTCTGGCTATCCGGACACCTGTCATGGCTCGACCGCTGGAACGACGTGCGCACAGCGTACTCAGCTGATCTGGGTGTGATACAATCAAACACGGCGCGTTGTTTCTGCAGAGAATCCGTTCTTCGATCATGTCCACGCTGCTGGCGCGGAAGTTCCAAGGTATCGTAGGTGCCGAACGATGAAACGGGCTTATTGCCAGCCCGTTAAGGACCGGTGGGGTTCAACATGGTCTGGTAGAGACGTACGTGCTCTTCGAGAAGACGCTCGTCTGCAAACAAGCGAAGGGCTCTTTCACGAGCGGCTCGGCCAATGCGCCTGCGTAACGCCTCGTCATCAAGCAGGGCTCCGGCGGCGCGGGCCATCGCATCGACATCACCAATCCCCACGAGGAAACCCGTTTCGCCGTCGACGATGGCGTCGACACATCCCGTAGCGCGCGTTGCCACCGTCGGGATCTCCATGGATGCCGCCTCGAGCACGACTTGGCCGAAGCCTTCGCGCAACGTGGCGAGCAGCAACACGTCCATCGCCGCATAGTACGGGGCCGGATCCCAGTCGAACGATACATGTTTGATTCGCGGATCGTTCTCGATTCGCTCGACCGTCCGCTCTGGAACGCGCCCACGGTCCGGTTCGTAGTCACCCAGAAGCAGCAAGTGCAGCTCAGGCCGGTGCACACGCAGCAGACCGAAGACGTCCACGATGACATCGACGCCCTTATCACGCACGAGCCGACCGACGAAACCCAAAACTCGTGCGTCGGACGGGATCCCCAACTCTTCTCGCTTCCTGACCCCCTGCCGGCGTGTGTCGTCGGACGGCGTAAAACGCCTGACGTCGATGCCGCAGGCGGTGCCATCCCCGAGCATCCGCAACTTGGGCTCGGCGGCCACACGTTTCGAGCGGACCTGTTCCGCAAGGCTTGGACTGACGACCAGCACAACGTTGGCGGCACGCGCGGCGGCGCGGTCAGAGAGAAGAAGAAGCAGCCGCGTGAGCCCGACAGCCGTCTCTGCAGGGAGCCCGTGGATGGTGTAAATGCGGCCTCGAGCGCCGGCCAACCACGCAGCGAGCATGCCAACCAAGCCCGCCTTGGGTGTATGCGCGTGCACGATGTGATATCTGTTTCGTCTGATGATGCGTGCGAGGGCTAGAACGGCTCGCAGATCGGCGACGGGAGATATTCGCCGGGTCAGATTCACAGTGTGCGTCCTCGTGCCGAGCTGGTCTCGGAAATAGCCGAGTTCCCGACCCCCGGCTGCGGCCACCGCGACATCGATCTGCCGGTTGCGTGCAAAGGCCGGCAAGCGGCGGAAAAACGCCCACAAAGTACTCGGGACGGTGGAAACCAGGAGCACTTTGGCGGGTGGATTTGGCACGGCGACCCATCAATTCCGCAGTCATCTGGTGACCGGACTCGGAACGTTCATCTAAAGACTCGCTGGTCGTGCAGTCCAACCGGTTCCGACACCGGTGCGCGACATAACCCCACGGCTCTCGATTTCCCAAGTCAAGGGATGGAGCGGTTCAGCCGCGCTCCTACGCTCTACCGTGCCCAGGTGAATCGTCGCCGGCAGCGCTGCTCCCTTTGGCGGCGGGCAGCACTGCCCTCTTTGCACCATATGCTTCGGCGTCATCGGCCTGATAGTCGTAGAACGTTCTCAGTTGCTCGCGGAAGTATCCGCCGCGTCGGACTTGGGCCGCGTTGAGTATCGCTCCGAAGACATGGGCGTCTACATGGTGCAGCAGCCCGCACGCCCGCGAGCCGATCCCGCGCGAGTTCACTTTCGCCCGGCACACCAGGATGACGCCGTCGGCCTTTGAGGCCAACGCGCAGGCGTCGCTGGCCAGTAGGACCGGCGGGGTGTCCAGAATCACCTGATCGTATGTTCGGGTCGCCTCGTCGATCAGCTCCTTCATCTCCGAACTGGCCAATAGCTCCGCCGGATTGGGCGGCAGGCGGCCCGCAGCCAGAATGTCCAGATTCGGCCGCTCGGTACGGCGCACGACATCGGACAGCTTGGCGGTACCTACGAGCACGTCGCTGAGACCGCCGTCCTGCTGGGCGGAGAATATCTGGTGAATGGCGGGCTTGCGCAGATTCGCGTCCACCAGCAGCACGCGGCGACCGGCGGCGGCCTGGGCGATCGCCAGGTTGCACGCCACGGTCGTCTTCCCGTCCTCGGGGCGCGGGCTGGTGATGACGACGCTTCGCTGGCGATCCGCAGGAGCGGCGAATTGAAGATTCGTACGGATCGTCCGGAAGACCTCGGCGAACATGGAACGTGGCGCATCTTCCGCCGCTGTCTCCAGCCGTTTGATGTCGACCTCCTCGTCATCCGCGTGGGGGATCACGCCGAGGACGGGGACACGCAGGTGGCGCGTCATGTCCATCGGCGTACGCAGCGAGGTGTCCACCAGCTCCAACGCCAGCGGTATCCCAAGGGCAAGGACCAGCGCCAACACCCATCCCGCCGGCAACAACACCAGGCTGGGGAAACTCCGCTCCAGCGGCGGGATCGCCATCTGCCGCGGCTCGACGCGGATCGCCGAACGCTCTCGAATGATCCGCTCGACCTCGTCGATGTAGTCGTTGATCTGGGCCCGCTTCTCCTTCAAAAGTTCCAAGTCCTCTTGCAGCAGGCGGTACTGCGTCGCGACCGCGTCCATGTCGGCCATGTACGCCTCCGCATCCGCCAGCCTCTCGCGCGCCAACAACAACGCATGCTGGCTGGTGAGGTAGGCGGTCTGCACCTGCTCCTGGCGGAACGCTCGGACCTCGTTCATCTTCTGTTGTCGCAGCTTGGCGAGCTCCTCTTCGATCACCTCCTGCGTCTGCTCCAGCCGCTTCACCTCCTGGTGGTTGGCGCCCAGCTCGCCCCGCTCGACCGCCAACTGCTGCCGCACGGCAAAAAGCTGATTCGACAGCATCGCGATCGTCGGGTCGGCCTCGACAAATTGAACGTCCTCCGGCGACAGCGCCGCACCGGCCGGCTGTGAGTACACACCGTAAAGCCCTTCCAGCTCCTGCGTCGTCAGCTCGAGCTCGGCCACCGCCTGCTTCGCCTCGGCATACCCCGCGGCCGCCGCGTCCGATTCGAACCCGGCAAAGCCCGGCGGCAGACGCGACTGCAATTCGAGAAGCTGCACCTGCTTGTCGCTGATCTGATTGTTTACCGCCTCGAGGTCGTCCTGGTAGGACGATCGCTCACGGCGAAACGCGCCGACGTTGTTCTCCTTGACCTGTGACAGATAGTGCTCGACCAGTTGGTTGACGACGACGTGCGGGTCGTCCTCGCTACGTGTCTCGACTGCGACCCTCAACAGGTTGGTGCCGCGCACGGGAACGGCGCTCACGAGTTCCTCGAACTCGAGCAGCAGACGGGGTCCCTTGTGCTTCTCATACCACTGGGTGTCCTGCACCTCGGCCGTGCGCAGCACGTCCATCAGAACGTTCGGGCTTTTGACGAACGCCGCCTGGGTCATCACGAAACGCTCGAATTCCTGCTGATTCAGCGCCTGGTCGGCGGCAGTGAAGACCGGCTTCGGCTTGTCCGAGATGCACTCCACCAGTGCTTCACCCGGATACAGCGGGAAGTACCGCCAGGCGATCAACCACCCTCCGGTCGCCAGGCCGGCGAACACGACGAAAAGAAAGACGATCAGCACAAGCCGCCGTCTCATTATGGACACGACGTCCTGAAAGGACACGCCGGTTTCACCGGCCGGGGCCGGCGACATCGGCACCGGCGGCGCGACGGGTTCACGTATCGTGGTCGGCAATTGCGTCATGGCGATGCGCCACCCCCTTCAACGTCCGGCTCCTCGACGAACAGGTTTGCCAATATCCAACCGAGCAAGAGGTAAAGGCCCAAGGCGATCAGGAAAGTGACCAGGCCGAACATGGCGTGGGGCGTCGGCCCCAGCAGCCACTCGAAGTGCAACGCCCGGCCTATCGATGAATCCTGAAACACGTGCAGCAGGCCGGTCACCGTCACGCGGAACACGTTGCAGCAAATTGCAATGGGAATGCAGGAGGCGGCCATCACGACGCGCTGCCAGGCGGGCCGGACGCCGAGGTAGGCCAACGCGAAGCCGAGCGTCACGATTGCCATCATGGAGCGCATGCCGCTGCAGGCCTGTTCGACATTCAGGCTGTCGAAAACGCCCGCGTAACTGTAATCAACGACGACGCCTGACGTTTCGGCGTGCACGCCGGGCAGAAGGTTCAAGACCGTTGCCGTGGCGTGCGAAGCGAGCTTCTGTAGCGGCATCGTCAAGTGCACGTAAATCGACTGAGGCAGCGGGATGCCCAGAGTCAGGAAGGCGATGGGAAACCACACCAGCTTGAGCACGCCCCACCCGCCCAGGAAGAGCGTCAGGCTGAATATCACACCGATCAGTGTCAGGGCCCGGGGGTAGCCCATGGGGTACACCCAGATCGTCGTGAAATAGCACGCCAACGAAGCGAGAAGGGCCAGCAGCCCGATGTAGCTCGGGCGAATCGGGGCAGCCGCCAACCTGGTCCGTTTTGTGTGCAGAAAGTAGAGGCTGAACACCGGCACCAGCCAGCCATACGTCCAGGTGGCGTCGAAGCGCCAGCGGTGGAGAATTTGCAGTTTGATGGGATGCCAGTACACGGCGACGACCAAGACGGCCAACACCGCGATCTGAATCAGCCGTCGCCGTCCGATTGCGTGCAGCAGGGAGGGCACGTTGATCTGTCGCGCAGACACTGTGTCCTCGCCGGTCGGCGAGGCGCTCGTGCCGGACGTGGCTGGAAATGGTGACGCCATGGCAGGAATCAGGGGAAGAGGCCCGGGCCCGACGAGGCTCCGAAGTTCTCGGTCTTGAAGAAGGTCTCGGTGCGGGTCCACTCGTAGGCGAACGACATCGAACTGTCCAGTTGCGGGATGGTCAGGTTTCGAATCTGCTGCAGGAACGGCGCGAACGGGTGGGTACCCACGTTGATGATGTCGTCTCGCTTGAGGTAGAAATCGGGCTCCAGCCCGGCGAAGATCCGATCGAGATTGACCTGCAGCAACTGCTCGCGGCTGCCTACCCGGCGGTATACGGAGACTCGATCAGGCCAACCCAGCGCATCAAGCCCACCCGCGGCCGCGATGGCGTTCTTCAAGGTAACCGATGCACCGGGGCGGAAGGTGTAGGCGCCCGGCGCCCTTACGTGACCGATGACGTAGTAGAAACCGATGTCTCCGCTGTAGAGTCGGATGATGTCGTCAGGGCGAACAATGATGTTGTGCCGCGGATCTCCTTCGCGCAAACCGCCAGCCGAAATCTGGATAACGCGTATGTCCTGCTCCTCCTGAGCGATCAGATCCCAATCGACGGCGGGTTGCATCGGCTCATCGGCGGGCAGGGGCGCCGGGGCCGGCACATCCGCGGGCTCGTCCGATTCGACCTCGATCCACTCACCCGTAGTGTGATCGTAGATCCAGCGCGATGGTTTGCGCACGGGCGGCTCGGGCAAACGCTGAGCGGGCGGTGGCTCGGGCTGGTCCGCTTCCGCGCCCGGCGTCGGCTCGCCGGGGCCAGCCTCCATCAGCTCGAGTATTTCCTGGACTTCCCGGGAAAGACCCTCTTCGTCAGGCTCATCGTTGTCGGCAGGCGGCGTCGTGGTGGCCTGGGGAGGCTGTTGAGGGATCTGTTCGCCTGCTTTGGGCACTTGTGAGGGGGCGTTCTGGTAAGTGGCCAATGTCGGGCCGCTCGGCTGGCCAGCTCCGGCCAAGGAGAACAGACCGGGATGGCGCGACGAAGGTGCCATTTCCTCGCGTGTTCGCGGCGACCCGTGCGAGCCGGACTTCCTGGCCGGCTCTCGCGTCATATCCAGGGCCTCGGCTTGAAGTTGATCCTGCATGGCCTCTCGAAATACGTAGACCTCGGTCACGAGTTCGGAGAGCCCGCCGGCTACCGAGATGGCCTCGATGAGGCGGAAATCTGGGCGAGGGATGGGGAATACACCCGGTCCCCGGTTGATGCGTATCGCAAGGGCCTCGTTGCCGAAGATGGTGTAGGTGAGTCCACGTTGGGCCGCAAACTGCACGAGCACGTCGGCATCGGCGAGGATGTCGCGGTCCGCGAGGATTTGACGGAGCTTGTCTTCGATCTCGCGAGCGGTCAGTCCTTCGACTTCGACCCAGCCGATGACGGGAAGGTTGATCTCGCCCTGATTATCAATTGTGACCTGGGTGGCAGACTCGACGCCACGGAACCGCAGCTCGTTAATGAAGACGTTGAGAACGTCTCCGGAGATGGCGCGGTACTCAGCGACGGTCGGCACCAAATCGTCCGGGGTGGGCTCGGTGGTCCCACGGATGCGGGCCGGTTCGTCCTGAATGCTCAAGGAGCCTCTGATGTCGAGCGTCGTCTCACGCGTGAAGGAGCCCAACTCGATCGGGCTTAGCCAGCCGTTGATAATCGAGTTGCAGCCGGTTCCTGCAGCCAAGAGCATGGCGCACGCTGTCTTGACCACCTGATGAAACGTATTGCGTCGCAACATCTTATAAAGCCGAAACTTAGGCGTCGGCGCGACTCGCCGACCCATGTGTGCCCGGATTCCGAGCGCGGTTCGTTTTATTATCGGCACTCCGACACCGGCCGATTAACCAGAGGCGTTACTTCCGCCCGGGACGGACGACCGGGCCGATCCGGAGGCCGGCTCCTCAGGGTTTGGGTACGCCCAACCTCGGCGCATGTCAAGCATAACCATGCCGCAGGCCGTTGGTCGGGTGAGCGACAGTTGAAGCCGTTTGACGCCCCCCGAGCGGCGATTAGACTCCCGGGGGCCGCCTTGGGGCCGACTGATCGGCCCGGGGTGTCGGCCCAAGCATGGCGTTCCTGCTGACGCAGGCGCGGGGGAGTTCTTGGCGCAGATCCCAACGCGGAGCGCTTTGCGTCTACACCTGCATAAAGGAAGCGATCGATGAAGCGATTTCGGATGATGCGCGTGCTGGCGACTTTCGTCTCGGGTGCGATGATCCTGCAACTGCCCGGGTGCCAGGATATTACTGCGCTGGACGTCATTCAAACGGCGTTGTTGGGCATTACGGCGGCCGGGGCCATCGCGATCATCGAAAACGTGTGAGAGGTTTTCGCCTGCGCGCGGTCAAAGCGATCATTCAGCTGGACACGCGATGGGGCCGTGGTCCCGAGCTCGGCTCGCGGACCTCGTTGACGGGCGGTTCACTCAGTCTATACTTCCGTTTCGCTTGCCTAGTAAGAGGCTCGCACCGGGTCGGTCCGGGTTGGACTGATTCCGTGGCGGGGCCGCGACAGCCGTCAGCCTGCCTGGAGTGAATCGAGAGGTTTCAACATGTTCTGCAAACCAGCCCTTGTCTGGACGCTGCGGTTCATCCGGCGCCTTCCTGCCGGGATGTTTCCCAAGGCTTTTGTGCGGATTATTCCGGCGGTGTTTTTGGTCGTGACGCTGCTCGAACCGGCCGAAGTGTTTGGACAGCCGAACGAAGCGGACGCCGAGCAAGCCGCCGGTCGAACGGTGGCGGAGCTCTTCGCTGATTTCCTCCACTTTAGCATTCTGGGCCGCTTCGATCTGGCCGAAAGCTATGCCGTCGAATTGCTCAACCATCCGGATCTGGATCCGGTCGAAATCCTGCGACTTTCGGAGGAGCATGAACGCAGCATCGACACTTTGACCATTCTGGTGGGCCACTCGACGCTTGGCGAGAGCGCTGCGCGCATCCTTGACCTCATTCACAAGGGAGAGCACCTTCTGCGCAAGGACGTGGACCGCATCCGGGCCAATATCGAGAAACTTGGTGGCCCTCCCCAGATGGAGTACAACGCCATCCGCGCCTTGGCCGACTCCGGTGAGTACGCCATCCCTTGGCTGATTCAGGCGTTGCACGACAAGGAGAAACGCGAGCTCTGGCCTCGCATCATCCGGGCCCTACCGCAGATGGGGAAACCTGCGGTTCGCCCGCTGGTACAGGCGTTGGAGATTGACGAAGAGAAGATCCGCCGCATCGTCATCGACACGCTCGGCGCCCTCGGCTACGCCCATGCCGTGCCCTATCTCCTGGCGGTGGCCATTGACGAGGACGTGCTGGCCGAGAATCGAAGGGCGGCCGTCACCGCGGTTGTTTACATCGAGCAGCGAAGCGGGCGACGCTTCAGTGAGTCCGCGCCGGTCGAGTTCGTAGCGCTGGGCGAGAAGTACTATGACGAGGTGGGGGCGGACCGCGCCGACCCGCGATTGGCCGAAGCCAACGTGTGGTCGTGGAACGAGCAAACGGAGTTTCTCGATTTCACGCCTGTTCCGCGCGAGATCTTCGGGCCGGTGATGTCCATGCGATGCTGCGAACGCGCGTTGCTGCTGGAGCCGGCACATGAGGAGGCCGTCTCGCTCTGGCTGGCGGCCAATATTCGACGGGAATCGCGGCTGGGCATGAACGTGGAGAGCGGCGACCCCGACGAGCCGGGCGACATCGACCCGACCCGACCCGATAGCTTCCCGCGGGCGCTTTACTTCACCAGTGCAGCCGGCCCGCGCTACGCCCACCGCGTGCTGAGTCGAGCGGCTGACGATCTCGATGCTCCGGTGATGCTGGGGGCGATCGCGGCGTTAAGGCGCGTGGCCGGCCCGTCATCCCTTATCGGTTCGGAGGCGTACAAGCAGCCGTTCGTGGACGCCCTGACGTTTCCGGATTTGGTGGTTCGCACGCGCACCGCGCTGGCCCTCGGCAACGCGCTGCCACGGTCGCCGTTCCGGGGCATGGAGCTGGTCATTCCGACGCTGGCCGACGCGGTCAGCCTGACGGGGCGACGCCATGTGCTGGTGATTGAGCCGGACGACAACCGGCTTAACCGACTTGTGGCCGACCTGCGTGATCCGGACACTGTCGTCAGCAGCCACACGAATGCGTTCGAAGGGCTCGACCAAGCCCTGGCCAGCTACCCAACGGTTGATGCGTTGTTCCTGGCTTCGGACGTCAAGGACCCGGATCTCGCTCAGGTCATTGCGGCCGTTCGCACGCGGTACGAACTTGCTCTGACTCCGATCGTGCTCCTCGCGAAGCGTGATGACGTCTCCTTGGTACAGCAGCTTGCCGAGGGGAATCGGGGAATCGGGCAGGTGGATGCCGACGCCGGACGAGACCTGCTACTCAGCCGGTTGAACGAAGTCGCTTCGAAGGTCGGCCGAACGCCGGTTGGTCCGGACCTGGCGCGAGAATTGGCGCTGTTGGCCACGGAGACGCTCCTCACGATTGCCGTGGACGACCGGACGGTCTTCGACCCGGCGCGTGCGGAGAAGGCGTGCATCGCAGCGATTGACTCGGGTGACCAGGAGCTTCAGATCGCGGCGATGGACGTGTTGGCGCTTCTACCAGGCGCGGCCGCTCAGAAGGCCATCACGGCCACGGCGCTCAGCGCCGAGACGCCGGAACCGCTGAGGCTGGAGGCATTCACTGATCTGGCCGAATCGGCTAAACGATTCGGCAATCAGTTGGGATCGGAGCAGGTCGATCAACTTCTTGACTTGGCGATGAACGAACAGAACCTGCGACTGCGTACCGCGGGGAGTCGTGCGTTGGGCGCCCTGAACATCGCCCCCGGCCGGGTCAGCCGGATCCTGATGAAATACCACCACGAGTAGCGGCGGCTTCGCCTCGACGGCTGCACGCCCGCGTACCACGTCGCCCGTCAGCTCAGAAAGGGCTGCGTTGCCCTCTGCCAGCGCGAGGAGTAGACTTTGCCGTTTTGTCAACGATCAAGCGCTATGAGTGAGCGTCATGAAGGCTCATCAACCGAATTCCGCCGCGACCTACGATTTCGCCGCCATCGAGGCCAAATGGCAGGCTTACTGGGGCGAGCGCGGCACTTTCAGAACGCCCAACCCCAAAGAGGCCGGTTTCGACGGCTCCAGGCCGAAGTTCTACGTCCTTGACATGTTCCCCTACCCGAGCGGGGCGGGCCTGCATGTCGGCCACCCGGTGGGCTACTGTGCGACTGACATCTATGCCCGTTACAAGCGGATGCGGGGATTCAACGTGCTTCATCCCATGGGCTATGACGCGTTCGGTCTGCCGGCCGAGCAGTACGCGATCGAAACCGGCATCCATCCGGTGGAGACGACGCGGCGGAACATCGAGAACATGCGCCGGCAGCTCAAGATGTTCGGCTTCAGCTACGACTGGGACCGCGAGTTGGCCACCTGCGACCCGGAGTACTTCCACTTCACACAGTGGATCTTTCTCCAGATGTTCAAGAGTTGGTATAACCCGCGAGCCGACCAAGCCCGGCCGATCGACGAGCTCATCGCGGAACTCGAAGCCGACAACCTTGCCGTCACCGAAAGCCTCGACATTGCGTTCGAGGCAGACGCAGCCTCTGGCAAAGCCTGGTCTTCGCTTTCGGATCGCCAGAAGCGGCAGGTCATCGACGGTCAGCGGCTGGCTTACATCGACGAGGTCACCGTGAACTGGTGCCCGGCGCTCGGCACGGTGCTGGCCAACGAGGAAGTGACAAACGAAGGGCGCAGCGACCGCGGCAATCACCCGGTTTATCGCAAGCCTCTGCGGCAGTGGATGCTTCGCATCACCCGCTACGCCGAGCGGTTGCTGGCAGACCTTGACGATCTTGCCTGGCCCGAAGCCATCAAGGTGATGCAAAGGAACTGGATCGGGCGGAGCGCGGGCGCGGAGGTCGACTTTCCGATTTGCTCGGCCGATCCCGGCGGGCCGGTGGTTGCGGACTACGACGCATGGCGAGAAGCGCGGCGATCCGGTGGTCTTCCGCATCGTCCTGAAGACTTCGTGATTCGCGTATACACCACGCGCCCGGACACGCTGCATGGCGCCACTTACATGGTGCTGGCGCCGGAGCATCCGCTGGTGGAGCGGATCACGACGGACGAGCATCGCAGCGCAGTCACCCAATATGTTGAGACCGCGCGACACAAGTCCGACCTCGATCGGGCCGCGGAGACCAAGGAGAAGACCGGGGTGCCGACCGGAGCGTACGCCGTCAACCCCGTGAACGGGCAGGAGATCCCCATTTGGGTGGCGGACTACGTCCTCATGGGCTACGGGACCGGCGCCATCATGGCGGTCCCGGCCGGCGACGAACGCGACTTCGAATTCGCGAAGGCGTTCGACTTGGACATCGTGACGGTGGTTGAGCCGACGCTCGAGTGGGGGGGTGAGGTCGCCCGGCTCGAGCGCGGCCAATCGTGCACCGAGCGACTCGCCCTGCGGGTCGTGGAGTGGAGCAATACGGACGCGGTCCCCGATGAGCGTGTTGTCCAGGTGGCTAACAAATACCTCAACGAAGGTGGTGCCGACGCCGAGTGGACACCGGATGAACTGGTCTCGCTGTATGTTGCGGCGCCGGAAGTCTTCGTGACTCCGTTTACCGGCGAGGGGGTTGGAACTCAGTCGCCTGGCCCCGGCGTAAAGTACAAGGACATCTGTTGCCTGAACGGTTTGTCGACGGCCGAGGCCAAGCGGAAGGTCACCGGCTGGCTGGAGTCACGCGGCCTCGGGAGGGGCGCTGTGAACTATAAGCTACGGGACTGGATCTTCTCCAGGCAGAAGTACTGGGGCGAGCCGTTCCCCGTGCTTCATGGCGAGGACGGTTCCGTTGTGCCGTTGGACGAATCGGAGCTGCCATTGACGCTTCCGGCCATGAGCGATTTCAAACCGGAGCCGGCGGGCGACGATGCCGCAACGATGCCGAGGCCGCCGCTGTCGCGGGCCACAGAATGGATGAACGTGCAGCGCGACGGCAGGAAGTACACGCGCGACGCGAACACGATGCCGCAGTGGGCGGGTTCCTGCTGGTACTATTTGCGATTCATCAGCCCACGAGATCACGAACGGCTTTGCGATGCCGAAGCGGAGAAATACTGGATGCCGGTCGATCTTTACGTCGGCGGCGCCGAACACGCCGTGCTGCACCTGCTCTACGCCCGGTTCTGGCACAAGGTTCTATATGATCTCGGGCACGTTTCCACGCCGGAACCGTTCATGAAGCTGGTCAATCAGGGGATGGTCCAGGCCATCGCGTATCGCGACCCGGCCGGGCGAATCCTTAACGAGGAGGCTGTCGAGCTCGTCGAAGCGGGAAGGTTCATGACCAAGGAAGGGCAGCAACCGGTCGAGCAGATCAGCGCAAAGATGAGCAAGTCGCTCAAGAACACAGTCAGCCCTGACGAGATCATTGCGCAATACGGCGCGGACGCGTTTCGAATGTACGAGATGTACATGGGGCCGATTGAGTCCTCCAAGCCGTGGAATACGCGTGACGTGCCCGGGCTGTTGAAGCTTCTCCAGCGCATCTGGCGGCTGGTGGTCGACGAATCGACTGGAGCGCTTTCGGCGGCTCTGGTTAAGGAACCGCCCGATGTCCAGGCCAATCGCCTACTTCACAAAACCATCAAGGGCATCACCGAGGATATCGAGCAGCTCAAATTCAACACGGCAATTGCCCAGATGTTCGAGTTCGTCAATGCGATGACGCCGCGCGATCGGCGCCCGCGCGAAGTGATCGAACCGTTCATTCTGCTCGTTGCTCCGTTCGCGCCGCACATCGCCGAGGAGTTGTGGCAGCGCATGGGGCACAGCGAGACCCTGGCGTACGAGCCGTGGCCGGCGTTCAATCCGCAGCTTGCGAAGGACGAGGAGGTCGAGATCGCAGTTCAGATCAAGGGCAAAGTGAGGTCGCGGATCAAGGTTCCGGCTGACGCTGATGAAGCGGCGCACGAGCGAGCCGCGATGGCCGACGAAAAGATTCAGAAGGAAACGGCCGGCAAGACGATACGCAAGATTATCGTGGTCAAAGGCCGCCTAGTAAACATCGTGGCCTCGTAACGGTCAACGCAGCCGGCTGAACAGGATGCCGGGAGGTTCGCGCCCCCCCCGATCTGCCCCCTGATGCTCGAAACCGAAGCCAAGTTCCGCGTCGAGTCTCACGCCCCCGTTCGGCGCCATCTCGAAGAACGCAGGGCCTCGTACTTCGGTCGTTACAATGAAGAGAACCACATCCTCGACCGACCGGACGGGTCGCTCGTGGCAGGCGGATGCGGATTGCGGGTTCGCTCCATGGAGGCTCTGGAGGGCCAGCCGGTTCCGGCGACGCTTACCTACAAGGGGCCGCGTCATTCAGGTCCCCTAAAACGCCGGGAAGAGCTGGAAGTGCCGATCGGTGACGCGGGCGGCTGCCTCCTGATACTCCACGCTCTGGGCTACCAGACGGTCCTGTCGTACCGAAAGCAGCGTGACCGGTGGGCATTCGAGGGGTGTCGAATCGAGCTCGATGACGTCCCCGGTCTGGGCTTGTTCGTCGAAATAGAGGGGCCGGACGAACCTGCAATACGGGCCGTACAGGAAGCCCTAGGTCTCTCCGCGGCGGAGCATGAGCCGCGCAGCTATCCGCACATGCTTTCGCAGCGAGAACGCGCGGGTGGCGGGAGCGGTCCGGGCCGGTGACAAGGCCTTGCGGACCGCCCCCGCGCTGCCGCATCCCCTCTCCGAAGGGGAGGCGGATGCGATCATCGAACCACCCGCACACCCGACCGGCTAGCCCAAGTTGAGCAGCGTAGGGGGCATTTCACTTTTTTTCGGCATGGTGA
>CAZNPL010000011.1:0-51266 GCA_964574815.1 uncultured Phycisphaeraceae bacterium
CCTGAAGGTATCGAAAAGGCGGTTCAAGCCTCGATGCTGCTCAACTTGGGCTAGTCCGTCCCCCACTCTTCGCTTCGCGAAGGGTGGGGGCCCCGCACCCCGCTTCGCGGGCTTGCATACAACTGCTCGGATCACCACGTTGAGCTTATTACAGGGGTGTGCTTCGGTTAGCCAGGGGTGGCCGAAGGCACAAGTTAAGGGGTCAAAAGACGGCAGAGAAGGTCGGCAGGGCCGTCGCACGTCGTTCCATCGAAGCGATGATGTGGGGCTTGATGCGACCTTGGTCGCATCCGGCTAGTTCTTTCGCCCAATTGAATGCATTTCGCGGCCTGTCATACTGCAAGCTGGCAGGGAAGATGCAGCGGCTCATGGGATTAAGGGTAAAGTCTCAAGCGTATTCGGGCGAAGACACAAGTTTATCGACCGTTTGTCCTGGTTAAACGTCTCATCGGGTCCGCGCCGAGCTCGACGCCTGGCGTAAGCCGGTGGCGCCGTTGTTGTTGCCGGGGTGTCCCGGGACGGAGCATCGCAAAAAGAGCCTCGTTCCGAACGCTCGAACGGTCGTGCAACCGTGTTATTCCACAGGAGGTGAGCCATGGCGCAGGACAAGGCAGACGGTGAGGATTTTCATTGCAGCTCTTCGAAGGACTCTTCAGATTCACGCACGCGAGACAACGACGCCGGGCGCGGGGGGCCGTCGTCCGGTTCCGACGATGCCGCGCAAAATGCGAGGCGCGGTCAGACTGAAACCGAAAGTTCATTGTACGAGGAACCGCGGCACGTGTGGGCGCGCGGCGGGCCGGGCCGTGACGTTGAACGCGGATCGAGGGAGGCCGGTCTGTTCGGCGGGTTTGCCGACTTCGTCCGCGGGCTGGACGTGCCGGCCCTGCCGGCAGGCGTGTTGAGGGTTTACGACACTACGGACATGTACGTCAGTCCGGTGGCACACTTCGGCTCGCCGGATCGTGACGACGGAGCACTGGTGCGCGTCGACCGCGACAGCCATCGTGTAGAGATCGCGTACGGGCTCTATCAGGAGGTGCTGGACGCGCAGGATGACGCGCAGTTCCACATGCTGGTGTTGTGCGCGCTGCTGCAACTTCTCGAGACGAACGGCACGGAAAGCGACGATGTCGTGGCGCCGCTCAATCGCCATCCGGCGCTGGTCGATCATCGCGGAGGGCGCGGATTGCTTGCGGCCATCGGCCGACTTGCCGATCGAAAGCGGCGTGAGCGCGAGATCGAGTCCGCGTTGCACGAGCATATCTTCACGGGCGGGGTCTCGGAGTCGTCGAGGCGTTTGCTGGAGGAGGATCTTGTTCACCGGACGGACACGGCCGCGCTAACCAACGTTACTGTTGGCAGCGCGGGCGTGCGACTGGACGAGCGGCTGAAACTTCTGGCCGACGTTTACGACGGCTTCCGCGAGCTGACCGAGACGTCGCTGTGCATTCAAGGTTCTCTGCTCTATCCGTTGTGGACGACCTACATTCCCTTGTCCGAATGGATCGTGACGCGGGTGCAGGCCAAGCGGCGGTCGGGGGCGGAGGGCGCTTACGTCCTCGGGCTTACCGGGCCGCAAGGCTCGGGCAAGAGCACGCTGAGCGCCATTCTCAGCCTGCTGTTGAAGGGGCAGGGGTGCAGGACGGCCGGGCTGTCGATCGACGACATTTATCGCACATACGAGGAGCGCGAAGCGCTCAAGGCGGAATGTCCCTTCTATCGTTTTCGCGGTCTGCCCGGCACGCACGACGTGGATCTTGGTGTGCAGACGATTCGCGAACTGCGGCACAATGGGGATGGCGAGACCGTGAGCATCCCCGTGTTCGACAAGTCGTTGCGTGGAGGTCAGGGAGATCGCCTTGCGGAGAAGGATTGGCGGACTGTCGAAGGCGCGGTGGACGTCGTCTTCTTCGAGGGGTGGTGCGTGGGTGCCCGGCCTCAGTCTGAAAGCTCGTTGAAGGAACCGGTCGATGCCATCGAGGCGTCGTCCTCGCACGACGATGACCGGGGACGCTTCCGAAGGCGGGTCAATGACGAGTTGCGGCGTTACGGGCCTCTCTTCGACGAGTGCGACGATTTAGTCGTGTTGCACGTGCCGAACCTGTCGAACGTCTATCGTTGGCGCGGGTTGCAGGAGGAGAAGCTCAAGGCGGCCACCGGCACCGGAATGGAGCCGTCGATGGTCCAAGCATTCGTGGATCACTTTTTGCCCGCGACCGCACGTTACGTCCTGCCGCTTGGCGAGGATCCGACCGCCGGGGCCAGCGTTGTGCTGCCGATCGGCGACGACCGGAGCTTTCGTGCGGTGCGGGTGTTCGAAGCGGGAAAAGGCCGTTCCGGGGCGGAGGCGCAACTCACGCTCCGGGATGAGCAGGCGATTGCGGCGTTGTTCCTTCATCCGAACCGGGCGGTCCGGCTCGATATGGGGACGGCGGTGGTCGTGACGGACGGCGTTGGCGTCGCGCCGATGGACTCGGAGAACCCGCTTCTTCGCTGCCATACGCCCAATCTGACGGCCTTGGCGTCGCCCTTGTGGTCCAAAGCGCTTGCCCCGCTGTGGGAACGAAGCGAGGCTCAGCGCAACTGGCCCGACCATCGCCGCCCGCGGGCGAAGGCATCGGTTCTTGCGACATCGATTCATGCCGCGTCGGTGGAGCTCGGGCTGAAGCGGGATCAGCCGGGCGACTCGTCGGTGGGACATTCGTCGCTGGGTCTGGGGCGCTATGTACGCCGATACATCGGGATCATCTGGGACGCGATCGAGAACGGGGCCTTTGTGAAGAACGAGGCCATCCGCAAGCCGATCGAGCACGTGCTGCAGTCGCGTGAGCGCTACCCTCGGCCGAAGCTGCACATCTGGGGCTTCTGCTCGCGGGGATTCATTCATTCCGATTTTGATGTCCTTTTCGAAATCCTGGAGCTTTGCGCGCGGAAGGGCCTGGGCCGGGAGGAGGTCGTGCTTCACGTCGTAACCGACGGCAAGGACGTGCCCAAGGATACGGGCGGCGAGTTCGTCAAGGAACTGGAGGATATGCTGGCCAAGTTGGAGGTCGGCGTGATCGGCACGATCTGCGGCCGGGACGGCTGGATCGGGAATCGCGATCAGCGTTTCATGCAGGAGCGCAACGGCCCGGCGGCGCGGTGCATTCTCGAGGGCAAGGGCGTTCTGCCGGACGCGCCGAACGCGCTGGCGGCGATCGAACAGGCCCGGCGGGGTCCGGCGGGTGAGAAGTACGGCGAGGATCTCGATCGGTTCCTTCCGCCGACCCATATAGAGGGTGTGGCGTCGCGGGTGGAGTCGGGCGATGCGATGCTCTGTTTCAATTTGCGCGAGGATCGCTCGGTTCTGTTTCCGCAGGGCTTCATTTTCCCGCTGGTGGAGGAGGGCCGGCTACAAGACTTCGTCTACTCGACCTTGATTGAGCTACGTACCTTGCAAAAGCAGCTACCTTGCCATCTGGTGGCGTTCCGCCAGAGGGAGGACGGGGAGCGGGCTCCGGTCTCGCTGCTTCGGGCGGGCTACCGGGTCCGAGCATTCGCCGAATCGGAGAAAGGGAACGAGGTCACCAGCACTTATCTTGGGGAGCGACGTGAGGCGATCGTGAATCAGTTGGGCGCGTCTTCGAGTCTGCTGGAGGCCGATCGCAGCGAGTACCCCAGCACGCCGAGCCGGCCCGATCAGGAGCCGGAGATGAGAGCGGCTCAGGTGTCTGAGCTCATCAGGAATGCGATGGGGCCCGGCGCGGCCGTTCTGGGGAACCTGTGCAACGGCGACGTGATCGGTCACTACGGTGACCAGGAGGTGAGCCGGCGGGCGATGAGCGTGGTGGACGATCAGATCGGGCGGATCGTCGACGAGGCCCAGGAAAAGGAAGTGATTCTGCTGATCACGGCCGACCACGGGTGCGTGGAGACATGGGGGCCGATGCACTCGGCCAACCTGGTGCCGTTCCAGGTCGTCTTTCCCGAGCGTTATCGTGCGATGGCGGAGGAGCTGGTCATTGGGCACGGGGTGAAGACGCTGGCCGACGTGGAGCCGACGCGTTTCACGCTGTCCGGCGTGCCACAACCGGCGCACATGACGGGGGATTCCATCCTGATCCCGGATGTGAGCTTCTGGCCCGATGCAAGGGTGGCCAGGGAGATCGTCGCGGAGTCGGCGAAGAACAACTTCGCGCTGCTTCGCCGTTGTCCGGACAGGGAACGGATTGCGCGCATTGTGGCGTCGATTCTGGAGAACCGCGAGCGTCAGGTTGTGCGCATGTTTCTGCTTCGTCTGGAAAAGCGGCTGCGCGAATTGCTCGATGGTCAGTGCCCGTATGTTGCCGAGTTCATTCAGGTGCTTCCGCCGGCGCTGCTGGAAGAATTCGGGCTGGGTGACGAAATTGAGTATGCCGTTGCTGGATCGTCCGGTGAAGGGAGCGCGGATCAAGCGGTTTTGGAATTCCGCCGACGGCTTGGCGGCGCGTTGACGATCGTTCGAAGCACGGCCGGCAAGACACACCTTCTTTTTCGATTGGATGCGCTCGGCGATCTGAGTTCCGCGAAGGCCCGTGCACTTGGCGCGGAGGTGGCCGAACGGACCGAATGTGATGTGTTTGTGGACGGCGCGCGGCCCGATCGAATGGATCAGGCGCTTGCGCTGGCCGCTGCACTGGGGGCGGATTACTTTATCGTCCGGCCAACGGCGATCGCGCGATGGAGGAGCGCCACCGTCTCCTGGGTCAACTACGTGGAGCCATTGCAGGAAGGTTGCCGGGATCGCGGAATGCGGCTGCTTCTTGAATGCGGCGAACACCTGGGCGATCGGGATTCGGGACAAACGAGTCTTTGGAGGCAGTTGATTGCGCAGGGAAATGTGGGTCTCGTCTTGAATCTGGACGATGCGATGGAAGCCGGCTACGCCAGTGACGAGGATCGCAGGAGCGGGCTGAGGCGGTTCCTTCGTGATCCGGTTCTGCTGAGCCACCTCGAGGCCGTCCGGGCCTGCACCGCATGCGGCTGGTTCAAGCGCATCACCCGGTACTGCCAGGAGCAGGGCAAGGACGTGGCCACGATCATCGCCCGCCGCGAGTGCGTCAGGGCGGCTGCACGATCGCGGATGATCCAGGCGGTTCGGTAGTGGGATTGGAGCGCTCGTTGAGATTGTGCCGGCCGGCCGGTAGGGTGACGCGATGACGACGGCACACGGCAGGCCGGCGATATCGTTTGGATTGACAGGCTGGAAGCGCGTGAGGGTCCTTCTCGCGCTGCTGGCCGCGTGCGGCTCGGCCTGCTCGCCGGAGGGGACGGGGTCTGAAGGAAACGACAACAGCAGAACTGTGACCGTCACGACGGAGGAAGTCGTGGCCAGGACGATGCATCGCACGGTTTCGGCGATCGGGACGCTGGAGTCGCCGGACGCGGTGGAGATTCGCCCGGAGGTGGACGGCATCGTTCTGGAAGTCGGTTTCGAGGAGGGTGGCAAAGTAAAGCGGGGGCAGGTGCTCTATCAACTGGATGATGCGGTCCTGGAAAAGCAACTCGCGGCGCGGCGAGGGGCGCTTGATGAGGCGAAGGCTCGTTTGACCAACGCCGAATGGCACTTCAAGCGCATGAAGGAGTTGGCCGAGCAGGACGTGGCCCGGCCTGAGGAGCTCAAGAACGTACGCGACGCCTTCAAGGAGGCAGAGGCAGCGTTTCGGCGAATGACATCCGAGGTGGAGGCGGCCGCCGAGCGGCTGGAGGATGCGACGATCACCGCGCCGGTGGCGGGGATCATGTCCGAGTCGCAGGTCGAGCCGGGCGACTACGCCGAACGCGGAGACGAGATCGCGACACTTTACCCGTTATCGCGGCTGGAGGTCACTTTCACGGTGCCCGAGCGGCACTCGGATGCGATCACGGTCGGCATGCCGGTTCGCGTGACGGTGGTCGCTTTTGCGGACGAAGCGTTTTCCGGGGAAATCACGTACGTGGCCCCGGCGGTCGATCCCGGCACGCGCGACCTTACGTGCAAAGCTCGGATCGACAACACGGAGCGGCTGCTGCGGCCCGGCATGTTCGGCGACGTCCAGGTGGTGATCGAAGTGCATTCGGACGTGCCGGTCGTTCCGGAGGAAGCGCTCGTGCGGACGCGGTCGGGATCGATTGTGTACGTTGTGGAGGACGGCCGTGCGGTAAAGCGCGAGGTGACCATCGGGCTGCGCGAGGCCGGGCTGGTCGAGATTCGCGAGGGGGTCACGGCCGGTGAGTCCGTCGTTGGCACGGGGCACATGCGTTTGCAGGACGGCACGCCGGTTGCGGTCGCGGATGCATCGCAGGAGACTGCTTCCGGAGGAGAACCGGCGAAAGAGACCACGAAGGATCAATCAGCCAAAGATCGCGACCGCGGCTCCACATCCGGCGGGTCCGGACCCGATCGCGGGGAAGACTGAGGGCTGCGGCGATGCTCTGGCGATTCTGCATTCAGCGGCCTGTCTTTACGACCGTCGTATTCCTGGTGATCGCCATCTTCGGTGGGTTCGGATTGACGGCGATCCCCGTGCGCGAAAACCCCGACGTGGATTTCCCGATTGTCAGCGTCAACGTCGTGCTGCCGGGTGCGGAGCCGGAGGTCGTCGAGACGGAATTCGTCGAACCGCTCGAAGAGCAGGTTAACACAGTCGAGGGCCTCAAGGAGCTGACCTCCACGGCGCGCGAAGAAGTCGCCGAGATTACCGCGGAGTTCGAGCTGTGGCGCGATATCGACGTGGCGGCGCAGGACGTTCGCGACCGCGTGGATCGTGCATTACGCGAACTGCCCGAGGATATTGAAGCGCCGATCATCCGGAAACTCGACCCGGATGCGCAGCCCATCATGTGGATTGCGCTGACCGGGGACGAGCGCTGGGGGCCGGTCGAGCTGACCACGTACGCCGATGAGACGCTGAAGGAACGGATCGAGAATATCCGCGGCGTCGGGCGGGTCCGTCTCGGCGGGGCGAGCGTGTACGCCGTGCGTGTGCGACTGGATCCGGCGAAGCTTGCGGCGCATCGCGTCACCGTACAGGACGTCGTCAGCACCATTCAGCGGGAAAATGTGAAGATCCCTTCGGGGCGCATCGAAAGTCAGAACCGCGAGTTTCTCGTCAAGACCGAGGGGCAGTTCGCCTACCCGGGGCCGATGAACGAGTTAATAGTCGTGGAGCAGGGGGGAGCGCCCGTTCGGATCGGCGATCTCGGTGAGGTGGTGGCCGGGGAGGAAAACGAGCGACAGCTTGCCCGCTTTCAGGGCGAGCTCGCGGTGGGCATCGGCGTTGTCAAGCAGCGTGATGCGAACACGGTGGCGCTGTCGGCGGCGGTGCGCGAGCGGATGGAGCGGCTCGCCGAGGACTTCCCGGCCGGGCTGGAGTACACGATCGCGACGGACAACTCGGACTACATCGAACAGAGCGTGCAGGATCTGCTGTTTACCGTGGTGCTGGCCACGCTGCTAGTGACGCTGGTTGCGCTGTTCTTTCTTCGGAACTTCCGCGGGACGCTGGTGACGGCCGTGGCCATTCCAACGTCGCTGCTCGGCGGGCTGGCGTTGATCCACCTGTTTGATTTCAGCCTCAACGTTCTGACGCTTCTGGGGTTCATTCTGGCGATCGGGATCGTGATCGACGACGCGGTGGTGGTGCTCGAGGCAAGCTATCGCAGGATGGAGCGTGACCAGGATCCAGCCGAGGCGGCGCGTGAGGGGACTTCCGAGGTGGCCTTTCCGAACATCGCGAATACGCTTTCGCTGGCGGCGGTGTTTCTTCCGGTTGCGTTCACGGCCGGTCTGATCGGGCGGTTCTTTTTCGAGTTCAGCGTGACGGTGGCGGTCACGGTGGCGCTGTCGACCTTTACGGCGTTGACGCTGACGCCGACGCTGTGTGCGCGCTTTGTTCGCGTGAACCGCAATCCGGGCCGGGTTCTTCGTTGGAGCGAGCGTGCGGTCGATCGAGCCGAAGACGGCTACGGCTGGCTGATCGATCGGGCCGTGCGGCGTCCGACGCTTCCGATGATGGCCGCGGCCGTGATCCTGGCACTTAACGCGTTTTTCTTCACGCGGTTGTCGAAGGAGTTTCTGCCGCCGATCGACCGGTCCGAGTTCATGGTTTCGTTTGAGACGCCCGAGGGATCCACCCTCGAATTCACGGAGCGTTACGGGCGGCAGGTGCAGGACGTTCTTTTGGACACGCCCGAGATCAAGCATCATTTTCGGGCGCTCGGGTTGTCCCGCGGCGCCGGTCCCGGCCGTGTGAATCAAGGGCTCGCGTTCGTCCGGCTCGTGCCGAGGTCGCAGCGTACGCGGCGGCAGATTGACGTGATGCAGTCCTTGCGCCGGCGTTTCGCCGAGCTGGCGGGCGGGCAAGCATACGTGATCGAGACGGGGGGCGTGGCCGGCGCGCCCGGCGCTGCGGAGCTGCAGATCGTTCTGCAGCACGACGAACTGGATCGGCTGGCCTCGGTTCAGGAAGAGGTCATGCGGTGGATGCGTGGTCGGCGTGAGTTCGTCGATGTCAACTCCAATCTCAAGATGAACAAGCCGCAGGTGCGTGTCAACGTTCAGCGCGATCGCGCCGGGCAGATGGGTTTGAGCGTCGCCCAGATTTCCAACACGATGCGCTACCTGCTCGGCGAGCCCGACATTGCAGAGATCGAGCGATCGGCCGAACGCTACGAGGTTATTCCTGAGATCATCGGCAAGGGGGAGATGGTGCCGGCGGCTCTGGGCGAGCTGTACGTTCGGACCAATGAGGGTTCGCTGGTGAGTCTGGACAACGTCGTGGATTTTCGGGAGACCGTCGGGCCGAGCGCGATCCATCACTTCAACCGGTTGCGGTCGGCGACGATCTCGGCGGGGACTCCGCCGGGCGTGGCGCTGGGCGACGCATTGGCCAGGCTGCGTGAACATCTGGATCGGAACCTGCCTGCCGGGTTCGATTACGCCGTGACCGGGCAGGCGCAGGACTTCAAGGAGTCGTTCTACTATCTGGGCATTGCGCTGGTGTTTGCGGCCGTCTTCATCTACCTGGTTCTGTGCGCGCAGTTCGAGTCGTTCGTGCAACCGTTCATCATCCTGATTGCCTTGCCGCTGGCCGGCATCGGCGCCTTGGGCGCTTTATGGGCGCTGGACATGACGTTGAACATTTACTCGTTCATCGGGCTGATCATGCTGCTGGGGATGGCCACCAAGAACAGCATTCTGATGGTGGATTACAGCAACACGCTGGCCCGCGAGGAAGAGGATGTTGCCACTGCGGCGACGCGCGCGGCCCGCGTTCGTTTTCGGCCGGTCGTGATGACGACCATCTCGACCGTGCTGGGGCTGCTGCCGATCGCGCTGGGTTATGGTGCGGGCGGCGAAGCGCGAGCGCCGCTCGGCGTGGCCGTATCGGCGGGCCTGCTGGCCACGACGGTGCTGACGCTGCTGATCGTCCCGGTGCTTTACACGCTCGTGCGGCGCGCCTTAGGCGCCGTAGGCCGGTAGCGTTCCTTTCGAGGACACTTTGGGCGTAAAAAGAAGGAGGGCGAGCCGTCGGCCCGCCCTTGTTGAAGATCGTTTATAATACGCAGTTTGCCCAGGTTCTTCGAGTTCCCACCGACCTAGGCAACCACGCGCCGACGACGGTAAATCGCGATTGTGCTTGCCGCGAGAACCAGCACCACGATCAACAGCGCGCCCCATGTCGACGCCGTTGGCACGCCGGGTTGACCCAAGACCTGTGCGCACACGGTAGAGGCGATGTGCTGATAGCCGGGATCTACGTAGCAGATGTTAACGTCATCACCTCCGGGCTTGGCAGCACAGTTGCCGGTGTTCGTATCGCAGAAGGCGTTATCGACAAAAGTCGCGCTATACTGAGTAAAGCTCTCGCATGCCTCTTGATTGATCGTCTGCGAAGAAATACAACCGATGCTAAGCTCACAACACTGATTAGCTTGAGCAGAAGACATCATGCCAAAGGCTACAATCAATGCGACGCACGGAACCAGAATTGTCTTTGAAATGTTCATTCAACTTGTCTCCCTTACGGGTGATGCCATGTGAGCGGGCGATATGCACACGGCCCACGTCACGGTATTTTCAGACTCTCGCGCCACGTTCTGGCGCGAAGAACCACGTGATGGAATTGCCTTGAACTCGATTTGTTGCAGGCTCGGCGCGTCGAAACGCTAAGCCGGGCAGGGGGCCGGCGGCGGGGCACGCGGCCGCAACGATGAGATTTTGAAGAGTGTGAAGACGCAGACCGTCTGCGGAAGGAGCCACCGGCCACCATCGCCGCAGGCAACTGAGACGAGCGGTACGGAGACAGAAACGCGCACGCGAACCAAGACGGATAAAACCAGTGCACTAACGTAGGCGACCACAAAGGCGACCAGCACGTACCCCAGCGCGGCGCCGACGTACTGGATCAAGGCTCCCTCGCTGTGAAGACCTGCCAGCAGGCCATGACGAAGTCCCAACGGCCGAAACGCGAGCTCGACGCCCATCCAACTTACGCCCAGAACGAAGGGACTGAAGCCGATCCAGCGCGTCATGTATGCGCCGAACAATGTGTATGCGGCGGGAACGAGCGCGAGCAAGAGAAGAGGAAGAAGCCCCACCTGGAGAGCGGAGTCGGGTCTTCCAGCCGCGAAGCCGTAAAGGCTGAGTCCCCAGATTGCGCCAGCCCAAAGCGCCCGACTCGGGCGGCAGAAGCGGATGCTGGCAAAAAGCGGTAGAAGCGCAACCCAACCGAGCCACGCCGCACCCGTCGTCGACAAACCCGAGGACATCAGGAATGCGCTGCCCACGAGGGCCAACGTCGAAAACACGATCCCGACGACTGTCCGCTGCCGAGTTGGTAGACGGGTCAGCACTGCGTCCATGCCTTCCCCTCTTCGGCTTCAATTGCGACGTCCGACTTGCGGAACGCCGCGCCGAACATCCCTTTGATACGCTGCGCGGTACAGCTCTGCGGAAATGGACCACACTGCCAGAGCTCGTCCGATAGCACCAGCTTATAGAAACCGGGCCGCAGGATGCAAGCGGAAATCGGTTCTTTCCAGCATTTCGGCCGCTCTCCAGTTCAAGCGGTGCTGAATGCGGCGCTTGGCCCGCACGCCCCTGCGCGTGCTGTAATGGACGTTTCCCGTTGCCTCAAGGTCGAGGCGTCCGGCGCGGCGATCACCGCCTCTGGCTGTTTGGGCTCGAGCGTGTGGCCGTTTCCGGCGCGAGGTCGCGTGTTTTTTGCTCGAGTGCGTCCATCAGTGCGTCGAACGGCTCGGCGAATTTGCGTACTCCTTCGTCCTGGACCAGCTCGGCGACGTTGTCCAGATCGATGCCGAGTTCGCCCAACTGCCGGATTTGCGCCTCCGCTTCGTCCGTGCCCTGCTGGACCGTTTCGCCGGTGACGCGGCCATGATCGCGGAAGGCGTCCAGCGTTTTCGGCGGCATGGTGTTGACCGTTTCGCGGCCGATGAGCTCCTCGACGTAGAGCACATCGGAGTACTCGGGGTTCTTCGTGCTGGTGCTTCCCCAGAGGACGCGCTGAGGGCGGGCCCCGCGGCGTCGTAATGCGGCGAAGTCGTCGCCTGTGTAGATTTCCTGGAAGCGGCGATAGACTCGCTTGGCGTTGGCGATGGCGATCCTGCCTTTCAGCGAGCTCGCTTCGTCCGTGCCGATCCGCTCCAATTCCCGATCCACTGCGGTATCGATACGGCTTACGAAGAAAGACGCAACGGAGGCCACGCGCTGCGGTTCCTCCAGCCGCTCGATCGCGTTCAGGTGGGCCCTGGCGACCGCTTCGTAGTGTTTGATCGAAAACATCAACGTGATGTTGATGCTGATGCCCTCGGCCAGCAGGGTCTCGACTGCGGGGATGCCTTCGGGCGTCGCCGGGATCTTGATCATGACGTTGGGGCGCCCGACCCGCCGGTACAAGCGGCGGTCCTCCTCGATCGATGCTTCGGTGTCGTGCGCGAGATGCGGAGAGACTTCGAGACTGACGAAACCGTCGGCGCCCTTGGTCGAGTCGTAGACGCCGCGCAACGCGTCGGCGGCCAGGGCGATGTCGGCCAGCGCGAGCTCCTCGTACAGCTCCTTCGCATCGACTCCGGGGTTGTGGTCCAGAATCCTGCGAATATCTTCGTCGTATTCATCGCTTCCGGAGATGGCCTCCATGAAGATCTTGGGATTGCTGGTCAATCCGGACAGCCCGTCTTCGTCGATCAGTCGCTTGAGCTTGCCGCTTTCGATGAGGCTCCTGCGGATGTAATCAATCCAGACGGATTGCCCGAAGCCCTGAAGTTCTCTGAGTGGATTCATTAGGACAACCTCCCCTTATGCGTGCTGGCCGGCTCTTCGACCCTGGGCGACGCCTTCGGTCAGCTTGGCGTTAAACGCTTCGAGGTCCTGGGGATGACGGCTGGTGATGAGGTTTCCGTCCACAACAACCGGTTCATCCACCCACTCGGCCCCGGCGTTTCTGAGATCGGTTTGAATCGACCAGTAGGAAGTCATGCGGCGTCCCTTGACGACTTCGGCATCGATCAAGGTCTGCGCGCCGTGACAGATCGCCGCGACCGGCTTGCCTTGAACGAAGAACTTGCGGACGAACGCTACCGCCGATTCGTCCTGCCGCAGTTTGTCGGGGTTGATGACGCCGCCCGGCAGCAGGAGCGCGTCGTAGTCATCGGGAGAAGCCTGGTTCAGCGGCTTGTCCACCGGGATCGCGTCAGCAACCTCCCGGTGGTTCCAGCCCTGTACGGTATCTTCCTTGGGGGCCACGACGTCGGTCAGCGCGCCCGCGGCCATCAAAGCATCGCGGGGCGATGTCAACTCGATCTGCTCAAATCCGTCCGTCACGAGAATGGCCACGCGTGCGCCTTTGAGTTCATCAGCAGCCATGGTTTCCTCCTTGGTTCAGAATCGCGTCAGGAAATCACCGTGACGCAAACTTTTTTCAAGTCACGCCTTGGCGCCGGCCCGAGGATCCAGTTTTTCACGCACGAGTCGGACGCCCCTCTTGGTGTTTGGAGCATGCGATCCGGGTATGAACGTGCCATGAACATCGAGTGAATTCGCGGACAAACCTGTCGGCGCGGTTCCGGCGGAGAGGGGGCAATCACGGCCCATCGGCGGGCCGTGACGGTTGATTCGCCCTTTTTGTATAGCGAGTGCTTGACTCACGCGCTGATGGCGCGTTATCAGTGCCCCTCCGTGCCCGGCGCAGGAAGTTTGAGGTCAATTTAATTTATGCCTTACAGAGTTGTTATGGGCCACGATCGATCGGGTGCAAAACGATTTACGTCCCGATTGCGCTCGGCGCGGGCTGTCTCAACCGGGATAAATTGTTTGTAATCGTGGTTTTGTCTCCCCGGGCCAGAAAAACACGTCGATGCTATTGCGGGGTCATGCATTCGACCCTATAATTTCGCCTCCGAAGGAAAATTCGGATTTCCGAGAGAAAATCGGATTGAGAGGTGACAGACAGTGACCGTCTGGCTGACGACAACCGAGGATCAAATCCTCGCATCCCTCCGGCGCATTGCGCGCTCCATCGAATTGCACTCTCGGCGTCTTACTGAAGAGATCGGTCTTACCGGACCGCAGCTCGCCGTGCTCAGAGAGGCGACGCGATCGGGGCCGCTGCGCATCGGGGAGCTGGCCCGAGCACTGCACCTCAGTCAACCCACGGTCACCGGCATTCTCGACCGCCTTGAAAAGCGCGGCCTCGTCGAACGCACCCGACCCCAGAACGATCGGCGGACGGTGAACGTCAACGCCACGCTGGCGGGGCAGGAGCTTCTGGATCGGGCGCCATCGCTTCTCCAGGATCGCTTCCGCCGCGAGCTGCGCAAGTTGGAGGACTGGGAGCAGACCCAGATGCTGGCGCTGCTGCAACGTATCGCCGGCATGATGGAAGGCGAAACGCCTGACGCCTCGGTCGCGCTTATGACAACCGACGACGACGCGGCGGCGGAAACGGAAGGCGCCCTGGGACCGGCGGGCGAGCACCAGCCCGCCGGAGAGTAAGTTCCCCCCATGGATGGCGGGAAGGGTAGGGAAGGACTCTGCAGTCGAACAGTGCGAGTGCAGCGGGCGAATGAAAGCCAAGACGGCCAAGGCCAGAAGGCACGACATGCTCAGCCGGATCGCCTTGCGGCAGCGTTCGGTTCACGAGCGAGCGATCGCGGGGGACGGGGTCGTTGCCCGGTTGCCCCAGCGGAGGCGTTCGACCGAACGGCACCGCCCCACTCGCAACCCATGGGGAGATCAAACCGTGACTACGTGCCCGGTTGCGAGTTTCAATGATGTGGCGTTGGGTGTGCCGCGCCCGGAGATTCTCGAACGACTGGATTGCCCTCCGTTCAGCGAGCCGTCGGGTCGAGTGATGCGCCAGATTGACAAGGCGATCGCCTGGCTGCGCGATCACGCGGAGCCGAGAGTGGAGCATCGCAGCTACGCGATGGCCGTGGAGGATGGACTCGTCCGGATCGAGACGGGCACGGCGTTGAAGAGCCGCAAGCTGGCCCAGTCCCTCAAGTTGTGCCACACGATCCACGTCTTTCTGACGACGCTGGGCCGGAAGGTGGATCACGTCATCGACCGAACCATGCGGCGCCGACCGGCGTTCGGGGTGGTTGTTGACGCGGTGGCATCGGTGGCGGCTGATGCGATGGTGGATCAGTTTACTCAGGATCTTTCCGAGAGCCTGTCTCCCGGGGAGGGCCTCAGCTTGCCCTTCAGCCCTGGCCACTGCGATTGGGCCGTGGAGGAGCAGCGCAAGATCTTCTCGTTGCTGCCCGAACGTCCTGCGGGCACGGTCCTGTCTGACGATTTGATGATGACGCCTCGCAAGTCCGTGTCCGGGGTGCTCGGCGAGGGCCCGGAGGCCGAGTTGTGCGAGGTCGCGATCCCGTGTGCCACCTGTGCGCGTGCCAACTGCTCGCACAGGCGATGCCCTTACAGGAGCAACTCATGAATCGCCTGCAGACCAGCGTGCTGCCAAGTCGGGCGGATGTCGAACCGCAAAGCTTCCCCTACCAGCCGCTCTCTGCGGAGGAGGTTCAGAAGATCCACGACGCCACGATCTCGGTTCTGGCGGACGTCGGCTTTGAAGTGCATGAGCCCGAAGTCCTGGAACTGTACCGGCGGCTCGATACGTCGGTGGATTCGGACCGGTGCGTCGTACGCATGAAAGAGCGCGTGGTGATGGACCTGCTGGATACGGCGCCCGCGAAGGTCACCCTATACGGGCGGCGGCCCGGCGCCGATCTCGAGTTGGGCGCCGGCAACGTCTACTGCGGGACCGGCGGCACCGCGCTCAATGTTCTGGACTACGACACGGGCCAGCGCCGCCCGGCGAGCCTTCAGGATCTGGTGGACGTCATTCGCATCACCGACCGGTTGGAGTACGTGGACTTCATGCTTCTGCCGACCTACCCGAACGAACTGCCGGTGGAAGTCGTGGACGTGAACCGGTTCTTCGCCGGGCTGTGCCATACGACCAAGCACGTGATGGGCGGGGTCTTTACGTCGGAGGGCATCCGGGACGTGATCGCGATGGCGGAGCGTGTCGCGGGTTCGCCGGAAGCGCTGCGCGAACGGCCCTTTATTTCCATCATCACGTGCGGCATCAGTCCGCTTCGTCTGGACCGTAAGTACGGGGCGTTCATGACGCAGGTCGCGAGGGCGGGGATTCCGGTCGCGGTGCCGGCCGAGCCGCTCAGCGGTGCGACGGCCCCGGTTACGCTGGCGGGGACGCTGGTGGTTCAGAACTGCGACGCCCTCATCAACGTCATGACGACGCAGTTGGTGAATGCGGGGGCACCGGTGATCTACGGCTGCGTGGCCAGTTCCGCCGACATGCGGGATCTGAAATACCTCGGCGGGCCGGTGGAAAGCGGTCTCATCAACGCCGCGACCGCGCAGCTCGCGCGGTACTACGGCATCCCTTACTACTCGACCGCCGGCATCAGCGACGCGAAGACGCTCGATACTCAATGCGGGTACGAATCGGCCATCAGCAACCTTCTTGTCGCGCTGGCCGGGGGCGAGTTCATTCACGATGCGGCCGGGCTGATGGAATTCACGCTGACGGTCAGCAATGAGAAGCTCGTCATCGACAATGAGCTGCTGGGGATGGTTCAGCGGGCCCTGAAGGGCATTCGAGTGGACGATGACACCCTGGCCCTCGATGCCATCAAGGCGGCGGGCCCCGGCGGCAATTTCGTCTCCGCCCGCCACACACGAAAGCACATGCGGCACGAACATTATGTTCCGACGCTGAGCGACCGGGAGCCTCGCGAAGCATGGGAAAGTGCGGGCGGCAAGACGATCGCGGAGCGGGCCCACGAGGTCGTGAAGGACATTCTCGCCGAGCCAGTCGAGCCGCGCATCCCGTCCGAGATGGTGTCGGAGTTGCTGCAGGCCCATCCGGAGCTGTCAACCAGTGCTTTGGGAGACGGGAAAGCGCCATGATGATCATCGGCGAAAGGGTTCACGCGACGCGCAAGCCTGTCGCGGCGGCCATCCGCGATCACGACGAGACGCTGATCGTCCAGGAAATCCGCAATCAGGATGAAGCGGGCGCGGACTACATCGACCTCAACGCAGGGGCCGAGAG
Source organism: uncultured Phycisphaeraceae bacterium (assembly GCA_964574815.1). Lineage (GTDB taxonomy): Bacteria > Planctomycetota > Phycisphaerae > UBA1845 > UBA1845 > CAZNPL01. The sequence goes on from CAZNPL010000011.1 coordinate 16,608, forward strand.
CGGAGACCCCGAGCAGGAGATCGCGAATATCAAATGGCTCGTGGACGTGGCCTTGCGCACGACCGAGAAGAAGCTTTCTCTGGACTCTTCCGATCCGGTTGTGCTCGAGAAAGCGGCGGGCTACGTGGACGGCCGGCGGCCCATTCTGCTCAATTCGGTGAACGGCGAGGCGGATCGTCTCGGTCCGGTGCTGGCGCTGGCCGCCGCAAAGGAGTGCCCGGTGATCGCGCTGGCCATGGACGACAGCGGCATCCCGAACGAGGTGGCGCGGCGTATCGAGGTGTGCGAGTCGATCCTGGCGGCGGCGAAGGAGGCGGGCGTCCCCGAAGACAACATCTGTTTTGATCCTCTGGCGTTGCCGGTGTGCAACGACGTCGAGCAGGCGAAAGTGACGATGGCCACGCTCCGGGAGATCAAGGCAAGGTTTCCGCGTGCCAGGACGACCCTGGGCCTCTCGAACGTGTCTCACGGGTTGCCGCGTCGCACGCTGGTGAACCAGGCGTTTCTGATCGCGGCGTTGAGCAACGGTCTTGATTCGGCGATCTGCGATCCGACCGATCGAGGCATCCGGCGCGCCATCGCGCTCGGCGAATTGATTGGCGGTACCGACCGACACGGCCGCAGGTACGCGCGTCGCATCCGAAAGGGTGAGATCGAATGAGTATGGACACGGCAACAAGGGCGCCGGTCGCCGGCCGGCAGGGCATTCTGGTGCAGCCGGTCGAGCGACTCGAGGCCGAGCAGATCCGCCTGCTGCACGAGGGTTCGCTCGAGATTCTGGAGGACCCAGGAATCTCGTGCTTCAATGAGGAAGCGGCGTCGATCTTTTCGGATGCGGGCTGCACCACGGCACGAAGCGATCGGGAGGAGGCCTGGGTGGTCCGCATCCCGCGGGCCATCGTCGAAGAGGCGCTCTTATCTGTGCCCTCGCGCATGGTGCTCGGCGGGCGTGACGCAGCAAACGATCTCGTGCTCGACGCGGAGACGCCAAGGGTTTACTTCGGTACTGGCTCGGAGGCGAACACTTTCCTCGAAACCACGATCCGATGGGTGGAATCGTCGGACGGCCCGCCCGTTCCGCATCCCGAGCACACACCGACGCGAGGCGACTTGCGGAAACTGCTCGATTCCGCGCGGCTGTGCAACGCGCTGGACCACCTGGACTTCTTCATCCGCAACGTCAACGCTCAGGACGAGGACATCAACGACGCAAACAAGGACGTCAACGTCTTTCTTGCCAGCCTGATGTACATGACCCGGCACGTGCAGGCGGGGCTGACCGACGTGAACGCTCTCGATCACGTCGTGCGTTTGGGCGAGATCGTCGCCGGGAGCACCGAGCGATTTCGCGAGGCGCCGCCGCTGTCCTTTATTGCCTGTCTGGTGAAAAGTCCGCTCGAGATGATGGACGACGTCACCGCCAAGGTGATCGCGATCGCGCGGCGAGGGCTGCCGGTCGTCGTATCTTCCTCGCCGCAGGGCGGTTCGACGGCGCCGGTTCAGGAAGAGGGGATGGTGGTGCTCATCAACGCCGAGATCCTGGCGGGCATCACGTTGTCCCAACTGGTCCGTCCCGGCACGCCGGTTCTCTACGGCGCGGTGCCGGTTCGGGCGCGGCTGGACACGCTTCACGATCTGTACGGGGCGCCGGAGTTCATCCACTACAACGTCGATTGCGTGCAGATGGCCCGCCACTACCGCATCCCGTGCTATTCGACGGCGGGGGTCGGCGACATCGGCGTGCCGGGCATGCAGGCCACCGTCGAGAAGGTCTTTTCGCACCTAGCCGTCGCACAATCGGGAGCGCAGTACATCCATTATGCGTTCGGTCTTCTTGACCGGACCGGGACGTTCAGCCCCGTGCAGGCCGTCATCGACGACGCGAACATCGGGCTGGTCAAGAGCATTCTCCGGCCCGCAGGGTTCGAAGAAGACGACCTGACCGCCTCGCTGAGCGAGGTGCGCAAGGTGATGCAGTCGGGCACGCGGCTGTTCGCCCGGCATATTCGCAAGCAGATTCGCCGAGGCGTCGTGACCAATCCGTATCCGCTCGAGGGACACGGCGACCGGGACCAGGTTCTGGAGCGGGCATGTGACCGGGTCGCCGAAATCCGTGCCACGGCGGGAACGCCATTACCAGACGACGTGCTGGATTCCATCCGGGCGGAGATACCCGGCTTGGTCCCGGCCGATCGTTTCAAGCTGTGAGGGAAACAGATGGACACTGATCAATTGCTGGCTGAGATCAAAAAGAACACGATCCTGGGTCGCGTCGACGAGCAGGACGAGGGCTTCGACGGCGATATGGAAGGGCAGCCCGGCGTCACCGAGCTCATTGAGACCGCCCTGGAGCAGGACGTTCCGGTGGACCGAATCCTGTCGCAAGCGTTGACACCGGCGATGGAGGAGGTCGGCGCGAAGTACGAATCGAGCGAGTACCTCATCCCCGACATGCTGGCCAGTGCCGAGTGCGTCAGCGCGGCGATGGATATCCTCAAGCCGCATCTGCTGGCCGCGAACGTGGAACAGAAGGGGAAGGTGATCATCGCCTCGGTCGAAGGGGACCGGCACGACATCGGCAAGAACATCGTGACCACGCTGCTCAAGGGCGCCGGTTACGACGTACAGGATCTCGGCACTTCGGTATCAGCACAGCGAATCGTCGATGAGGTCAAGTCGGGCGGGGCCGAGTTCGTGGGGCTTTCCGCGCTGCTTACCTCCACGATGACCAAGATGAGTTCGGTCATTGAAGCGCTCGATGCCGCGGGGCTTCGCGACAAGGTTCGCATCATTGTCGGCGGAGCGCCGGTCACGGCCGGGTTCGCAGAAAAGATCGGCGCGGACGCGTACTGCCGCGACGCGTTCGAGGCCGTTGACTGCCTCGCATCTCTGAAAGCGAAAGCGCGGTAGGGCCGATGAGCCAGACCGAAGTCAGCGCCTATGAAGCGGCCGTCGCCAGCGGCCGGTACGCCCGAGTCACAGGGATCGAGGGGAAGTACGACAACGTCCGCGTGCATTGGGAGGAGCAGAGCCTGGGGATCATGCTGCGGCCGCATCTGGAGCGGCTCGTGGAGAGGCGTCGCCGGGAAGGCCGCCGGCTGCGAATTCTGGATCTCGGTTGCGGAAGCGGGGACGGCTTTGATGCGCTGATGGCCATCAAGCGTCAGGGCGCTCGATGGCAGGATGACGCGGTTCAGCTTATTTCTCCGGAGCGCCTTGGGGACTACACAGGCGTCGAGCTCAATCCCGCGCTACTCGAGCAGGCACAGGCGCGATACCGTCGCGTGGAGAACGTCTCGTTTATGGAGGCGGATCTTCGCGAGGGGCTGCCGTTCGCCTCGGACGACGAAGCGTTCGACGTTTACTTCGCTTCATTCGGAACGTTTTCCCACCTTGGCGAGGAGGAGACTATTCGGCTTCTGATCGATATCGCGCGCCATGCGAACGATGGCGCCGTCATCGTGGTGGACTGGCTCGGCCGGTACGCCTACGAGTGGACCGATCTATGGGAGGAGGACATCTCGCGTGAACACTGGATGGATTACCGGATTTCCTACATCTACTCCGAAGAGGAGCGCGAGACCCACACGGTAGACAGCTTTCCCCTTCGCCTTCTCTCCCGAGAGGAGGCTCTGCGTGTATTTGAGCGCGCGGAAGAGCAGGCCGGCATCAGTCTGACGCAACGGTCCCTGTTCGACCGGTCGCTTTTTGTCGGCCGGCACATGGATACGGCGGAGTACAACGGTCACGCCGCCCCGCTTCGCTCCGCGGTCAACCGCCTTCACGAACCGGGATGCCGGACCGATCTGGATACCTTGCGGTTCGAGCTTCATCTACCGGAAGGCTTTCAGGAGCCCTCGGACGTGCTGCGCCGCGTGCACTCCGGATGGAACGCAGTGGTCCGTTTCACGGCCGACGTGCTGCCCCGCGCGGATACGGGCGAACCGTTACCGGAGATTCCAGGAAACGCGCCCGATTCGGTGCGTGCCGCGATGGCCGCGCTTCGAGCTGCGATCGAAGCGCGCGACGCGATCGAGGCCGATGATCCGCGGGCCGACTGGATCGAGCCGCAACTGGGTCTGGCGTTGCGCAATATCGAGCTTGCGGAGCAGCGCGGCGTCGGTTGTGGGCATGGCCTCGTTGCGGTTTACGAGGTCGGCAGGAAGTGATCTGCGTGCTGTAGTCGAAGCATGCAGATGATTCCGAGCCGCCGCGACTGCGGCGGGGCGGGATACAAGATGAGGAGCACCGAGTATGTGTGGTTTTGCCGGAACGTGGGGGGCGCAGGACGATGAACTGATCTCGGCGATGATGAAGCGCCTCGTCCACCGCGGCCCCGACGCCGACGGGATGTGGTCCACCAAGCGCGGCGTGCTCGGGCATCAACGCCTGTCGATCATGGACCCGGCCGGGGGAAATCAACCGATCTTCTCGGAGGATCGGCGGCGCGTCATCGTCGGCAACGGCGAGTTCTACAACTTTCCGGCGCTTCGTCGCGGCCTCGAAGATCGACACACCTTTCGCACGCGCAGCGATACGGAGGCGGCGCTGCATCTGTGGGAGGAGCACGACACCGGTGTGGCCGAGCGGCTGGACGGCATGTTCGCCTTTGCGCTGGTGGACGACGACAGCCTGTTCCTGGCGCGCGATGCGATCGGCATCAAGCCCTTGTACGTCGGCCAGCGGTCGGACGGCTGCGTGTTCGCGTCGGAGTTGAAGGCGTTGGTCGGTGTGGCCGAGGAGGTGGAGGAGTTTCCGGCCGGGAGCTGGTACCACTCGAAACGCGGGTACCGGCGTTTTTACAAGGTGCCCGATGTGCCTTGCGAAGAACGCAGTGTGGCGGACCATTGCCGGCGCATTCGGGCGGCGCTCGAAAGGGCGGTCGGGAAACGCATGATGAGCGATGTGCCGGTCGGGGCTTTCCTCTCCGGCGGGCTCGATTCCAGCGTGATCGCAGCGCTTGCCCGGCAGCACGTCAACGAATTGCACACGTTCTCCGTCGGCGTGGAAGGCAGCGACGATCTGGCGGCCGCTCGCACGGTGGCCCGGCATCTCGACACGACTCACCATGAGTACGTTTTCACGCTCAAGGAAGTGCTCGAGAAACTGCCCGAGATCATCTACCACCTCGAATCATACGACGAGGATCTGGTCCGCAGTGCGATCCCCTGCTACTTCACGTCGCGCCTGGCCGCCGAGTACGTCAAGGTCATCCTCACCGGTGAGGGCGCCGACGAGCTTTTTGCCGGATACACGTATTACCGCGACGTTCCGGGCGAGGACGTGCTTCGTCGTGAACTGCGCCGCAGCGTACAGGCACTGCACAACATCAACCTGCAGCGCGTCGATCGCCTGACCATGGCCCATTCGATTGAGGGGCGCGTTCCGTTTCTCGATACCGAGCTGATCGAACTGGCCCAGACGGTGCCGGCGCGGCTCAAGCTTCGGCGATCATCGAACGGCGACTGGCAGGAGAAGTGGGTTCTCCGCAAGGCCTGCGAGGACCTTCTCCCGGCTGACATCACCTGGCGGGCCAAGGCTCAGTTCGACGAGGGAAGCGGCGCGGTTGATCTTTTGGCCCACGGCCTGGAGCACTTTCTGCCGGCTGATGAATTTGAGCGTTACAGACTGCAACATGGAGCGGCGGGGCTGCGGTCGCCGGAGGAAGCGGCCTATCACAAGCTGCTCTGCGAGGTCTATGCAAACTCGGAGGTCGTTTTGGGCAACGTGGCTCGCTGGGCTGAACGACCGGATTACGAAGAACCCGTCGGTGCAAGCTGAGCACATCGGCTTCGCATGATGAGCGGCATCAACTGAACGAAAGCAACACACTGACGCCGAGGAGATCACGATGAGCGGATTCGCCGTAGCACATGGGCATCGGGCCGAGAGAAACGTTGAACGCATGACCGAGCGGCTGGACCACCGCGGGCCTTATCTCTCCGGCGTACACGCTGAAAACGGAAGCGCTTTGGCTCAGAATTACCTGCAGGCGGACTGCCCCGGCGCCGAACCGGAAAGCGCTGTTCCCGTTTCCGCGGACGGACGGCGCGACCTGCGAATCGCCTACGACGGCCAGATCGGCAATGTCAAGGACCTTGCCCGCGGCGCAGGTGTGCCCGACGGGCCTTTTCTCGAGGAGCGTTTGCTGCTTGAACTCTACTCGAAGCGCGGAGCCGACATGCTCGATATGCTGGACGATGCTGTCTTTGCTTTCGTCATTCAGGACGGCGACAAGCTGTTCGCCGCCCGAGATGTCTTTGGCATCAAGACTCTCTTCTATGGCCGGGCCAACGGCGCGCTCTGTCTGGCCTCGGAGCTCAAGGGCCTGACGGAGGTCACCGACGACGTGCGTGAGTTTCCGCCGGGGCACCGTATGGACGAGTCGGGCCGGACGACGCGCTTCGCGCGCGTGCCCGACGAACCGCCCGAGGTTTTCACGGTGCCTGTGGAATCGATGACGGCCCGCGTGCGCGAGATCATCGAGCGAAGCGTCCGCAGCCGGGTCGACTTCGCCCGGCCGACGGCCTGTCTGCTCAGCGGCGGGATGGACTCGAGCGTGATCACGCTGATCGCGTCGCGCCTTTATCGCGAGCGTTTCGGAGCCGGCGAGCGCATCAAGACCTTTGCCATCGGCACCGCGGACAGCGGAGATCTCGCCGCCGCCCGGCTGGTGGCCGAACACCTCGGCACTGATCATGAAGAGCTCGTGATCGACCTCGATGCCCTGCTGGAGGTTTTGCCCGAGGTCATCTACGCCCTGGAGTCTTTCGATCCGTCGCTCGTGCGCAGCGCCGCTTCGAATCTGCTGATATCCAGGCATGCGGCCCGCGCCGGATACGAGGTTCTCCTCTCCGGCGAGGGGGGCGACGAACTTTTCTGCGGTTACGCGCATCTGAAACGCGTGCCGGCGGACGAGTTGTTCTCGCGGCAGATGGACCTGTTTCGTTATTTGCACAACAACGCCTCGTTGCGATTGGACCGCACGAACCTGGCCAATTCCGTCCGCGTGGTCGCGCCGCTCATCTCCGGCGAACTGTTCCAATACGCGATTTGCATCCCCACGGAGTACAAGCTCCGAGACGTGGACGGCCGCATGGTGGAGAAGTGGATTTTCCGAAAAGCGTACGAGCCTGATCTGCCGCGCTCCATCACCGAGCGGCTGAAGCAGGAGTTCTCGCAGGGATCGGGCGCGGCCAAGCTGCTGCCGGAGCACTTCGAGAAAGTATACTCAGATGCAGAGCTGGCTCGCGTGCAGACCGAGCATGCGCTTGTGCGGAGCAAGGAGGAGATGCACTACTTCCGGCTCTTTGCCGGCCACTTCGACGACGGCGCAGCGGTCGAGACGGTCGGGCAGTGGGGTTTCGAGTAGGTTTGCCGCGCTGTCGCGTCGGGGCTTGTCGCCGAAGCAAAGCACGGGCAAGCTGCGCCGCCTTTGGCGGTTCCGCTTGCCCATGGCACCCTCGCTGATTGGGTCACCCGTAAGGGGTGACGCTACATGCCTTTACCGCTTCGCTGCGGTCAGTCTTCGAGCTCCTCGTCGATGATCGCCTTGAAGTCGTCGAACGGCCTGGCGCCCGAGAGGAAACGCCCGTTGATGAAGAAGGCCGGCGTACCGGTCACACCCTGCTGCTGGCCTTCGCGCATATCGGTCTCGATTTCGTCCTTGTACTTGCCTGACTCGAGACAGGTCGTGAAGGCATCCACGTCAAGTTCGAGCTCCTCGGCGTACTTCTTCAGATCCGGGTCCGAAAGGGATCGCTGGTTCGCGAGGATCTTGTCGTGGTACTCCCAGAACTTCTCCTGCTCCTTGGCACACAGAGCCGCCTGGGCCGCGGGCATCGCACGTGGGTGATTGCGAAGTGCGAAGTCGCGAAAGACGAGCCTCACCTTGTCGCCGTAGGTTGCGAAGATCTTTTCGAGAGTCGGACCGACTCTGGCGCAGTACGGTCACTGGAAGTCCGCGTACTCGACGATGGTGACCTCGGCGTCCTTCGGCCCTCGGACCGGATCGTTGGCGGCGATGACGACATCGACGCGCGGCGGCTCGAGCATAACCCGCACGTTGGCCTTCTCTTTGAATTCGTCCACGAGGTTCAGTTGCGCCTCGTTCTTGCGCAGGGAGGCAAGATGCTGACGAATCCTTTCGGACATCGCTTCGAGCGGCTGACCGCGCATCCGGGCGCGGTTTTCGTCGTAGAACTCCTTGACGTCCTCATCCGTCACGGGTTTGGTCTTCTCGGCCACCAGCTTCTCGACGAGCGCTTCCGGCGTCGTATCGCTCTCCGCGGCCTCCTTCGCCAGCAGCCGCTCAAGGATGATCTGGTCGAGCGCCTGCTGGCGCGCCTCGTACACCTGCTGGGCGAGCTTCATGTTCTGGCCCAGCGCTACGGCGTCGAGCTCCTCCATCGTGATGGGCTTGTCGCCTATATACGCGGCGACACCCTTTTCCGCCGTTGGCACGCTTGGCTCTTGGTTTGGTTCGGCCCGTATATCTGCGACCGCCAGCAGGCTCGCGGTTACGCAGACGAGGGCCCAACGACTCGTTTTCAGCATGATTTCACGCAGTCCTTTCCTGTAAGGTCTTTCGCTTAACCGACGGGTTGCGACTCCGGCGGATTGACGCAGTTGATGAACTGGCCTTTTTCAATCAAAGTCTTAACTATTCGGACGGCTTCCTCGGCCACTGCGGCCTGTGCCTGATCCGTGGAAGCGCCGATGTGGTGCGTTCCGTAAAGGTGCGGGGCCTTTACGACCGGGTCGGCAAACTCCTTGTCGGTCGCGGCCGGCTCGATCTCGTAGACGTCCAGCGCCGCGCCGCGCAGTGCTCCGCTCTCGAGCGCGGCGGCCAGCGCCTGCTCGTCGACCACGCCGCCCCGAGCGCAGTGAATCAGGCAGGCGTCGGGCTTCAACTTGGCGATTTGGTCCTTGCCGATCAGGTGTTTCGTACCGCCGCCGCCGGGCGTATGAACGGTCACGAAGTCGGACTGCGCCAGCAGATCGTCGAACGCGACCTTCCTGATCCCCAGCTCCTTTTCGATGCCGGGATAGTCGATGACGTCGGTGTAGAGCAGTTGCATGTCGAACGCCGCCGCCCGTTTGGCCACCTCGTAGCCGATGCGTCCGAGTCCGACGATGCCCAGGGTCCGGCCCTTGAGTCCGCGGGCCTTGCTGTACTCCTTCTTGTTCCACACGCCCTGGCGGAGGTCTGCGGTGTTGTCCACGATCCGGCGATCCAGGGCGATCATCAGGCCCATGACGAGCTCGGCCACCGCCACCGAGTTCATGCCGGGACAATTGGACACCCGTATATTGCGTTGGGTGGCCGCGTTCACGTCGATTGTGTCGTAACCCGAGCCGGCCCGGATGATCAGCTTGAGTCCGGTGCCGGCCTCGATCATCGGCTGGGGCACTTTCGTGCTGCGGACGATGAGAACGTTGCAGTCGGTCTCTTTGATGGCGTCGAGAAGGGCGTCGTCCTTCAGTTCCGGGTTGCTGACGACCTCACATCCGGCATCCTTGAGCTGCGCGATGCCGGATTCATCAAACTTGTCGGCGATGAGTACCTTCATGGGTGAACTCCTGGATACCGCCCGCTCGGTTTGCGGGCATTCAACCGTGGGTCTGCGCTCCCACCTACCAGCGTAACCGGGCAATCCGGGTTCCGCCACACCCCGTCTCGGTCCGCGGCCGATGCGGGTGTCATCGGCCTCGCCTGACGAGGCCCCTGCCAATATGATCAGTGAAGTATCGCAGGCCGAGCCACCATCAGCTTGAAAGGGATCAGCATGATCATCTACCTTGATTACAATGCGACGACGCCCGTCGCGGAACCGGTCGTTGCGGCCATGTTGCCGTACCTCCGCGAGCACCACGGCAATCCGTCCAGCGGCCACCGGCTCGGAGCCGTGACGCGGCGGGCCGTGGAGGACGCCCGCCGGCAGGTGGCGGCCCTGCTGGGGGCGGCGCCGGAGGAGATCATCTTCACATCCGGCGGAAGCGAGTCGAACAACCACTCCATCAAAGGGGTGGCCGATCGACTGAAAGGCAGGGGCAACCACATCATCACGTCTGCGGTCGAGCATCCGGCGGTGCTGCGGCCCTGCGACCACCTGGAGCAGCGAGGTTTCCGCATCACACGGGTCGGAGTTGACGGCACTGGTCGGGTCGATCCCGACGAGGTGCGCAAGGCGATCACGCCGGACACAATCCTCGTGACGGTCATGCACGCCAACAATGAGGTGGGCACGATCCAGCCGATCCGCGAGATCGCGGCCATCGCTCGCGAGGCCGGCGTCTGGATGCACACCGACGCGGCCCAGAGCGTCGGCAAGATTCCCGTCAAGGTGGACGCGCTCGGCGTCGATTTTCTGACGATCGCGGGGCACAAGTTCCACGCGCCGCCGGGCGTCGGCGCGCTCTATGTGCGTTCGGGCATCGAGATCGAGCCGTTGATTCACGGAGCGGGGCACGAGCGAGGGCGTCGTGCGGGCACCGAGGCGGTTCCCAACATTGTGGGGCTGGGCGCTGCGGCGGAATTCGTCGGAACCGACGGCGACGATGGAACGGTGCGCCGCCTTCGCGACCGATTGCATACGTTGCTTGCCGAAGGTGTCGATGACAGCGTCGTGCTGAACGGGCATCCCGAATTGCGACTGCCGAACACGCTCAGTGTGGGCTTTCGCGGGATCATCGGCGCCGAGCTACTGGCCCGCCTCGAGGATTTCTGCGCCAGCGCGGGCGCGGCGTGTCACGCCACGACGCACGAGCCGTCGGCAGTCTTGAAGGCGATGGCCGTACCGCGTGACGTGGCGTTGGGAACCGTTCGGCTCAGCCTCGGCCGCCCCACGACCGAGGCCGAAGTCACCCAGGCCGCCGATCGCATCGTCAAGACCGTAAGAAAGATGAGCTGATCACGGCGCCTCCGCACAGAAGTAACGCAGGGGCAAGCTCGCTAATTGCGTACTAACGTGGGCCTAGAACCCAACGGAGGCGAAACGTGAAACCCACCTTCGGAGGAGGTGGACCACCCGGCTCGCGGATGCCGCGCACGGTGCTTGCCTTGACATTGCACTGCGTGCCGCCTTAGTCATGAAAGGGGGCGGGTGCGATTTGGAAGGCCCGCTTATTCTGAAGAGGAGACAGCTTATGCGCACGCAATCGCAGACCCTTATTTGCAGGCTCGCTCTGACGGCCGCCCTGACCATGATGGCGCCGGCGTCGGCACAGCAGCAGCCCGAGCCATCCGAGCCGGGGCGGGTCAGAAACGATTACTACATTAACCCCGAGGCGAAGGAGGTCATCGACGCGATCATCAAAGCCCACGGCGGCCGCAAGAACATCGAGGGCATCGACCGCGTCAAGCTTACCATGCACACTCGCGCCTTTGCCGGAGAGAGCGACATTACGATCTACCAGACCCGGTCGGCCATCCGGCGCGACACCAGAATCGGCGACAAGACCTACGTTGAATGCTTCAACGGCAGGGAGGTCTGGATGTCGGAGAACAACGAGGACCAGGCGACCCCGGCCGGCCTGATCACCCTGCTCGAATACGAAATCGACAAGGGCATGCTGCGCCAGCCGATGCTCGATACTCTTGTCTCGAAGGACGAGCTGCTCAGCTTCCGCGGCGAGGTCAAGTACCGCGAGAAGCCCTGCTGGCTGATTGAAACGAGGGACGTGTACGATCGAACGATCAGAAACTACTTCGACGCAGAGAACCACCTGGCATTTGCCAAGGTGACGGCCCTCAAGGACGGAGGTGAACGGGCGGAGATCTTCAACCTTTACGACCGTTTCCAAGGCGTGGTTTACGTCAAGCAAGTGGCGCTGGTCGACGAGAACAATGAGTTAAAGGCCACGATGGAGATCACCGAAATAACGTCCGACTTTTCTGACTCCGTGTTTCAGAATCCTGCGAGCGAGCCGTCAAGTCCGAATCGCGACAAGGACGGGGGCAGTCCCGGGCTATAGAATTTGGGCAAGGCGAGAAGGGACGAGTCAGGAGACGGAATCCATCCGGTTAGAGAGGTCTTACGCTCGTCACGTGTTTTCGGCCTGCTCTGTACCGTCTGCTCTGCAGGGCGCAGGCGAATTGTGAGTTCAAGTCCATAGGAGGTGGGGGACCCCGCCGGCTTGATGTTGACTGGTGCGGGGAGCTTCCGCCACCCCGGCGCTGGCGCGAACGGATCGGGCGCCTTGCGCAGGTCGAATCGCGGACCCACCTCCAGAGGAGGTGGGCCACCCGGCTTGACGGTCGCGGCTCGGAAAGTCGCCGGCGTCAATCCGAAGAAAGACCATTGACGGAGCACCAGTCTCTTGTCGTTATCCCGCCCTGCTCAGCATGCCTAACTCGTTCATCAAGAAGGCGAATTCGTCGGCCGTCTCCTCGATGATTTTCGAGAGCGGCTTGCCGGCGCCGTGGCCCGCCTTGGTTTCCATGCGCATCAGGATCGGGTGGTCGCCGTCGTTGGCGGCCTGCAGCCGGGCCGTCATTTTCCAGGCGTGCAGTGGGTGGACCCGCGAGTCTGAGTCGCCGGTCGTGATCAGCATGGCCGGGTACTGCGTCCCGTCCTTCACGTGGTGGTACGGCGAGTACGCATAGAGCCACTTGAACTGCTCGGGGTCTTCCGCGGAGCCGTACTCGGGAATCCACAGGCGCGCGATCTTGAACTTGTGGTAGCGCACCATGTCGAGCAGCGGCACGCCACAGAGGACGGCCCGGAACAGCTCCGGCCGCTGGACCGCGCAGGCGCCCACAAGCAAGCCGCCGTTGCTGCCACCCGAGATGGCCAGCCGGTCCGGGCTGGTGTAGTTCATCTCGATCAGGGCCTCGGCCGCCGCGATGAAATCATCGAAGACGTTCTGCTTGTCCTCCAGCCGCCCGGCGTGATGCCACTCGCGGCCAAACTCGCCTCCGCCGCGGATGTTGGCCACCGCGTACACGCCGCCGCGTTCCAGCCATACGAAAAGCCCCTTGCGGAAACGGGGTCTCAAGCTCACATCGAAGCCTCCGTACCCGTACAACAGGGTCGGGTTGCGCCCGTCCAGGTCGAGTCCCTTTTTGTGCACGATGAACATCGGGATCCGGGTACCGTCCTTTGAGCGGTACCACTTCTGCTGCGTTTCGTACTTCGTCACGTCCACGTCGACGTCGACCTGCTCGAGCGTCTCGAGTTCCCGCGATCGCAGGTCGTAGCGGTAGATGGTCGGCGGATGCGCGAACGACTGGAACGAGAAGAAGATCTCGGTATCGTCCCACTCGCCGCCAATACCCCCGACCGATCCGAGCGTGGGCAGCTTGATCTCGTCAATCCGCTTGCCTTCGAGGTCGAAGACAACCAGCCGCGAGTGCACATCCTCGTGAATGTGCGCGACGATCTTCCGGTCGATCACGCGGATGCTCGATATCACGCCCTTCTGCTGCGGTATGAGCTCCTTCCAGTGTTCCGGCCCAGGGTGTTCGAGGACGGCGGTCATGACGCGGTACCGCGGGGCCTGGTGGTCGGTCCGGATGAACATCTTCCCGTGGACGACGTCGGCCGACACCTGAGCGCCGAGACCGACTGCAATCGGTTGAAACGGTTCGGAGCTCTTCAGAGGGCGGAAGTATAAATCGTTTTCGCTCCAGTCGATCGAGCGCGAGAGGAAGAGCCACTCGTCGGTCGAGTTGGCGTAGGGGTTGACCATTTCCTCCTTTTTGACCAGGTCGCCCACGACCAGCTTGTCGTTTTTCCAGTCGTCGCCCAGTTCGTGGTAGTAGACCTTGCGGTTGTAGTTCTCGTCTCCGGGTGGGACCGTCCCGGGCAGGGGGTAGCGCGTGTAGTAGAACGACTTGCCGTCCGGGAGCCAGGCGATGTTGCAGTAGCGAGTCCCGGGAATTTCCTCGGAAAGATGGTCACCGGTGCCCACGTTTTTGATGTACAGCGTGCTCTTTTCGTCGCCACCGGAGCTCTTGCCGTAGGCGATGAGCCGGCCGTCTGGGGAAACGCTCGTCCAGTCCAGCGCGACCGTCCCGTCCTTACTGAACGCGTTCGGATCGATCAGCACGCGTGCCGGCGCCTCATAGCTACCTTCACGAACGTAAAGCACCGAGTGGTTCTGGGTGCCCTCGCGTCGGCTGAAGAAGTAGCGATCCTTCACGACGCTCGGAGCCGAGACGGAAGCGGCCGAATAGAGTTTCTCCAGCCGCGACACGATCGCCGCCCGCTCGGGAATCGCGTCGAGATAAGCGCGGGCATACGCACCCTGTGCATGGAGCCACTTGACGACCTCGGGATCGTCGCCGTTCTCCAGCCAGCGGTAGGGATCAGGAACCTTGACGCCGTGATACTCGTCGGCGACGTCCACGGTCCGCGCGGGCGGCGGAGCCTTCGTCAATCCCGGATCGGCCCAGACCCCCGGCGCTACCAGCGCCGTCAGAATCACCGCAATTAGACTTCCAGAAGGGAACTGTCGCCGCCCGACCGTTTTCAAAGCTTGCATGTTCATTTCCTCAAAACCCCGGCTCGCCCTCAGATCCGCGACCACGCAACCCGCGAGAGTCGCCCAACTGTTTGCGTCCATCTGTAAGTCCACCATCGCACTCTACAGATGGCAGGCCCACGTGGCAAACACGACGAAACAAACCCGCAAGCCGCGTAGCGTCGGACTTTCTGACGGCGATTGCGGTTGGACCCTTCAGTTACCGGTGAAAGGATGTTAGGGTAAGGCACGGCGTGGTTCGGAACGCTTTTTCTGCCCGCAGGGCGCACTTATCCCCCACGGATTGGAGCGAAAACGATGAATATGGAATGGATCAATAACGTCCTCGATCAGGAATACCTCAGTAACACCGTACAGGCGTACTTGACCGCCGCGGGTGCTTTCATTGTCGTTTACCTGGCTGCATGGATCATCAAGGCGGTTCTGGTCAACCGACTGCGCAAGCTCAACGAACGCATCAAGACCGACCTCGGCGGGATGATCGTCGGGCTGCTGCGCCACGTCGGGGCGCTGGTGTACCTGCTGCTCGCCCTTTATGTCGGCACGCGCTCGTTGACGCTGAGCGAAAGCATTGAATGGGTGCTGCAGATCCTCTTTGCCGTCGTGCTCACGTACAAGGTGATCCAGTTCGCCCAGGAGCTGATCAACTACCTCCTCCAGAAATGGGTCGGCCGGGCGGATCCCGATGACCCCACCAGTGCCGCGGCCGTCAAGAACATCATGGGCATCGTCAAGGTCGCTCTCTGGGTTGGCGGGGCCATCTTCGTGCTCGACAACCTCGAGGTGAACGTTACGTCGCTGCTGACCGGCATCGGCATCGGCGGGCTGGCCGTAGCCATCGCGGCCCAGACGGTTCTGGGCGACGCCTTCAGCTCCTTTTCGATTTTCGTCGACAAACCCTTCCGCGTGGGCGACTTCATCATCGTGGGCGATTACCTTGGGACAGTGGAACACGTCGGATTCAAGACGACGCGTATCCGGAGCCTCGGCGGCGAGCAACTCGTCTTCTCGAACAGCGATCTGACCGGCAGCCGGATTCGGAATTACAAACGTATGGAAACGCGGCGCGTCGTTTTCAAAGTCGGCGTGATCTACCAGACGCCGGTCGAGAAGGTGCGTGAGATTCCGGAGATCATCAAGCAGATCATCGAGGGCGAAGAGCTGGCGCGTTTCGATCGCGCGCATTTCCAGTCTTTCGGCGACTTCGCTCTGGTCTACGAGATCGTCTATTACGTGCTGACGCCCGACTACAACAAGTACATGGATGTCCAGCAGAGCATTAACTTCCAGATCATGGAGGCCTTTGCCGAACGCGAGATCGAGTTCGCTTATCCCACGCAACAGCTATACGTGACGCAGACCCAGCCCGCGGCCTGAGGCGACGACCGGCTCTATCGCGGCCGGCGGCGGGCCGCCAAATGCGACCCGCCGCTGGAGACGGCGTATTGAATCAAACGGCCCGCGAACAGGGTCTCTGCTAATGCGCAAACGCCGCTTGGGCGGCCTCGGCCATCTCCTCCGGCGTCATGTCCTTGATATGCGTCGCGAAGGCCCACGTATGCCCGTAGGGGTCCTGGACGGTACCGTACCGGTCGCCCGCCCAAGTTCCCACAGATTCGATAAAGAGTCCACCGCAGTCAAGAGGCCGCGTCTTCCCGGCGAGTTGCGCCTTGCGTTGACCGGAGGCGGGCGTCAGGCACAATGCGGCGTTATGTGCTCGACTTTGTCTTATTCATCGGTATCAGAGGCTCAGGCGCAGGTGGCCGCCTGTATTCGGCCGGGGCCGGTGGTGCGGATTCCGCTCGGGGAGGCATTGGGGCGGGTTACGGCCGAGGCGATCGTGTGCGACATGGACTATCCGCCGTTCACCAAGGCGATGATGGACGGTTATGCGGTCCGGGCGGAGGACGTGGCCGAGGGCGGGAGTCTGAAGGTTGTGGGGCAGGTGGCCGCGGGCGGTGAGGCCCGCGAGCCGTTGCGGGCGGGCGAGGCGGTGCAGATCAACACGGGTGCGCCGGTGCCGGAAGGCGCGGATGCGGTGGTGCCGGTCGAGCGTACGGAGTGTAGCGAGGCGGGCCTGGTTCACATCAGGGTCAAGGTCACGCGCGGACAGCATGTCGTGCCCCCGGCTGCGTACGTTCATGCCGGGGCGGCCGTGGTGGGAGCGCGGACACGGCTGAGGCCCTCGCACATTGCGGTGGCGGCGGCAGCCGGAGCGGTGGAGATTTCGGTTTACCGTCAGCCGCGTGTGGCGATTCTGGTGACCGGTGACGAGTTGGTGGACGTGTCGCGCGTTCCGCAGGGCGCTCAGATTCGTGACGGCAACGGTCCGATGATGGCGGCGCTGGTGCGTGAGGCGCATGCGGCGCCGATCGAGTTGGGGGCGGTGGGGGACGACAAGCGTCTGCTCGAGCGGGCGATCCGTCAGGGGCTGGATGCGGATCTGTTGTGCATCTCGGGGGGCGTTTCGATGGGAGCATTTGATTTCGTGCCCGAGGTGCTGACTGATTGCGGCGTGCGGACGCTGGTTCGGAAGGTTCGTTTGAAGCCGGGGAAACCGACGACGATCGGTGTGGCCGAGTCTGGGACCGGAGTGTTCGCGCTGGTGGGCAATCCAATCGGGTGCTTCGTAGGGTTCCGGCTGTTCGTTTGCATGGCGATTGAGGCGTTCGAGGGGCGTGCGGGGACGCGGGCTCGGTCGGTCGCGGCTCGACTGGTGGGTCAGTGCCCGCCTACGAGCGAGCGGGAGACGTATCTACCGGCCCGGGTGGGCACCGGCGCGCGTGGCGAACTGACTGCCGAGCCTTTATCCTGGCATGGCTCGGGCGATCCATTCGGGTTTTCCGATGCCGACGCCTTGATTGTCCGCCAGCCCGGCGCGGGGGCGGCGGAAATCGGCGATGCGGTCTCGATCATTCTGCTGGGTGGGCAACGCGGGTAACGGCATCGGGCGTTTCGTTGCCCGAGCCACGGAAGGCAGCGGGGCATCGATCACCAAGAGTCATTCGAGTGGAACGTCGTCAGGCACAAAAATCGGAGCGGCCGAACGAGGCGGTCCCCCGTCCTGCGCACCTGGGTTTTCAGATTTATTCGTATCGGGTCATTCTCGCGCTGCTGGCGGCGTCGCTGCTGTTGATGAGCCTGATTCATGCGCCGATCGATCAGTGGTATCTGGCGTTCGTCTGCATGGTGCCGTGGCTGATCGTGATCGGAGGGACGGCGGTGGCGCGGCGGGTGTACGTCACTGCGTGGCTGCTGGGCTTTGCGTTCTTTCTGATCAACATGTGGTGGATGGAAGCGCCGACGGGCATGGGGTACGTGGCGCTGTCGGCATATCTGGCGTGCTACTTCCCTCTGGCGGCGTGGCCGATCCGGCACGCGGTTCGGCGGCGGCGGTTTCCGCTTTCGGTGGCGGTGCCACTTGTGTGGGTGGGCAGCGAGTATCTTCGGGGGCTGGTGCTTTCAGGGTTTCCTTGGTTTTTTTTGGGTCACAGCCAGTACGCTCGCTTGAGCCTGATTCAGATCAGTGACCTGGTTGGTGCGTACGGTGTGTCGTTCGTGCTGGCGGCGTTCAATGGCGCGGTGGCCGATTTGATCTTCGCTCGTTACGGGCAGTTCGATGCGGGTATGCGGGCGGGGCAGCTTCGACGGGCGCACTGGAGTGTGCTATTCGCTGTCGTGCTTGTCGCCGGCACGCTCGGGTATGGCGCATTTCAACTGTCGGGCGACACGATCACAGAGGGGCCTAAGATCGCGTTGCTTCAGGAAGATTTCCCGAACTATACGGACCCGGAGAAGCTTCGGGCGCAGCCGGGTCCACGGGAGAAAATACGGGCGTACTTCGAGTTGATGACGGCGGCCGAGGTGGAGGAGCCGGACCTGTTTCTGTTTCCCGAGACGGCGTGGAGTTTCATGCATCTGAACACGGAGTTTCGTGAGGCGGATCCCGAGCTGATCAAGAACGAGTATCTACGTCGGGCGCAGGATTGGTCGCGGTACTGCTTTGAGATGTTACAGGAGCGTGCGATCGCCACCGGAGCGTCGATCGTGATCGGGAGCATGTCGGTCACGCCGACACCCTTCAGCCTGCGGGCGACGCAGATCCTGCACAACTCGGCGTTTCACATCAAGCCGGACGGATCGGAGCCGGAGCGTCACGACAAGATACACCCCGTATTGTTTGGTGAGACGGTGCCGTTTCGTTACGGTCGTCTGCGATTTCTGTATTTCTGGTTGAACAGCCTCTCGCCGTTTGGCAGGGGCGGATTCGAGTACTCGCTCACGCCCGGCGAAGAGGTGGAAGTGTTCACCATGACGACGCGCGAGGGGGAGACGTACCGATTCGGCGTGCCGATCTGCTACGAGGATGTGATGCCTTACGTATGCAGGCGGTTCGTGTGGGGCCCCGATTCCGAGTCGAAGCGCGTGGACTTTCTCTTGAACATCAGCAACGACGGTTGGTTTCTTCATCGCAACGAGCTACCGCAGCACTTTGCGATCTGCACGTTTCGGGCGGTGGAGAATCGGGTGGGTGTGGCCCGGACGGTGAACACGGGAATCAGCGGTTTTATCCGTCCGGACGGGCGGGCCCACGACAAGATCGGGGTGGGCGAAGTCGATGCCCGGGTAGCGCGTGTGTCGATGGACAGTCGCGTCAGTCTGTATTCGCGGACGGGCGACGTTTTTGCGTTCCTGTGCCTGCTTTTCGGGGCTGCGCTGTACGTCGATTACGTGTTCGTCCGGGCGCGTGCAGCGCGCGAGGGTGATGAGGAGGGCAACTCGTGATATCCACGGTGCGCACCTTATCTGTTGCGATGCTGGTCTGGGTGGCGCCCTCGGGGTGCGTAATCATGCCGGAGCCGCTGACCGTCCAGCAGGAACGGGAGCTTCGGTTTCGGGCGGCGGAGGCGGTGAAACGGGCCGTGCAGTACCGTCACGCGGGCAGTATTCGGGCGCAGGGCATCGAGGTCCTGCAGCGGCGCCTTCCCGAGGCGGCGCCCGCATGGATCCGGCTTGCGCTGGATGACCCGGAGCCAGGCGTGCAGTTCGCGGCGATTCTGGCGCTGGGTAAGCTCGAGGACGAGCACGCTCGCCGCCACATCGTGAAGTTTGCGGACGACCCCGATGCAAGTCTGCGGGTGGCGGCGTATTTCGCACTGCATCGACTCGGCGACACAAGCTATACGGCGCGGCTTCCCGAGTTGGTACTCGAACACGATGATCCGGCGGTGAGGCGCAACGCGGCGTTCGTGCTGGGGTTGCTGGGCGAGCCGGGGGCGATCAAGCTGCTGGCGAAGGCCATGGATGACGAGGACGAATCGGTCGGTCGGCAGGCGCTGGAGTCGATGGCGAAGCTGGGCAACCAGGAGGCGATCAATCATCTGACGTATTGGGCGAACTCGGGGGAGGGCGCGATTCGCGTCCGGTCTTTGAACGTGTTGGCGGGGCTGGTGAGCCCATCGTTGAAGGACACGTTCCTGTACAAACTGCAACAGGGTGAGTACCTTGAGGTGCGATTGGCGGCGGCGCGGGGGCTCGGTCTATTGGGCGAGGATGTCGGTTTCAAGCTGGCGCTGCGATCGCTCGATTTCGACCGGCCACAGACGAACGTGCGAGACGATCCGCCGCGTGATCAGATCATGCGCGTGCGACAGTTGGCGGCCCGAGCGCTGGGCGCCATCGGGGATCGTCGGGCGCTTCGGCCTCTGCGCGACCAGCTCAACGGGTCGGATGATCCGCGGGTGCAGCTCGCGGCGGCGGATTCCATCCTCGAGATTATTGAGCCTGATGTGAGGGGCGGGGCGCCGTGGCAGCAGGACCAATCGTCGAGCGGTGAAGGGGCGGGACCGTGAGGTGGCTGACGTTTGCCGTTTGCGCTGTGGGCGTCCTCACTCTTCAGACGACACTGGCGGCGCCCGTGGGATTCCGCGGCGTTCGGCCGGACTGGGTATTTGTGCTCGTCGTGTTTTTCGCGCTTTACTGTCCGCGCAACGAGGCGTTTCTTGCAGCGTGGGTGCTCGGATTTGCGGTGGATCTGCTCAGCATCGAGCGTATGGGGCTGATGGCGATCACATATGCGATCAGCGCCCTGCTGGTCAATGGCGTGCGCGAATTCGTTTTTCTGAAGAGCGTGATGACGCATTTCATGGCCACGCTGGGCGGGTGTCTCGTTTTGAACGCGATGCTGGGTGTGTACCGCGTGGTAGCGCTGGATTCTTACGCCGGTTGGGTGCACGTGGTGCTCGAGGGCGTAGGGACCTCGTTTTACACGGCGTTGTGGGCGATTCCGATCCATCATCTTCTGGTAAAGGCGTCCGGCTTGCTTGGCGTGCGGGACACGGTGTCTGCCCGGCCTCGGATGGCCGGACCAGGAGGGCATCGTGTTTGAGCAGCGGCTGAAGGCGATCATGCTGGGGTTGGCCGCAGTGCTGATCATCATCGTGGTGCGGCTGGTCGATCTGCAGATCGTCAATGCCGACGTTTATCGCGAGGAGGCCGAGGCGGCGCTTTTGCGTCCGGCGCAGACGCTTCCGTTCGTGCGCGGTCGGATCCTGGATCGTTTCGGTCGTGTGATGGGGAGCGACGAGCCGTGCTGGCAGGTGAGCGTGGACTATTCGGTGCTGTCGGGTGAGGGGGCCGAGGGGCGTGCGGAACGGCGCGAGGAGATCGAGCGCATGTGGGCCGATCTGGCCGCGTTTTCGGGTGAGACGATTTATGACTTGCGGGGGCGGGCGGACGGCATCGTTGCGAGGATCCAGCGGTGGCGTGATCGGGTAGGCGAGCGATTCGGGTATGAGGTCCCCATCCGGGAGGAGCGCATGGCGCACCCGGTGGTGGAGGGGCTGGACGACCAACTTCAGATCGGAGCGAGAAGGCTGGCTCAGCGATATCCGTGGGTCGTGGTGGAGCACGGCGTACACCGTCGCTATACACCCGAGCCGGCGTGGTGTCACTTGCTCGGACGGCTTGCTCCGGTGACTGCGGAAGATCTTCGTGAGGACCCGCACCAGGGCGATCCGCTGCGTGAGTACGACGCCACCGACCGAAAGGGGGTGTCGGGCGTCGAGTACGTGGCCGAGCAGAGGTTGCGGGGGCGGCGCGGGCGACTGCGCTACAACCGCAGTCAGGCGATCGTCGAGCACGTGCCGGCCGAGGCGGGCGATGACGTCACGCTTACCATTCGTTCGGACTTGCAGAGCGCGTTGTATCGTCTGCTGGAGGAGCGGATTCCGGAGCTGTGTCCCTATCCGGCGGGCGGGGTGATCGCGGTGGTGCACGTTCCGTCGCGCGAAATCCTGGCGATGGTCTCTTATCCGGGCTTTGACAACAACGATTTCAGCCGGCGCTACCGGGAGTTGCGGGCCGACATGGTGCGCACGCCGCTTCGTTTTCGTGCCGCAGCCAATGCTTATGAGCCCGGTTCGATCGTCAAACCGCTGACGTGCATTGCGGGGCTGGGCACGGAGGTGATCACGCCGGAGTCCACGTTCACGTGCACGGGGTACTACTTTCCCAACGTGCGGGATGCGTGGCGCTGCTGGCAGGTGACGGGGACAAACCGGAGGAGGGCGCACGGCGAGATCAACGTCTCAGCGGCCATCGCCGGAAGCTGCAACATCTTCATGTATCACGTGGGGGAATTGGTCGGGGTGGATCGACTGACCGGGTACTTCGAGATGGCCGGCTTCGGTGAACGTAGCGGGATCGGGCTTCGCGAGGAGCGCGAGGGTATCAACCCGACGCCGAGCTGGTTGATGACTTATCGCAACGCACCTGCGACGCGTGGGCGGGCCCGCAACTTTGCCATCGGGCAGGGTGAGCTGTCGATCACGCCGCTGCAGGCCGCGAACCTGTTTGCGCTGTACGCCTCCGGCGCGAAGAAGTCGCTTCAACTGATTCGCGACGACACTGAGCCTCCGACGCAGCGCTTGCCCGTGAAGCCGCATCAATGGCGCGCCGTCCGCGAGGGTCTGTTTCGGGTGACGAACGATCCGGGCGGAACGGCGTACCGTACGGCGCACTGGACCAACGGGCGCTACGCACTGTGCGGTAAAACGGGAAGCGCGACGACGCCGGCAACGCCCACGCACTACCGCATCGAGTATCAGGAGGGGGGCGGACGCCTTCGATTTGCGATTGTTGCGGCCAAGACGCGTCACAACGCGGCGGAAGATTTCCGCCGAGAGCATCCCGAGGCTGAATTCGATGCGCGCGACGTCGTCCCGTGCGCCTGGTATCCGCCGAAGCGTATCCCGGGGCAGGAGAAGTACGCGCATGCGTGGTTCGGCGGATATCTGCAGGTGGTGGGCGATGACGGCCGCCCGCTGCCGGATCGGACGCCGCCGATCGCGTTCGCGGTGCTGGTCGAGTTCGGCAGCAGCGGCGGGCACGTCTCGGGGCCGATCGGGCAGGACGTAGCCCGCATTCTCTGCGACATGCTGGGACCGGAGCTGGACCCCGACTTCAGAGCGATCGGAGAGACGGGATGAAGGCCCGAGTGTCAGCGCTCCCTCAACCGGCTTGGGCGGTGTTGATTTCGGTGGGGATGCTCTACATCGTCGGGCTGTTGTGCATCTACGCCACCGAGGTTAATCGGCGGACGATTCCGATCAACACGTTGAAGCAGATGATCACGCTGCTGGTGAGCTGCGGCGTCGCTGCGGTCGTTTTGCGGTTCGGTTTTCAGTGGTTCGCGCGGCATGCGCTGCTGATTGTCGTAGTGGCGGTGTCCGCGCTTGTACCGCTGGTGCTGGCGCGGTGGATTCCATTCGGCGAGTTGATTCCGAATCGGCGCGGCTCGTATCGATGGATCCAGCTTCCGCTCTTCCAGTTGCAGCCGTCGGAGTTCATGAAGGTGGCCTACATCATCGGGCTGGCGGCCTACCTGCGTTACCGGAAGAACTATCGCACGTTCAGGGGACTGCTCATACCGGTTCTGGGAACGATGCTGCCGATGTTTCTGATTCTGCTGGAGCCGGACCTGGGCACGGTGATCCTGATGATGCCGGTGCTGTTCGTGATGCTGTACGCGGCGGGGGCGAAGACTGGGCATTTGGCTGCGCTGTTGTTGATCGCGGCCGCCGCGGCGCCGTTGGGGTGGCTTAATCTGCACGATTATCAGCGGGCCAGGATACTTGGCGTGGCGCTGCAGTCGGAGACCCTACGGGAAAAGATCGTCGAGCATCCGGAGGCGTTTCGGTTTCTGGCGACCAAGCGCCAGGCGCGGCAGTGGGAGGTGGACAGCGGCATGCAGTTGCTGCGATCGAAGGCGGCATTGGGATCGGGGGCGTTAACCGGCGAGGGCTGGGGAAACGGCACTTACGTCGAGTACAACTTTCTGCCGGACCGTCACAACGATTTCGTCTTTGCAATCGTGGGGCACCAGTGGGGGCTGGTAGGCTGCTTGTTCGTGCTGATTTGTTATACGCTGATTGTGGTGGCGGGGATGGAGATCGCGGCCGGCACGGTGGATCCGTTTGCGCGTCTGCTGTCGGTGGGTGTGATCGCGCTGATCTCGTCACAGGTCTTGATCAACGTGGGCATGACGCTCGGGCTGATGCCGATCACGGGGATGACGCTGCCGTTCGTGAGCTACGGAGGGAGCAGCCTGTTGGCGAACATGATCGGGATCGCCCTGCTCGTAAGCGTGGCCCAACGCCGTCCGTTTCTGCTGTCCACGCCGCCGTTCGAGTTCGCTCCACCGCCGGAGGAATCGGCACACATCAAGCCGATCCCGGCGTATCGGCTGCACCCGTGAGGCAAGCAATCAAGCGGTGGCAAGTCGCTGTTGACCGATCCGCGTCGCGTGCACATGGTGAGTAATCGGAAGTGAGTACGGTCGGTTGCCGCGTTCGGAGTTCTTTGGGATGGAGATCGGTTACGTTCAATTTGCTCCCAGCCTCGGGAACCTCGACGAGACGATCGGTTCGATTGCAAGCCTGCGCGGTCAGTTCGCCGGAGCCGATCTCGTCGTGTTTCCGGAGCTTTGCAATTCGGGTTACAACTTCGAGTCCCGCGAGCAGGCGCAGGCCACCGCGGAGGATGCTCAGGACGGGCCTTTCGTCCAGTTTCTTCAGGGTCTCTGTCGGGATCACAATCAGCACATCGTGGCCGGGATCAACGAACGTGATCGAGACAGCGGGCGGCTCTACAACTCCTCCGTGCTGGTGAGTCCGGCGGGGGTAGTCGGCAAGTACCGCAAGCTTCATCTTTTCATGAACGAGAAGGACCACTTCGAGCCGGGGGATCTGGGTCTGCCAGTGTTCGATTTGGGAGTGTGTCGTGTCGGGATGCTGATCTGTTTTGACTGGATCTTTCCTGAGACTTGGCGCGTGCTGGCTTTGCGCGGTGCGGACATCGTGTGTCATCCGTCCGATCTGTTGATGCCGGGACTGGCACAGCGGGCGGTTCCGGTGCAAGCGCTGATGAATCGGCTGTTCATCATCACGGCCAATCGGATCGGGTGTGAGGGAGATTTGACGTTTACCGGCGTTTCGACGATCGCCGACCCTACGGGGAACGTGCTGGCGCAGGGTTCACCCGAGGGCGTGGAGGCAGGTGTTGTGGACGTGGACGTCGCGTTGGCTCGGGACAAGATGATCACGCAGCGGAACAACGTATTGGGGGACCGGCGGCCGAGTGAGTACGCTGACTTGACGCGTTCACGGCCATCTTCCTGACGGTTGGCTGCATGTCCGGGGGTTATCGGGCACACGGCGGCTCGAAAGATCTTCATTTGCCGTTTGCTTTTCGCGCTATCTTATTGCATTTAAAGAGTTAGAAGCTTGTTGCGAGTTGCGGGAAACTTCGCCGCAGTTCGGAGCTTGTCGGCCACTGAATGCGGAACGGGCGTTCGGGGTGGTCCTGTCCCGCATGGCGGAGGCCGGCAGGGGAGTTGACGAAGGTCAGTACCGCATCGGAGGGTGTGCGAAAGCGTGGCCGTTCTGTGACGGCGCCGATTTTCGAACGGTCTCCAGACACAACAGCCGGCTCTTGGCTGGCCGCGGCCGGTATTGGGAAGACGACGCTTCCAACGGGTTAACGACAGATAGCGATACCTCCAAACCGACGCACGGTTCGCGACGGGCGCCCAGCGCGCCCGCCGCGAACGTTTTATTTGCGCTGGGCCGCCGGTGCAGTGCGCGGGCGGCGGAACCCGACAAGGAACCCGACGGCGAGAATGGCCAAGGTTGCGGGCTCCGGGATGATCAGAAAGTCCATTCGCATGGTCGGGCTGTAGGTTTCGAGGGAGGCGACGTCGGGGAGCGCGCTTCCACTTCCGGACAGTTCGGTCGAGATACGTATCAAGTCGCCCGGCGTGGTCGAAAGCAGCGTCGAGGTCGGGGGAACCTGCGCGTCCATGACGAGGAGGGTGTGCGCGCGCGTGACGTTTTCGACGATCACGTTGGCCGTTCCGGAGAAATCGGCGGTAGCGTCAATGTCCAAGAGGTAGAACCAGTCGATGGCGTGCGCGGGGGTGTAGAACTCGATCACGGAGGAGAGCCCGGCGGCGGCCGATCCGCCCGGCCGATCGCCGTCCGGCTCGCTCGATGGTACGTACAGGGCGTCCAGCTCGACGAAGACGCTCATGAATTCGCCGAAGATGTAGATCTGCGAGCTGCCGCCGCCTAACGCCGACGCGGCCCATTGTCCGGTGCCGGTTGCGTCGATCGCCGAGAACGACATCAGCAGGTCGCCGAGGCCGGTGGTGTTATCGGCGTCGGTTATCGGCAAGCCGCCGTCGTCAAGCTGCGCCGAGCCGCTGCCGCCGGCGGTGTGGTTGACGATGGTGAACTGCGCGGATGCCGGAACGGACAGACAAGCGACGACGGTAACGCAGATGGCTGCAAGCGGCTGCATTCTGCTTCCTTCCCTTCAAGCGGTCGGTCGGCGGCGCGCCCCGAGCGGTCGCTCATGGGCGGGGGCGCAGCGCGTTTTGGCTGTCTCAATCCATTGTAGCGGGTGGGCGGCTGGAAAGCGTATTCGAAGGTGCTTATCCAGTGCCGGTTCGACGGTTGCTCACGTGAGATTATGGGAAGATGCAGGGCAACCGTTTCGCAGGCTACAGAGGTCGCTGGCGGCTCTGTTTGTCTTTGGCACTCCGGGTGGAGGCGTCACGCACGACAGGTGACGCTACATGAAGTTGCCGCGAGCGTCGCCCCGGTTGTGAGAATGCGGTCAGCGGGAGCCGGGGGCGCGTTCGAGGACGGCGATCTCGCCGCCGTCGAACCAGATCAGCCTGCATTGGCCGCAGGTGTCTATGACCGCGTTACCGGGGCCGTAGTAGGGATGCGTTTCCATCCTCGTGTGACAGCGTGGGCAGGATGTCTTGCGGTTAAGCTGATCGGGGTCGACGGGGCTGGGGCGGTCGGGCGGGCCCTGATAGCGCGCACGGCGCCGGCCGATGATGACGAGGAAGTCATCGTGGGAGACCAAGACGCCTTGGCAGCGTTTGCAGTACAGCACGCGCTGCTGTTCCATGAGGGCGTCCACCAAGTGAGCATCACACACGGGGCAGGACACATCGGACCGGGATTCGAGCAGTGTGATGCCGTCGGCCGACGGTTCGGTGTTTTCGGGGAATTGCAGCGTGCCGCAAAATGAACACTGAAAGCAACCTGGTCCGTCCACGAACTGCATCGGAGCGCCACAGCTTTGACACCGCATGGGGTTCCTCCCGGAGGATTCGGTTGACACCGGCGGGCCGACCGCCCCGCCGTGGTGCTGTATCGTCTCGGGGTCCACTCGAATCCTGGATGGTTCAATCGAGTGGCCGCAGACCTTCCTGGTGGCCTGTTCCGTCAAGCCTTCCTGAGGGGCGAGACAGGAACCCTAGGGGCTGGGCGAGGGGATTATTCGGACGTTGGCACGTTGGAGAAATCCTAACTATTTAGCAAAAAAGCGTTTAGGCAGTGTCCGATGGCTCGGTCTGACGGATTGGCCGGGTAGTTGGGGGTGAAGCGTCGGCTCCGGAGTGGGGCGATCGCTGCTTTAAACTATCCTTGCATTATAGGCGACGCGGCCGTATTCTGGAGGTGTAATCTGTGGAGGGGATCCGGGCGTGGAGGTTGCGCGCCGACTCGGTCGAGTTGCCGCATCGCGGTGCGCCGGTTCTGATTTGCAGTAGCCGCCTGTTCTCACGCCTGGGGCCCTGACAAATGGCTTGGGCGTTGAGAGGGCAGGGCGTGGCTGGGGAAAGCATCGTCACCTTGTCGGACCGCCAGATGTCCCCGCATCTGCTGGCGAGCACCACTGCCGCGTTGTGAACAGAATGCATTTGCCGCGCTGCTCACCGTGTCCCTTCCGGCTCCCGGCCTTGGTGAGCGATGCCGGACGCCGCCGGCGTTTGGAGCGTGCTCCATTTGAGTTTCAGATCCTTGCACGGCACGACATATGATAGCGCTTCGCAGGAGATTTCAGCGGGCGCCGCTTCAGGAGAGGAAAAGTCATGACCGAGCGCAGCGGTTCCTTTCGAATTTACCTTGCCGCAGCACTACTTTCTGCAATGGCCCTACCGGCGTTGGCCACGTTTACGACGGTGGGGTCTCCGGCCGGCAGCGAGGCGTCCCACGAGGGGATCTTCGAAGGGGTCTACGGTGGGGACTTTGTCGGCAGCGGCATCGATCTGGGCAACGGGCTCTGGACGGTGTTCAGCAACGGGACGGTGACGGCCACGCGTGTTGATGACGACGGATTTGTCACGCTTCTGGACTTATACGGCGGGTTTGCGGGGAGCGGTGACGACGATCTTTGGACGGATGGCACGACGACAGCGGTGGCGGAGGCTCGGTTTGCCGGCAAGAGCCAAGAGTTCGGGTATGACGAGGGGCTTGGGTTCGTCAAGTTGTTCGACGTCTCGGGTTCCGGGTTCGGCGTCTCCGGCTCGGGCATGGTGACGTTCGCGGCCGGCGCGATGTGGGAATGGGCGCGCGCCGACGACTCCGACGCAGGGCTGTCAAATCCACATTATTCTGAAGAGAGTTCGAACACCGACGGTCTGGACCACATGGTGACGTATCATGTGACCGGGATTACGGGCGTGCCCTCAACGACAAATGTCTGGGCTGTTTTCTTTGAGGACGTCAGCGGGACCGGTTCGGATCGCGATTTCAACGATCTCATGGTTCAGCTGAGCGTGGTGGAGTGCGTCACGGACGATGACTGCGATGACGGGCTGACGTGCACGATCGACACCTGCGACACGGACACAAGTGTGTGCGTATTTACGCCGGTGGACTGCACGGCGTTCGATAACGCCTGCCAGATATTCTCCTGCGATCCCAACGGGGCCGTCGGCAACTGCGATATCGCGACCGACCGGACCGATTGCTCGCAGTTTGACGACGCATGTCAGACATTTTCGTGTGATCTGAACGGCGTGGTCGGGAATTGCGACACCGCCACGGACCGGACCGATTGCTCGCAGTTTGATACCGCCTGCGAGACGTTCTCGTGCGACTTGAACGGTGCGGAGGGCAACTGCGACACGAGCACACCGACGGTTGACTGCTCGGCGAACGACACGAACTGCGAGACATTCGCGTGTGACCCGAACGGGGCGACCGGCAACTGCGATATTGCCACGCCGACGGTGGACTGCTCGGTGAACGACAACGCCTGTCAGACGTTTGCGTGCGATCCGGTGAACGGGGCCGTCGGCAACTGCGATATCGCGACCGACCGGACCGATTGCTCGCAGTTTGACGACGCATGTCAGACATTTTCGTGTGATCTGAACGGCGCGGTCGGGAACTGCGACACCGCCACGGACCGGACCGATTGCTCGCAGTTTGATACCGCCTGCGAAACATTCTCGTGCGACTTGAACGGTGCGGAGGGCAACTGCGACACGAGCACGCCGACGGTCGACTGCTCGGAAAACGACAACGCCTGTCAGACATTCGCGTGCGATCCGAACGGGGCGACCGGCAACTGCGATATCGCCACCGACAGGACGGACTGTTCGCAGTTTGACGACGCCTGCCAGACATTTTCATGCGATCTCAACGGAGAGGAGGGCAACTGCGACGTCGCCACCGATCGAACCGACTGCGACGCGATGAACACGCACTGCGAAGAGTATGCCTGCGATCCGGGCGGCGCCGTAGGTAACTGCAGCGCCGTCACTCTGCGCTGCGGGGCATGCTGTCTGCCGGACGGCAGTTGCGTGCACGACGTCCGACCGACCGAATGCGTCGGGTTGGGCGGCGATTTCATCAACCTCGGGGTCTTGTGCCTGGGTGACAACGACGGCGATGGGCACGACGACATCTGCCCGCCGCCCGCGGTAATCCCGACGGTCTCGGAGTGGGGGCTGATTGTCATGGCGTTGCTCGGGCTGGCAATGGGGACGGTGATGTTCGGCCGCCGGAGGCACGCCGTCGCGTCGTGAGAGGGACGACCGGCCGGAGAAAATGGGAATCGGCGGGGTTTCGGCTTGCAGGTTGTGAATTCTTGAGGTATATTTTATGCGCTAAAGGATGGGGATTGCGAAGCTGCAAAGGTGAGCTCGGCGCAACACTAAACAGAGCCGGCGCGGGCTCACCTTGCTTTTTTTGCGCCCGTTGGGTCAATGCGCCTGAATCCTCGGCAGAGGGTTGCCAGCTCACGGCCGTTCGGCGCTAGTTTTTCGATTCGGCCCGGACCGGCGACTTGCCCTCTGTCGCGCCCCCGGAGGAGCACGGGCAGACAAGCCGCCGTAAATGTTTCGTGTGCTGAGTCGGGTGTCTGCGCCGCCCGCAAATGGGGGATACGCACGGGCAAGCTCCGCCGCCGTTGGCGGCCCCGCTTGCCCACGGCACCCTCGCTACACATGTACAAGCTGCGCATGGGGCCCGAAGGGCAAGCTGTGTGAGTGCTAGCGCTTCTTGTACGTGCCGGTCATCTCGATTTTCTTGAACCACTTCGCCCAATCGGCCCATTCGGTCATCGTCCATGCGAGGGTCTGGGCGTCGAGGACGGTAATCGTATAACGTCCATAACTTGTGGTGCCGTCGAGCCCCACCCCCACATAGTCCATCGTCCAGGCTTCGCGGTCATCGTCGTAGCGGGCCGAGCCTTCCTGGGGGAAACCCCAGTCGTTGAACATCCACCACTGGTAGCGTTCCCGGGTCGGGTGCCAGCCCCAGTAGCCGCGCGACGAGAAGCTCTGGTTCGGGCCGGTCGAAGACATCTCACCGTGCAGATAGGTGCCGCCCAGAACCCAGTCCCATTTTGCGGTGCCGGTCCAGGTCTCGACCGGCTCGCCCTCGGCGAGGCGCTGGGCCTCCCAGTCCCACGTTCCGACGAAGATGTCGAACCGGGCCATCTGAGGCGGTTTCGAGGGCTTGTGGATCTTGGCGAAATCGACCTTCGGGGTTGCGCAGCCGATCAGCGAGGTGATTACAGCGCACGAAATGAATACGTTCGATTTGAACATGTTTACTCTCCTTTTGCCTCTGAAGGGCGAGGCGGCTTCGGCCGGCCGTTCACAGGAGTGACCGTAGCCCCTGACGGCCGGTTTGGAAAGCGCTGAGTCAGTTTAAAGTGGGGTGCGTGCCCAAAGGGCCTATGGGTTGGTGAGCGGCGAGCAGTGTTTGTCCGGCGCAACTGCCACACGGCTCCGGACGGCCTGGGGCAGCTCGTCTGTGTTCTGCCGTTCAACGAGCATGTCGCGGGCAAACTGCAGCGGCAGTGGCGGCTCCCCTTGTGTATGGCACCGTCCTGGCACGGAGGTAGAAACGCCGGTCAGGTCGACTGACCTGGTTGGGACGGCGAGTCGGAGTGCTCGTAGATTTCGTGCCGGGGGCGGGAGGCGAGGATCTGCTTCTTGCCCCAGTCGACCACGTTCCTGAAGCGATCCGAGCGCGTGAAGTCCTCGAAGGCGTCGCGGTCCGTCCATTCGGAGACGATCAGGTAGGAGTTGGGCCGGATCACGTGCCGATAGAGGTTGGACTCGCGGTGGCCGTCCATGTCCTGCATGAGCTGAAGCACCTTGGCAAAGACGGCCTCGAACTCCTCCTGCTTCCCTTCGATGATCTCGTAATTCATACCCACCGTGATCATGATCCGGCCTCCTCGCCGTTTTCGAGACGTTGCGCTGTCAAGTTATCCGGCCGATGCCCACGACCCGCGCGGACCGGCGCGCCCAGTTTAGCTGTCGTTTGCAGGGGTTGTCCAGGAGTCGGGCGCGGTTCTTGAGCGAAGGGGAAGCGGGGTTCGGGCTACGGGCATCCGCGGCCATTCCGGAGAATCAAGTGTCGCTCCCGTGCCGATTGTGTATGATAGCAACTATAAACGAACCGTTTCGCGAGTCGGGGAACTGAGATGAGCGGACAGGTCTTTGGGCAGTGTTGCAGGCGCCCGACCGGGCGCCGGGTCGATACTGCGCGCTCCAGGACCGAGGACTTGCCGACAACATCGAAAGCCATGCACGAGCTCTCAGCAAGCGTGCGCCTGTGGGCCTCGGGATCGCACCGGGAATCAACGTGTGCAGGAGCGCCTTGATGTGTGGGATGGCGCCGGTTGCTGCATTGGTATGACCAGGGGAATCTCAATGGGAGGCTCGATCTGATGCCGACAGAAAGCTGCCCGGAATGCGGAGCGAAGTATCGCGTCCCGGAAGGGGCCGAAGGCAGGAAAGCCAAGTGTAAGAAATGCGACACGGTCTTCGTCATTGGAGGTGAACAGGAGGATGGTCTCTTTAGTTTCGCGGACGCGATCGACATGCCGCCGAAACGGCCGCCGGCTCCTGTGGCGGCGGGCGCATCGATAGCGACTGCTGCGGATGAGGGGGTACCAGGCGAGGGCTACCGTGCGTACGAAGGGTCGGCCACCGGCGGATTCAATCAGTTCGTCCAGGATGTGGTGCAGACATTTCTGTTTCCACTGGCGATCGGGAACATGATCACTTTTGTCATCTTGTGGGTTGTCCTGATGTTGGGCGCCTTGTGTGTCGTTGCTTTTAGCTTCGCCGCCGGTTGTTACAGCATCGTCTTCATCATCGGTTGGTTGATCGTGACGGGGTGGTATCTTGGCTACAAATTCTCAGTCATCGAGTCGGGTGCCGCGGGCGACGACGAGCTTCCCAACCTGACGCTGACCGAGGGGTTCGTTGACGGCGTCATTGCGCCGATGCTGAAGATGCTCGGGAGCTACGTCGTCGCTTTTCTGCCAGCGGGACTCTATGTCGTGACAACGAGGGGATACGGCGAAATCATCGCCGTCTGGAGTGGGTCGCTGACGGAGATTGCGCAGCAGGACGTTCCGCTTGCAGTTTTGCGACTGGTCGGAAATATCGCGTGGCCGATGGTCGTGCTGTGCGTGGCCTTGGGCGGCATCTCATCGCTGGCCCGGGTTGACCTGATTACGCAGACCGTGGTGCGGACGCTTCCCGTCTACCTTCTGGTCGCGGGCTTGGTTGTTGCAACCAGGTTTCTCGGTGACTTCGTATTCACACAGGCCACGGCACCCATAGCGATGGTCGTGCTCGTTATCGTTCGACTCTATCTCGAGATCGTCGCGGTCCGCGTGATCGGGCTCTACTACCATCATTTCAAGCATCGGTTCGCGTGGGATTGGGGATAGTGCTGCAGAGAGCGGCATGTGTTTGACGGGTCGCGCGGATCGACGCAAGATGGGGTGCGGCGTGGCCTTCCTCCGTGTGGCTCGAATGCCGGGGGGGGCGAACGCTGGGGACTCGATTCTCGCTGCCGTTTCCACGCGCGGGGGCTGGCCGGGGATAAAGCTTAGGACGTCGCGGACGATGCCGATCCGGGTCTTGATTGTTGAAGACGAGAGCCTTATTCGCTGGTCGCTGCGCCAGAAGTTCGAGCAGATGTCGTACGAGGTGGACGAGGCCGAGGACGGGGCGACGGCGTTGGATCTCTTCGAATCCGAGGCTTACGACCTCGTGATGCTGGATTACAAGCTTCCCGACCTGACGGGCCTGGACATCCTGCGGAAGCTTCGCGAGCGGGATCGCGACGTCGTGGTGATCATGATGACGGCGTACAGCAACATCGCGAACGCGGTGGAGGCGATCAAGCTCGGGGCATACGACTACCTGCCCAAGCCGTTCCAGATGGATTTACTGCTGGTGACGGTGCGCAAGGCCCTGGAGACGACGAAGCTGAGGCGTGAGGTTCGCGAACTACGGCAGAACTTGCAGCATAACTACGGCTTTGACCGGGTGATCGCCCAGCACGCCAGCATGCTGGAGGTGCTGGACGTCATCAAACAGATCACCAAGAGCGGGGCCACCACCATGTTTCTTCGGGGCGAGACCGGCACGGGAAAGGACCTACTGGCCGGCGTTCTGCATTACAACTCCGACCGGGCGCCACGCCCATTCATGAACATTACGTGCACGGCCATCTCGGAGACGCTGCTGGAGAGCGAGCTGTTCGGGCACGAGCGCGGCGCTTTCACCGACGCCAAATCCCAGAAGAAGGGGCTTCTGGAGCAAGCGGACGGGGGCACGGTATTCCTGGATGAGGTTGGCGACATGGCGTCGGGGCTTCAGGCGAAGCTGCTGCGGTTTCTCGAAGACCGGACGTTTCGGCGCGTGGGCGGGACTGAGGAGATCTCCGTGGATGTGCGCGTTATTGCCGCCACGAATCGAAATATCGAGAAGGCGGTCGAGGACGGTGCGTTCCGCCGCGACCTGTTGTTTCGCCTGAACGTCGTTCCCGTTTTCATCCCACCCCTTCGCGAGCGCGGCGACGACTTGCGACTTCTGATGGAACACTTCGTTGCACACTTTTCGCGGGAGTTCAAGAGGCCGATCAACCGGATCGACGGGGCCGTGCACAGCAAGCTCATGGCTTACTCCTGGCCGGGCAATGTACGGGAGCTAAGGAACGTCTGTGAGCGGGGGGTGTTGCTTTGCCCGACAGACGTGCTGCGGGCTGAGGACATCGTACTCGGCCCGTCGGATCAGCACTCCCCGAACGCCGACCTGGATCTGCTGGAGCTGCCACCCGAGGGATTGGACTTTTTTGAGCTGGAGGGCCAGCTTCTGCGGCAAGCGCTTGCCCGGGCGGGCAACAACCAAACGAAGGCGGCCAAACTGCTGAATATCTCGCGAGACACGTTTCGTTATCGCCTGGAGAAGCACGGCCCGCTTTGACGGTAGCGCCACGAGAGGCTTTTCGAATGCCGCGATCACCGCGGCCGGTCGCCGGACGGACGACC
>CAZNPL010000011.1:51276-147453 GCA_964574815.1 uncultured Phycisphaeraceae bacterium
GGGGGGGGGGGGGGGGGGGGGGGGGGGGGGGGGGGGGGGGATCCTTATCGGGCCATTTGACCCCAGCGGCGTGGGGATATGCCCCACAGGCCGGAGCTCCCGGCCCATCGGCTGGCCCGGATCGTCTCGCACGGCCGCGAAGTGGGCGCGGGCCGAAAGGATCGGGTGACCCTTTTGGCACGGGGAATGCTAAGAAGTGAGGCAGACCTCAGAGGGGCTGGCGGCGATTCTTCCCTTCCAACAATCCCCCCTCTCCGGCCCGAACACGGAAGGGAGCTGTCGGCCCCTTTTCTCTTTTTACTGGCGTTTGGCGCGGGCTCCGGCCGCGGTGCATTTCGGTTTTCGATGTCGTGTGCCGGCCGGTCGCTTTTCCCCAAGCGCGCGCTTGGCAGGCCACGGGTGCTGGGCTCGCGGTCGCGTGAAACGAGCGAGAGTGCGGCGCGGTGCGTGGCGGTTTCGGCGAGCGCCGTCGGCGACATATCTTCGAACGCGGTTGCCTGAAGCGGCAGTAGGGGACTCGCACCGGCGGACAAGCCGCGCGTGGCACCCAGGACTCAATGCCGCCGAAGCCATCACGCATCTGGCATGGGGCTCGATCGATTTTTGAGTGCCGTTGCGTCGTTGCCAGCGTCGGCGATAGCATCCGGGCTTGGTGGGCGAGCGCGGGGTCGGCCTGTGCCCATGCTTCTCTGTTTTTGCGCGCGGAAGAATGGCCAGCGGGAGGCTGTAATGCTCCGAAGGCAGAAGATCTTTCTAGCAGTGGTCTTCGTGCTCAACGCGGTTTTCTGGATTGTCCCCAGCGACGTCGTGGAGCTGGTGGCTCGGGACCGGCACACGCTCCTGGGGCGGTATTCGCGCGAGCATCTCAGCGTGAACCTGGTGGTTCTGGTGGCCTCGCTTGTGGGCTTTTATATCGACCAGGCGCCGTCAGGGAAGCGGCGCCGGCGGGGCTTTCAAACCGCGGCAGTGTTGTTGACGGCGTTGCCCCTGCTGGTCGTGGTGGACTTTGTGATTCGGTTGCCTCAAACGCATCCGTATGTCTTTGACTCGCTGGCGTATCACCGCCAGCCGGACGAGACGTTCACGGTCGATTTTGACGACCGGCCGGAGGCGGCGCGCAGCTATCTTCGCGCTGCTCCGGGCTACGGGTCCGTGCGGTGCGTGTACCACACTGACGGCCGCGGCTATCGGAACAGGCGGACGCTCGATCAGGGTGAGATCGTCGTGTTGGGCGATTCGTTCGCCGAAGGGTCGAAGGTGTCGGACGAGCAGGTGTGGCCGGTTCTTGTGGGGCAGGCGTTGGAGCGCACGGTGGTCAACCTGGGCATGTCGGGTTACGCGCCGGCGCACAGCCTCGCGGCGTTTCGAGAATACGGCGCGCCGCTGTCGCCGGAGCTGGTCCTTTGCCTGGTCTATGAAGGCAACGACTTCCGCGCGAGCAATCCGGAGCTCGGTGATCGGGAGCGGAGCATTTCGGAACGGCTCAAACGCTATTTCAAGCAGTCGCCGGTCCGCAATGCGATCGACCAGTTTCTGATCCGTACGCTGGGCCCGATCGGATCGGAGCGCGAGCTTAGCGAGCTCGAGGTGCTTTCCTGGCTGCCTTTGGCGGTTCCGGCGGGACCAGGCGCCAAATACTATGCGTTTGGGCCGAAGGATGTACTTTCGCTAGCTGTCGAAGCATCGGCTTTCAGGAAAAGCGATGTGTGGGCCAAATCGGCGGCCGTCCTGAGGGAGCTGAGACAGGCATGCGCTGACGCGGCGGCGGAGCTCGTCGTGGTGTACGCCCCGACGAAGGAACACGTGATGCTGCCGCCGGCGCGGGATCACATTCCGCCCGAAAAGATGCACCGCTTTCTCGCACTTCGGACTGACGAACTTCCGGCGGCGTCAGAGTTGTTGGACACCCTTCTCGAGCGATTGCCGACTAAACGCAACGTCGTGCGGGAGTGGTGTCGAATCGAGGGGGTCGCCTTCTGCGACTTGACCGACACTCTTCGGACGGCGGCCGAAGCGGGACGGCAGGTCTACTATACGTATGACCAGCACTGGACGCCCGACGGGCACAAGGTCGTGGCATCCGCCGTGGGGCGTTTTCTGAAAGACCGTTGGGCGATCGCTCAGGATCGGGCGGTCGGCCTCACGCGGCCTTAGACGTCGTGTGTGATGGAGGAGTGGGGCTTATCGGTGCGTTTGCGAGCTACGCGGCGGCACTGGCGAGCTCCGCCGGCGATGTCGGATCCGCTTGCCGATGGCACTCCATGGAGCACGCCGGAGACGCACTCCGGCCGCATTGCGTGTCACAGGCGCCACCAGCGTTTCTTCGGCTTCTCGTTGGGTTGGGGGTTTTCCCTGCGCTGTTTGATCATTTCGAGAAGCTCAGCGTCGCTCGCCCCGGGTCCTTTCATCCGCCGGAGCATGCGCAGTTCGGTCAAGGTCTCCTCGTCCAGGTCGATGGTGGGATCGGATTGCTCTTGTTGCTCTTGATCGGTGTCGGACGTACAGCCGGGCGTGGCCGAGGATTCGGCGTCTTGCCCATGGTCGGAGGTCGCCGCTGCCCCGGTTTCGGCTGCGCCGCGCCGTTGCCAGCCGTCGTCGGCAGCAGAGGGATCCGAAACCTGGGCGTTGGACTCTGAGCCACGTTCATCTTCGGCGGTCAGCTGTTGGTCCTGGCGGCCGGCCTTGATGGCATCCTGCTGCGATTCCAGCTCCCTTTGAAGATCGTCGAGCGCCCGGCGTCTGGCGTCGAGTTCGGAGCGTTCGTGTTCGACGTCCTCCTCGCGTTGGGCCAATTCGTTTTCACGCGCGGCGAGCTCTTCCTGCCAGGCCGCGGCGGACTCCGCTCCGACATCGGAATCGCCGCCATTTTCGGCCACCTGGGCGCGGAGGTCGTTCAGTTCCGACTGCAGTCGGGTCAGTTCGGATCGGGCGGAGTCAAGATCCGCGTTTTCGACGTCGATCGCCTGGGTCCGTTTGTCAATGCATTCCCGGTCGCTTTCCAGTTTCTGCCAAGCTGCTTCGATCTCGTTGCGATCGGCCTCGATCTTCTGGCGTTCGGCCTCAAGTGCTTCGTGTTGTTGAGCGAGTTCCTGCTCGTGGGATTGGACATCGGTGCAGAGCGAGGCGTTTCGCTCCTGTTCGGCGGCGAGTTCGGCGCGCTGGGCTGCGAGTTGCTGTCGTTCCGCGTCGAGCGTTGTCCGGAGTTGCTCGATTTCATTGGCCTGGGATTGCGATTGTTCGGATCTGCTCCGGAAGTCCGCCTGATGCTGTTCGAGTTCGGCCCTTAAGGATTCGAGTTGATGGCGTTCCTGCTCGATGCGTTGGCACTCGGCAACAACTTCGTCGCGTTCGGCCTGGCACTGCTTTCGTTCTTCAGCCAGTCGATTGTCGTCTTCGTCGAGTCGGGATTGCTCGGCCTGGATACGCGTGCGCTCGGCGGCCAGTTCGTCACGCTGCGCTTCGAGTTGTGCTTCGAGGTTTCGGATGCGCTCGCGCTCGCCCTGGAGTTCGGCGCGCTCATGATCGACCTGCTGGCGTTCTTCGGTTTGCTTGCGATCGCCGCTGTCGAGTTCGGCCTTCTGAGCGTCCAGATGGGAACGTTGCGTCTCGAGTTGCGTCCGTTCCGCATCGAGGGCTTCGGACTGCGACCGCAGCCGGTCTCGTTCGGCACTGAGGCGTTCCTCTTCCTGCTCCAGCCGGCCCTGCCGTGCTTCGGTCTTTTCGCGTTCCTGTGCCAGCCGTCCCTCCTCGGCTTCGAGGCGTCGGCTTTCGGCCGCGATGCGTTCCTGTTGCTCGCTGATCGCGCGGTGCGCCTCGGCGAG
Organism: uncultured Phycisphaeraceae bacterium; assembly: GCA_964574815.1. Taxonomy (GTDB): domain Bacteria; phylum Planctomycetota; class Phycisphaerae; order UBA1845; family UBA1845; genus CAZNPL01. The sequence goes on from CAZNPL010000011.1 coordinate 55,098, forward strand.
CTCGCGTTGCTGGTTGCTCAGTCGGGTCCGGGTCTCCTCGAATTCCTGTCGCTCGGCGGCGGCCTGTTCCCGCTGCTCTTCCAGAGCTCTGCGCTCCCCGGCCAGTTGCTCGAAGGCGTTTTGCAATTGGGCGCGTTCAGTGGCGATCTTCTCGCGCTCCTCGGCACGGCACTGGTCCTCCTCATCGAAGCGTTTCCACTCGGCGCAGAGGCGGGAGCGCTCCTGGTCGAGTCGGTCGTGATCTGCCTTCAGTGAAGCCTGGTCATTTGCCGTGCGTTCTTCCTCGGCCTTGATCTTCTGGGCCAGTGCATCGAGCTGTGCCTGACGGGACTCGAGTTTCTCATGCTCGGCGACCAAGTGCTCGCGTTCCGCCGCCAAGCGTTGCTGCTCGGAGCCGACTTCCTCTTTTTCGGCACCGGAGAGTTCTCGGTCCCTGGCGAGTTGGCGGGATTCCTCTTCGAGTCGGCCCTGTTGGGCTCGCAACTGCTCGAGATCCTGGTCGAGTTGCGTGCGTTCAGCTTCCAGCTCCTGACGGAGTCGACCGAGTCGATCGGCCTCCTGGCTGTGTTGTTCACACCAGGCGGCGAGTTGCTCACATTCGGCGTTGTGTTTCTCGCGGTCACGTTCGAGTCGAGCGAATCCGTCGTCGAGTTGAGACTGCCTGGCGGCAATCTCTTCCCTTTGTTTTGCAAGTTCGTTGCGTTGAGCGTCGAGGCGGCCGGCTTCGTTGGTGAGCTCGTTCCGCTGAGCATCGACGTGTTGTCGAGCCTCCTCGACCTCGTGCTGCCGCTTCCCCAGCTCCGACTGAAAATCCTGAAGCTCCCTTAGTTGCGCGGCGATGCGGGCGCCGTCTTCTTCGAGCGACCTGGTTCGTTGATCGAGCGTCTCGGTGCGGGTCGAAAGCACCTGGTCCCGCTCGGACAGGTCGCGTTCGCGCTGGTCGAGCGCCTGGTTCGTCGCGTGCAGCTCCTGTTCAAGCCGGCTGACCTGCGCTCGGGCATCCTCGACTTCGCGCTGCCGCGTCTCCAGCGCGGATCGCAGCTCCTGGAGCTCGCTCTGCTGGGTGGCGATGCGGGCGCTGTCCTCTTCGAGGGACCTGGTTCGTTGATCGAGCGCCTCGGCGCGGGCCGAGGCCTCCTGGTCCCGTTCTCCGAGGTCTCGTTCGCGTTCGTCGAGCGCCTCGGCGCGGGTCGAGAGCTCTTGGCCCCTTTCGGATATCTCTCGTTCCCGTTGGTCGAGCGCATGGGTCCTTGCACGCTGTTCCTGCTGAAGGCGGTCGAGCTGCGTATTTCGGTCGTCGACGGCCGCCTTTTCGGCAGCGAGTGCTTGCACGGCGTCGGCGTGGGCCTGCTGCTGCGTCCGAAGCGACTCGCCCTCCGATTCCAGCTTCGAGCGAAGCTCTGCGATCTCGGCGCGTTCGCCCTGCACCAGGGCTTTCGCCTTTTCATATGCGGGTTCAAACTTTGTCCGGCGGGCGTCGAGGTCGGCGCGGTCCCGCTCCAGGTTTTGCTGCCGTACCTCCAGTTCCTCCGCTTGCCGTTGCAGCGCGTGCTCGCGCTCTTGAAGCGCGGCCGCGTCTTTCTCGAGCGCCGCCGCGCGTTCGTCGGCCTCGCTGCGTTGGCGGGCGATCTCCTCAAGGGTCGCCTGCCGATCGGACTGGAACGTGTTTCGTTGATCCTCCAGCTCATTGGCGGCTTGGGCGAGGGCTTGGTCGCGCGCATTCAGCTCGTCGGACCGCTTTTGCACTTGGCTTTCAAGTTCGGCGGCGCGTTGCTGCTGTTCGGTGAGTGCGCTCTTGCGTTGCTTGAGCCTTTCGACGGCGGATTCGAAGCTGGCGGTTCTTGATTCAAGCTCGCGGCGTTTTTCTTCGAGTCGCGTGGTCTCGGATGCCAGCTCCTCGGCACGTTGCGTCAGTTGTGCGTGGCGCTGGTCGTTGGCCGCTTCGCGCTGGGCTGCCGACTGCTCGCGCTGCTTGACTTCGTTGTCGTGGTCCTGAATGGCCTGCCTGTGTTGGTCAAGCTCCTGCTCGCGTTCCGCCAACTCCGCGAATTTGTTGTTCAGGTTGGCGTGGGCCGTTTCGAGCTCGCTACGGTGCTGCGCCAGGGATTCCTGATCGGCGGCAAGTTGTACCGTCGCGTCGCGCACCTGCTGGTCCCGGGCGTCGATTTCCGCACGTCGGTTCTCGAGTTCCCGGAACTCATCCTGCAGTTGGGCGGTTCTTTGGGCGACCTGCTGTTCTTTCTCGACGCAAGCCTGCGTTCGCTGCTCGAGGTCGACCCGGCTTTGCTCGAGCTCGGCTCGGTGCTGCTCGAGGTCGTTTTGGCCTTTCTCGATTGCTTGAGCGCGCTCATCGAGATGATGGCGCTGCTGTTCCAGTTCTTTGGCGCGTTTCTGCAGCGCGTGATGTGCGGTCTGGAGTTCCTTCCGTCGCGCTTCGAGGGCTTCGTGCTCTTGGGCGAGCTTCTTTTCGGTCTGTTCCGCGTTCTCGACGCGCGCCTGCAACAGCGTTTCCAGTTCGCCGAGTTCATGCTGCCGCGCGTTGGATTGTTTTTCGAGCCCGTCGAGGCGGGCCTGTTGATCGGCCTGGTCCTTTTCCCGCTGAGCGATGTGGTTTTCCCGCTCGCCCAGCTTCGATTCCCAGTCGGCGGTGCGCTGTTCCCGTTCTTTCAGCGCCGCGGTCTTATCGGTCTGCTCCCGCTCGCGTTTTTCGGTCTCCTCGAGTCGCTGGTCGAGCTTCGCCGATTCCGCTTCGAGCGATTGGGCGTATTGCTGAACAGATTCGCGCCACTCCTCAAGTTGCTGCCATGCTTCGCGCACGCCGGCGTCGAATTCGCCGATCTTCGCCTCGATGCCTTTGAGCATGTCCGCCCATTCGGCGTCCAACTCACTGACCGGCGTGGCATTCACCTTCTCCAGAACGGCACTTACCGTTTCCGGTTCGGCGATTTCCTTCTCCGCCCCGGCGTTCGGCTCGGCCGGCTCGGCGCTCGCGTTCTCCGGCGTCGCGTTCGCGTCGCCCGGCGGTTGTTTCTTCTTGCGGCTTCTAAAGACCATTGGAGTGCTTATACGGACGATACTCGAGCGCCGTGCCGGCGGTGTCTCCGTAACGCGAGCAGACGTTGCACGCCCACAGCCTATCGTCGTACATCCGGCACATGGACTTCACGTTCTCGAACCGCGGTCGCCTCGGATGCCCCTCTGCTTATCGTACCCAATCAGCGTCACGCATAGTCGTATCGTACGTTTCAGACTGCGGGCATGATGACTTCCACCGTCCGCGGGCCAGGATGGGCTCGAGATGCGGACGGCGAGAGCAAGTAGTCTTATCCGTCAGACGTGCGGGGGTGGCACGATGTCAAGTTCAAGCTGTCTGCCCGGTCCCTTGCCGGCCGAACCCGTCGTCGAGCCGCTCCGGCGGCTGGCGTCGGAGGTGATCGGCGATCTGACCCGGGCGCAACAGGTTATTCGGACACGGGCGGAGGAGTTCTTCACCAAGCACGCGGAGCTTGTTTCGCAAAGCTGCGCGATCGAGCAGCAGGCGGCCGACATCAATCGGCGCGCCGCGGAGGTGAAACAGCGGGAGCTCGAAATCGCCCAGCGTACGACGGACCTCGAGTCCGAGTCTGCGCGCTTGCAGGACCGGGAGCGCCAGCTTTCCGACGGTCAGGCAGAGCTTCGGGAGGCGGGCGACGAGTTGAAACGACAGCACGTCTCGCTGGACAAGCTCCGTTCCGAATTGGAAGCCAAGGGCAAGCAGTTGGACACCAGTCAGTCCGAGCTCGCCAAGTCTCGGGCCGCGATTGCGGAGCAGGAGTCTCAGTGCAAGGAGAAAGCAGAAGCCCTGAAGGCGTTTGAAGGGAAGCTTCGGGATCAGGCGGGCGAAGTGGAATCCATGCGCGACGACATTCAGGTGATCAGTCGGCAGCTCGAGCGCGATCGGGCGGAACTGGCTGCGCAACGAACGGAGCTGATGAAGCGCCTGGAGGCCACGTCCGATACAAACCAGTCGGCTGCTGCCGCCAGGAAGGAGCCCAAGGTGGTCACGCCGCCGCCGCTCAAACAGCCAATGAACGAGGTCTCCGAACCACCCGAACCGATCGCGATCAGAAAGTCGGATGAGTCCGATACGGCATTCCGGTTCAGAAAACTTCGCCGCGACGCGAAGCGACGAATCAAGGGGCTGAGTTGAATCACGGTGCGTGGTCGGATGACCGATTAACTGGTCGGGAACAAGGCGGCGCTTCTTCGTAATCGATACCTTCGCTGCGCCGAGAGGATCACGGGTTCGGCGCACCTAGCGATGATCGAATCGGCGTCCGCCGCGCGGGTGCGATCCATCGGTGCGACCATCCGCGAAGTCCGACGAAACGACGACGGTCTGATAGGGTAGGCAATCCCATGGCGCTGTCACTCTTCTCGAAAAAGAAAATCGGCGATCCTGACCAGGACGTCCCGGTCCGCACGCCCAAACAGGTACCTCCACCTCCGCCCCCGCCCGATTCGCTGCTGGCGGACTTCGTCCCTGCGCGTGTCGTTGAGTACCAAGATGACACGCTCAGCCGGCTTTTTCAGCAGAGGCGTTACGGACTGATCGTTCAGAATGCGGCGTCATGGACATCGCACCCGGAAGGGGCCCGCATCGTCAACGAGTCGACCGAGCAGATCGAGAGGGCCTACGCCCTGGTTCCCACCGGAGCCGCGTCACTCGGACAGACGCTTACGGATCAGCCCGGGAGCCCTCAGACCGATCTCGAAGTCGATCCGTTTCTGATGGGCATTTTCGCCGTCACCAACGAGGAGTTTCAGGCCTTCGTGGACGACGGCTGTTACGAGAACATGGACCTCTGGCCGGAGGAGATCTGGCCTTACCTGATCGAGTTCATCGATCTGACCGGCACGCCGGCGCCGCGGTTCTGGCGTGACGGCCGGCACGATCTTCGCAAGGCGGATCATCCGGTCACTGGCGTGAGCTGGTACGAAGCGGCCGCCTACGCAGCATGGGCCGGTTATCGCCTGCCGACGGAAGCGGAATGGCAGATGGCGGCAAGTTGGCGCATCCGCAGCTCAGCGGATGTGCTGCGTCGTTTCCCGTGGGGCGACGCGATGGACTGCACCCGCTGCAACCTGTGGAACTCCGGCGTGGGGACCACAGTGCCCGTCTCGCATTATCCCGACGGAGTCGCTCCCAACGGGGTTTACCAAATGATCGGGAACGTCTGGGAGTGGGTGGGGACGGAGTTCAACGTCGCTGCGGACGACGGCACGCCAATCGTCGGGGAGATGCCGATGATGGGCGTTCGAGGCGGTGCATTCGACACGTACTTCGAAGCCCAGGCCACCTCAACGTTTCGATCGGGACAAATCGCCCTTGGGCGAACGCACAACATCGGCTTCCGCTGTGCACTCGATTTGACCGACGCGGAGCCCGGCCGACCGGCCCGATAGGGGATCAAAGATGAAGACCACGCTCAGCGCAACGCAGTGTTTGATCTGCAAGACGGAAAACCCGGAGGAGGCGGTTCTGTGTTCCAACTGTGCGGCGCCGATGGCGTTGACGTACGAGGCTGTCACACAGGAGCGCAAGCCGTCGATGATCACGGTCATCGGTGACAGCAACGTGGGCAAGACGGTTTATCTCGGTTACCTTCTGGACATGCTCAGCCGGCGGGCGGGCGAGTACGAATCGGTTCCGAAAGGCCCTTTCTCGATCAATCTCCAGCAGACCGTGATGAGCCATATCGCTTCGCGCAGGTTTCCGCCAAAGACCCCCAACGAGGTGGACGAGTGGCACTGGGTGTACGTGCAGGTCAATGACCGGGCGCGCACCGGTCGGTGGTACGACCTGGCGATGCCGGACATGGCTGGTGAGGCGATCGCCGAGGAACTGGACGCTCCTCACAGCTATACCGTCATTCGGGGCGTGCTGACCCAAAGCGACGGCATCATGCTGATGGTGGACGCCGCTCAGGCGGCGATGGGGAACGTTCACGCCGACTTCTTCGCCTTCAAGCTGTTGAGTTACGTGGACCAGCTCTCCACGCTCAAGACGGACACGAAGGTTCATATCCCCGTTGCTGTCCTGCTGTGCAAGAGCGACTTTTGTCCTCAGGCGTTCGACGATCCGGTCCAGTTTGCCAAGACGAACTTGAACCGGCTCTGGAACCTGACGGACTCGCGGTTCGAAAATGTTGCATTCTTCGCCACCAGCGTCATCGGGGCCATCGGTTTCGGAACGGACGGTGACGACAACGTCGTGCCGGTTCCGCTGCACTCGGCCCCGCGCGGTGTGATGGAGCCCTACGAATGGCTGCTGACGGCTCTTTGATGGAGCTCGACCAGGCGATCTTCACCTCGGTCGAGTCGATCATGTCGCAGGGCTACCGAGTGGTGGCCCAGACGCCGCGGATCACGGCCGAGGAGAAAAAGACGATCGCGACTTCATCGCCGTCCCACGGCTCGCTATGTGACAAGTCCGACGATGCCGTGGCGGTGTCCTTCTATCCACTTCCGACGGGTCGGTTCTGCGTTGCGCGCACGGGCTATGCCGGGCAGGAGCAGACCGGCCGCGGGGGCCGTCGCGTGTTGACGCGTGCGTTTGTACTCGACCGCGAACAGATGGGTGCGTTTGCGTGGAACCCTTTTTCGGTGCTTCGAACGTTGGAGGAATCGCGGGCGTTGGACATCCCCGATCGGCCTCCGGACACGCTGGAGCCGGTATCGGTCAGAGCTCGGCGCGGCGACCACGCTGCGGCACTCACCACGGGTTTTGACGCTGTCGGTGAAACGCCGTTTCTCTATCTTCTGGACAGGCTGATCGGCGACGCCTGTCTGATTGTCGCCGGGCTGGACAACGCCGCGGCGTTGACCGAGGGGCTGCTGATGGCCGTGCCAAGGTCGTTGCGGGCGCGCTTCGACTTTTCGATTGGCATGCGTTTTGCGATCGGGCGGCGGCACCGGCTGAACTGGGTCGAAACGGACCCTAAATCGACCAAACGTATCATTCGCGGCCAGAAGATCGACCTTCTGGAAAAGCTAGAGGAAGGGAAAGTCCCGCGGTTTCAGATGGGGCGCTGGTCGGAGATGGTGGCTGACTGCCGGGCAACGTCCAACGTGGTTCAATTGGCACAGCTGGCGGAGGACGAGTTCGACGACGATTCGACCGAGGTGCTGGATCGGGTTGCAAGCCGGCAGATCGACCTGAATCACGTCTGTGAGCGATCGATCGAAGAGCTGTTTGAAACGCTTCTTTTGGATGTCGATAGCGAGACGACGCTCATCGAGCAGCGAGTCGAACAGCGGTACCGAAGGGCTGCACGTGATTGCCTGCTCGGCCGTCTGAGTCGTCTGCCGCATGAAGAGCTGACGCCGTTCCAAGAGGCTCTCTCGGCCCTCGCGGAATCGGATTCGGACTTTGAATCGCTTTTGCTCAGGTTGTCTGAGGGCTCTGAGGAGGATCCCGGCGACGGGCACCCAGTCGGAAGCGACAACGATTTCGTGAGAATCATAGACCGGCCGGGCTGACCAGCGTCGCGTCGGACTCTCACGCCGTCGTGCGATCCGCGTGCAGTTCGGCGTACATGTCGGCGACGATGCTGTCTGCCACGAGGCGGCCCGCGTCCGTCAACGCTATTCTGTCGCGGGCGTCGTCTATCAATCCGGCGCGGGTGAAGTTCCGCAGGCAGTCGCGGAAGGCTTGGCGTGGTGATATGCCAGTTCGTTCCTCGAATCGTCGGAGGTCGACGCCGTCGTTCAGGCGCAACTGCATCATAAGCAACTCGCCTGCCAGCGTGAGCTCGGAGACATGCTCGGTTTCAGCGGCCGCCATACCATGTTCTTCGACGGAGCGCGTGTATTCGGCGATGTCGGGAACATTCCTGTACCGCTGGCCGTTGATGAACCCCGAGGCCGAGGGCCCCGCTGCGATGTACGGCTCCTGTCGCCAGTAGATGAGGTTGTGTAGGCAGCGCTGTCCCGGTTTCGCGAAGTTGCTGATTTCATATTGCTCGAATCCCGCCGACCGGAGCATCTCTACGGCGAGGCCGTACATGTCCGCTTCGACAGCTTCATCGCACGGGGTCACTCGTCCCGCGTGCATCCGCTCGGTCAGGAGGGTGCCGGGTTCATATGTGAGCGCGTAACACGACACGTGCTCTACGCCGGTATCCAACGTCTTTTCGAGCGAGGTCCGCCAAGCCTCCTTGGTCTGTCCGGGAATGCCGAAGATGAGATCCAGGTTCAGGCGTGCGATCGCGTGCGCGCGTGCCAATTCGACGCTTCTTTGAACGTCGGCCGGGGAATGCAGGCGGCCGAGACTTCGCAACTCTGCCGCGTGCCAGGATTGGGCGCCGATCGATATACGATCCACCCCGGCTGCGACCAGGATCGAGAGGGCTTCGCCGGTCAACGTGCCGGGGTTGGCCTCGACCGTAAACTCTTCGACCGGGTGCTCCTGAGCGACCGTGTGCAATTTCGAGAAAAGACGATCGAGATCTCGTGTCGGGAGTACGGTGGGTGTGCCGCCACCTACGAAGATCGTCCGGATGCTGAAGGGCGTGCGTTCGAGCCGGTTGTCCAGTTCGGTGACGATCGCCGAGACAACTCTGGACGTACCCTGGGCACATCCAAGGGGCACCGAGTAGAAGTCGCAGTAGCCGCACTTGGTGGTGCAGAAGGGTATGTGTACGTAAAGGCCAGAGCTATTCATACGTTCACGACCCCGCTCGTCGGCATCCCGGTCGGAAGGCCCGGATCCCGCCGGCGGTCGCTCGATCGTGGGTGTGCCCAGGGGCGCGCCGCCTCAGCGTTGTCTACGGGCGGTCGGTCCGCAGTAAGGCTAACATTTTCGGACGGGGGCTGACAAGGCGTCCTGGGAGCTTAGAATTTGATGCGGAGTTTGCGGCGCTGTATATTACGGGTGGTGCGTTTCCGGCTATAGGACCGGCCGCGCCCGGTGTCCGTGGCGCTGGTCGGCTTAATCGACCATTCGCGGAATGAAGTTATGAAGGTCAATCTCGTTATGTTTCGGGAATCAGGCGACCGGCGCGATTTCCCGCTGAATCGGCGCGTCACCTCTATTGGCCGCAAGGATGACTGCGACATCAGGATACCTCTGGCGGAAGTTTCGCGGCATCACGCACAACTCACCGTCAACGAGGGGTCGGCAACGGTCAAGGATTTGGGCAGTGCGAACGGGACGTATCTGAACAACAAGCGGATCGGCAAGGAGGCCACTTTGAAGGCGGGCGATCATCTTGTTGTAGGGCCGGTTGTCTTCACCGTGCAGATCGACGGGGAGCCCAAGGAGCTTCGGGCCGTGAAGACGAAGCTGAAGCCGTTGCCGGCGAGTGCGCAAGCCGCGGCGGGCGAGTCCGACAAGGGTTCGAAGTCCGGCGCGGCCGATGCCGACATGGACCCCATCAGCGCCCTGGAAGCACTGGCCTCAAGCACCGACCAGACGGCCATCGAGCCGTTTGACGCCGACGAAATCATGTAGTCGATCTGCGGCTTCCCGCACGTGTGAGTCTCCCGCGGGCACGCGTTGGAAGGGCGTCATGCGTTGATGGCGAGCGCCGGGTCCAGGTGGTCATGCTGCATTGGCTTGGTCCTGACGGAGCAAAGGGCGAGGTGGGGACGTGAAACCGGAGCCATCGGCGTCTGTGGATGCAGCGGGTAAGCCGTCGCAGGAGCGGTCGCGGAGAGCGCGTTCACATCTTGGGCGGAGCTTCGTTCCGCTGATAGCGGCTGCCGTCGTGCTGTGCGTTTTGGTCATATGGCAGCGCGATCGCCGGCACATTGAGGCGGCCCGTCACAGAATCAGCGAGACTTTTGAGCCGGTGGCGGCGTACCTCGAAGCGCACGGGACATTGCCGCTGGACTTCCCTTATGATCTTCTCGAAAACCCGTCGCGGGCGTTCACTTACGCGGAGCCCGAGATGATCCGATGGGCCTTGCGTAGTGAGGATCCCGTCGTGATTGGTTACGGGAAAGGTGAAGGATTGATCGCCCGTCCGAACGGACACGCGGTCATGATCTACGACAAGGGCCGCCTTCGGGATGATTGGCTCAGTCGGAGTGCTCTCGAGGAGCAACTTGACAGACAGCAGGTCGCTTTGGAATCCGGGGGCGGAGGTTAGGTCAGGGACTGCATCAGCCAGCGATGTGTTGGCCCGGGCGCGTATTCAGTGTTGGTGTAATTCGGCGGGTTTTGCTGGTTTCAAAACCGAGGGGCAGCGTGCGACCGTTCGGGCGGGCAAGCCGCCCGTGGCAGTTGAGCCGGGATGACGCGTGGGCTGTGACCGAGCGGCGGGCGGCGTTGGCGGGGTTGCAAGTCGGTTGAATCGTGCTACACTCTCAGGTTTGCGTTGATGCGGCTGGAATGACGTCAGAGGAATGGGAATGCCCAAACAGAAGACCCACAAAGGCGTGGCAAAACGGGTGAGGATCACGGCGCGCGGCAAGGTGCGTCATAAAGCGGCTTGCGCCAGCCATTTGATGAGCGGTAAGGGTGGGAAGCGGAAGCGTGCATTTCGCCGGCCGCGTTTCATCGAGGGTGAACCGGCTAAGGAGCTGAAACGCGCGCTGAGCAGCTAGGGCACGGGGTGGGTCGGGCGTTGCAAGGCGCCGGCTTCTAGGAGCAGAGGCCACAGCGCCGCAGGGATCGAAGGTTCGAGGAGTCAACGAGATGCCGAGAGCGAGGTATGGAGCCGCGCGGCACCGCAAGAAAGTTCGCGTTCTAAAAGCGGCGAAGGGTTATCGCGGCGCCCGCAGCAAACTGTACCGCACGGCCAAGGACGCGATTACCCGGGCCGGAGCGACTGCCTATCGGGATCGTCGCAACCGCAAGCGTGACTTCCGGTCGCTGTGGGTGACGCGCCTGACGGCCGCCTGCCGCGCCCGTGGAATTCAATACAGCCGTTTCATATTCGGGCTCAAGGCCGCGTCGATCATCATTAATCGCAAGATGCTGAGCGAGGTCGCGATTCACGATCCTGCCGGCTTCGATGCGATCGTGGAGATCGCCAAGGCCCATCAGCCCGCCCAGGCAGCCTGATTCAACTCGGAAGCGGGTTCGCCCCGCGCGCCGTGAGTGGGTGCCGATGGGTTTATTGACCGCGCACGTCGAGAGACGCCCACGAAACCAACAGATCGCCCTCCGTCTTTTCCTCGTCAACGGGTGTCTGGCTGCGCTCACGTTTGCGGCCGGTGAGTATGAACTGCCTTCCACTCGCGCATCGGAGCCGCAATTCGTCTGTCGTTCTTGGACATCCGAGGACGGCCTGCCTCAGAACTCGGTCAACGCGCTCCTGCAAACGCGGGACGGATATCTGTGGGTGGGGACGTTCGGGGGGCTGGCGCGTTTTGACGGTCTGAAGTTCACGGTTTTCAACGTTGGGAATACGGAGGGACTCGCCAGCAACCGAATCCTTACGCTACTCGAGGATCGAAGTGGCGTTCTATGGATTGCCACTGAGGACGGTGGCGTGTCCCGGTACGAGGACGGTGGGTTCACGTCGTTGACGGAGCCCGACGGGCTTCCCAGTAACGCGGCTTGGGGGCTTGCGGAAGACCACCTTGGACGTGTCTGGATCGGCACCAAACGGGGGCTCGTTCGAATCAACCAGGGGCGGGTCCGGGTATTCACTTCGGCGGACGGTCTTCCGTCGCCCGGCGCGCTGGCGCTGCTGTGCGATCGTCGGGGTCGCATGTGGATCGGTACGGACAGGGGACTGGCATGTTTTGAGGACGGCGAGTTCCGCGTGTTTACGGTGGACGACGGCCTGCCGCATGAGGCCGTCTGGTCGCTCATGGAAGACCAGGTCGGGAACATCTGGATCGGAACCAGAGACGGGGTCGCGTTTTACAGTGGCAATCGGATCAGGTCGGTGACGGACAGTTGGGGTGTGATCTGGTCGCTGGTCCAGGATCGGCATGGTGACGTTTGGGTTGGCGTCGAGCAACGGGGCTTGGTGCGGCGATCCGGTTCGGGCGGCTTCCATTTGCCCCGCAGTGAGCTCCAAGTGGTTGGACCGGGCAGCGAAGTGAAGACGCCGATTCCCCCGCCTCGATCACTGCTCGAGGACCGGGAGGGTGATGTGTGGCTGGGGACTCGGGGCAAGGGGCTGATCCGGCTGAAGCGGGCACGCGTGCACGTGCTCGGGCCGCATAACGGTTGTCCCACCGGTGTCGTACCGATTGTAAGCGACGGCGAGGACGGCGTTCTGTTCGGCTCCGGCGAACCGGGCGTGTGGCGGTGGCGTGACGGTGAGGTGAGTGCCTTGAAGGTTGCGGGCCTCGAACTGCTTGAAACGAACCTGGCCTTCACGCTTCATCGCGACAGCTCGGGTGGGACCTGGATCAGCCATGGCAAGCAGGTCTCAGTCGTCCGCGACGGCCGGTTCACACTTTATACCCCGGAAGACGGCATCGGCTGGGGAGACAAACGGGCGATCTATCGAGACCGCGAAGGGCGCGTTTGGATCGGCTCGACGGAGGGGCTCGTCGTTCTCGATGATGGTGACTTCACCACGTTCACGACCCGCGACGGGCTTGGCGGCGACCACATCCACTGCATCACACAGGATCGCGAAGGGTCGTTGTGGATCGGGACTTTCAGCGGATTGACCCGGTTTGTAGATGGCGCGTTCAACAACTACTCAAGCTCGGACGGTCTGTCGCGAGGCGCCGTTCGTGCTCTTTATGAGGACGGGGACGGCGTGTTGTGGATCGGCACATACGGGGGCGGTCTGAGCCGGCTGAAGGACGGCCGATTCGCGCGGTTCACGAGCGCCGACGGGCTGTTTGACAATGTGGTGTCGTCCATCCTCGAGGACGATCGGGGCAATTTGTGGATGAATGGAAACCGCGGGATCTTCATGGCGCCGCGGCGCATGCTCAACGACTTTGCGGAGGGTCTGGTCGGCCGGATCGAATGCGTCTCGCTCAGTGGTGACGAGGGAGTCAGCGAAGGAAACGGCGGCGCTCAGGCGGCCGGCTGCAGGACGTCCGACGGTCGCATGTGGTTTCCCAACATCAACGGAATGGTTGTCCTCGATCCCGAAGAGGTCACGCGGCCGGTGGCCCCGCCTCCTCCCGCGCTGGAGCAGGTTGTGGTTGACGGCGAGCCGGTGTCCGGTCGCGGTGAGTTCGAACTGCCGCCTGGTGTGGGGGACCTCGAGTTTCACTATACGGCTCTTACTTTCCGCTCGTCCGGGAAGACCCGGTTCAAGTACCGGCTTGACGGCTACGATGAGAATTGGGTTTTCGCCGGCACGCGAAGGACGGCTTACTACACGCGCGTTCCGCCGGGGGAGTACGTGTTCAAGGTGAGGGCGGCCCACGAGGCGGGCGCATGGAGCCCGAAGGCGGCGTCGGCAGGTCTTTCACTGGCGCCGCATGTTTACCAGACGACCTGGTTCCGCGTGGGCGCGGTTGTGGCCGTTGTCCTTCTGGCCGTCGTGCTGGGCACCCGCCGGATGCGCGCTCTTCGCACTCGGGTAGCCACACTCAAGAGAGAGATCGCGGATCGGGAACGTGCCGAGCGGGAGCGGGCACGACTGGAAGTGCAGCTTCGGCATGCTCAGAAGATGGAAGCGGTCGGGACGTTATCGGCCGGCATCGCGCACGATTTCAACAATCTGATCACGGCGATTCAAGGGTACGGGCGGTTCGCGAGATCGTTGATCGGTGAGAACCGGCAACTGGGGCAAGCGATCGACGGCATTACGCAGGCGGCGGGGCAGGCGGCGAACGTGACGCGTTCGCTGCTGACATTCAGTCGGAAGACCAAGATGACGCGGAGTCCGGCCGACCTGATCGAGATTGTCGATAAGTCGGTCGCGATGTTGCATCCCATGCTTCGGACGGCGGTCGAGGTCAGGACTGAGATTCGCTCCGATGGGCCACTGTGGATCGAGGCGGACGACAATCAGATTCAGCAGGTGATCATCAACCTTGCGCTTAATGCGCGCGACGCGATGCCTGACGGCGGGACGTTACGGATTGCGGTCGAGCGCACTTTTGCGGAGGAAGGGAACTCGGACGGCGCGACGGGTGACGGCCGAGCCGGTTCGGCGTTGTTGATCGTGGAGGACGACGGCGTCGGCATGACGGAGGAGGTACGCCGGCGCGTGTTCGATCCGTTTTTCTCGACGAAGGGGCGCAGCCAGGGCACGGGGCTCGGCATGGCCGTCGTGCACGGGATCGTGCGAGGGCACGGCGGGCGGATCACACTCAAGTCCAGGTTCGGGGAAGGGACGCGGGTTACGATAGAGTTGCCGTGCTGTCCGGCGCCTGCTCCGCAGCCGGAGGAGCGTGCCGTTCAGCAACCGGCCCGAAGAGGGAAGAGCGAACTGATTCTGGTTGTCGAGGAGAATGAACAGGTGCGGGCGGTCGTCGCGGGCGCTTTGGAGGCGCAAGGTTATCGTGTCATTGCAGCCATTGACGGGGCGGAGGCGCTCGAGTTGTTCGGCACACATCAGGATGCGATCCGGTTGGTGGTCGTTGATCTGGAACTTCCACGAGTGAGCGGGGCGGAGTGTATCCGGAGGATTCGGGCATTGCGTGGCGACATGCCGATTATCGCGATCAGCGGCTTGGGGCGCGTTGACCTTGAAGAGGCGAACGTTGGGCCTGAAAAGCGTGCCTTGCAGGATGTCACGCTTTTACGCAAGCCGTTTACGCTACCTGAGTTTCTCACGCGGGTGCAGGCTCAGATTGAGCGGCGGTCGGATGAGGGGTCTGAGGCGCCTGTGTCCGACCGAGCTATGCATTGACCGCGACGTGCCCCCGATTTATTTACCAGTTGCTATGAGCGCCGTGTCCTGTTTGACACCTGTGCCGCAACATTTTCATTTTCGGGCGGTTCGTCGCTACATTTGTTCGACGGTTTTGATGCCGAGGAGTCCCAGGCCCAGCTTGAGGGTTCGGGCGGTGAGGTCGCAGAGGCGGAGGCGGGAGGCGCGCAGGGCGGGCGTTTCGGCGTCGATGACGCGGACGCCGTGGCGGCGATCGTAGAAGTAGCTGAAGGCTCTGCTCAGCTCGAAGAGGTAGTCGGTCAAGACGTTGGGGCGCAGCTCGGCGCCCGCGACGTCGATGGTTTCGGCGAATCGTATCAGCGTCTTGGCGAGCCTGATCTCGCTTTCGTGTTCGAGGATGATGGGGGTGTCGGCGGGGAGCTGCTCGAATGTGATGCCGGCTTTGCGGCCGATGCTGCGGATGCGGGCGTATGCGTAGAGCATGTAGGGGGCGGTGTTGCCGTCCATGGCGAGCATGGTATCGAAGTCGAACTTGTAGTCTCCAGAGAGGCTGTGGGAGAGGTCGAAGTACTTGATCGCGCCGACACCGACGGCGTGGGCGATGCTCTCGATGGTCTCGGCGTCGAACGTTGATCGGGCCGCTCCTTCCTGTGAGCCAGATTCGACGATGCTTCTCGCGCGGGCGACGGCCTCATCGAGGAGGTCCTTGAGCTTTACTGTTCCGCCCGTTCTGGTTTTGAAGGGCTTGCCGTCGGGGCCGAGCATGTTGCCGAAGCCGATGTGCTCGAGGCGGACGTTGTCGGTTGCCCAGCCGATTATTCTGGCGGCGGCGAACAGCATATCGAAGTGCTGTTTCTGGGCGATGCCGACGACGTAGATCAGGCGTTCGGCGCCGAGTTGGTAGATGCGGTGCTTGACGGCGGCGAGGTCGGTCGTGTCGTAGTTGTAGCCGCCGTCGGATTTCTGAATGATCATGGGGAGCGGTTCGCCGTCGCGGGCGGTGAAGCCTTCGAGGAAGATGCAGATCGCGCCCTGGCTTTCGACGGCGAGGCTTTTCTCGCGGAACTCACGAACAACGTCGGGCAGCATGTCGTTGTAAAAGCTCTCGCCGCGGTCTTCGAGTTCCACGTCGAGGCGTTTGTAGATCTCGCGGCAGTGGCGCAGGGATTCGTTGCAGAAGGCTTCCCAGACGGCGACGACTTCGGGTCGGCCGCGCTGGAGTTCGACCACAGTGCGCCGACTCTCAGCGGCGAAGTCAGGATCGGAGTCGTAGAGGGATTTGGCCTGGACGTAGAACTGCTCGAGGTCGTCGAGACACAGTCGGTCGGGTCGGTCGAGCACGTGCGGCTGCGTTCGTCGCAGGTAGGCGAGGAGCATTCCGAACTGCGTACCCCAGTCGCCCACATGGTTAATGCGGTGGACCTCGTGTCCGTCGAATTCGAGGATGCGTGCGACGCAGTCGCCGATGACGGTGCTGCGGAGGTGGCCGACGTGCATCTCCTTGGCGAGGTTGGGGCTGGACATGTCGACGGCGACAATGATGCGGCGGTCGGAGGCGGGGATTCCCATCCGGTCGCTTTCGCCGGTCGGTGCGGGCGGGACGGCGGCGAGCTGCGCGGCGACGAAGGCGGGCTTCAGCGCGAGGTTGATGAAACCGGGGCCGGCGACTTCGGGCGGCTCGCATATATCGGCGACGTCCAAGGCGTCTATGATGCGGCCGGCGATCTCGCGCGGATTGGTGCCGACCTTTTTGGTGAGGCTCATGGCGCAGTTGGACTGGTAGTCGCCGAAGCGGGGATCCTGGGCGCGGCGCACCTGGGGATCTACTGTAGCGGGGTCCAGTTGGCAGACGATCGCCACAGCCTCGGCGGTCCGGCGATCGAGTTCTCGCAGTACGGATTGCATCGAGGGAGGCGTTCTCAGCGCCTACGCGCTGGCCGATTTCTTCCAGTTGAGTCGCGGCGCATCTCCCCAGAGCAGCTCAAGGTCGTAGTAGTAGCGCTGCTCGGCGGTGAAGATGTGCACGACCACATCCACGAAGTCGATGAGGATCCAGGTGGCGTGCTCGTAGCCGCTCACGTTGAAGGGTTTTTCCTCGAGCTTCCTGGCAAAGTCCTGCAGTTCGTCGGCGGTGCTGCGTATCTGGCGGTCTGAGGTTCCGGTGCAGATGACGAAGAAGTCGGTGACGGACGAGCGCCCGCGCAGGTCCATCACGGTCACGTCTTCGCACTTGTTATCGTGCGCCGCCCGGGCCAGTTCGACGGCGAATTGTTCGGCGGCAATCTTCCTCACGACACCTCCATTATAGCGGACATTTGTCGCCAACACCATGGCTTGATCGCACGCCGCTCGGGCGGGTGCGTGACCGGTCGGCGGACCGGTCGGCGTTTGCATGCCTGAAGGGGCAGTCGAGAGACCGAACGGGCGGACAAGCCGCCCGTGGCACACGACTGTTGAGGGATCGCACGGGCGGATTTGGCTGCGGCGGACCCTTGGCATGCGGCGGCGCTGCCGAGCGGGGCAATTGCACGGGCAAGCTCCGCCGCCGTTGGCGGCTCCGCTTGCCCATGGCACCCTCGTTCAACGACTGTGAGTCGGAGGGGCGACACCCGACATCGAGCGATGCCCAAACTGCTACGCGGCCGGTGGATGCTTCCGGTCATGGCAGGTGGAGCAGGTCGCCGATGGAGGGGGCGAACTTCACGATCACGCCGGCGAAGACGACGCTGACCATGCTCATGAGCTTGATGAGGATGTTGAGGCTCGGTCCGGAGGTATCCTTGAACGGATCGCCGACGGTGTCTCCGACGACTCCGGCCTTGTGGTCCTCACTTCCCTTGCCGTAGACGATGTCGTCGTCGGGGGCATGTCTGGCGCGGGCCTCGATGGCGTCGCGGATTGCGTTGGGCACGCTACGGCGGGTCTCTTCGCTGTCGCGGAACTGTTTGGCGGTGATGCGTCCGAAGGTCTCGATGCGTTTCTTTGCGTTGTCCCAGGCGCCGCCGGCGTTGGCCATGAAGATGGCGACGGCAAAGCCGGAGGTCAGTCCGCCGGCGAGCAGGCCCATGACGCCGCCGACGTCGAGAATGAGTCCGACGACGACGGGGGTGACGATGGCCATGAGCGAGGGGACGATCATCTCGTGCTGTGCGCCGCGTGTGGAGATGGCGACGCACTCGGCATAGTTGGGATATCGTGCTCCTTCGTGCTCGACGGGTTTTCGAGGCCAGTTGTCGGGATCGGCGACGAAGGCCTCATCTTTACCTTGAGCGCGCAGGAAGTCCCTCACTTTACTGAACTGCCTGCGGCATTCGATCATCATGCGGTTGGCGGCGCGGCCGACGGCCTGCATGGTCATGGCGCAAAAGACGAAGGCGAGCATAACGCCGCAGAACATTCCGCAGAGCACTTTGGGGTTCATGAGGGTGACGTCGTAGAAGGCCATGTACTCGGCCATGGTGGCGTGCCGGGCGGAAATCAGCTCGTGTGTGCGTCCCTTGTCGTCGATGACGGCGCGTCGGTGCCGGTCATTCATCGGCGTCACGTCATAGGACTTGCCCTGTTCGAAATGAATCGGGGCTTCCTCGCCGAGGAGCATGAGGCAGTCAGCTTCCCTGCGGCCGGTGTAGGTAATCGGGTTCATGCCGAACTTTCGATGCCCGATGTAGAGTGCCAAGTCATCTGCGGGCAATTGGAAATCCTCGTGGATCTGAACGACGGCGTCGGCCTGGCGGATCTGACCGACGCGGACCTCCTCGATGTATGCGGCCAGCAGGGCCAGGGCAGTCAGGGCGGCGGAGCCGATGGCGAAGCCTTTTCCGGTGGCGGCGGTGGTGTTTCCGAGTGAATCGAGGGCGTCGGTGCGCTGTCGAACCTGTGGATCCTGGCCGGTCATCTCGGCGTTTCCGCCGGCGTTGTCGGCGATGGGTCCGTAGGCGTCGGTGGCGAGGGTAATGCCGAGCGTGGCGAGCATTCCGACGGCGGCGATTCCGACACCGTAGAGGCCGAGCATGAACACCTGGGTTCCACCGGCGGAGATGAAGGCGATGAGGATGGCGATCACGATAGTGAGGAGGGAGGCCCAGGTGCTTTTCATTCCCGCGGCGGTGCCGGCGATGATGACGGTGGCCGGTCCGGTGATGGCCTGCTCGCTGATGAGCTGGGTCGGTTTGAAGTCGTAGCTGGTGTAGTACTCGGTGGCCTTTCCGATGATGATCCCGGCGACCAAGCCGGCGATGATGGCGATCCAGATGCCCCACCAGTGGACGGTGACTTCGCTTCCCTCGGGCAGGGTGAGGGCGTCTCTGCCGAAGAGGACGTAACAGGTGGCGAGCGCGGCCAGTGCGATCAGGATGGAGCTTCCGTTGATTCCTCTAGCGAGCGCGCCCATAAGCTGGGCCATCGAAGCGCCCTCGCGAGTGCGGACCATGTAGATGCCGACAATCGAGAGGACGATTCCGATGCCGGCGAGGACCATGGGAGCGGCGAGGAACCTCATCCCGTTTGCGTAGGCGATATGCATGTCTCCCCCGGCGATTGCGGCGGCGGCCGCGACGCCGAGTGCTGCGGTGGCGAGGATGGAGCCGCAGTAGCTCTCGTAGAGGTCGGCTCCCATGCCTGCGACGTCGCCGACGTTGTCGCCGACGTTGTCTGCGATCGTGGCCGGGTTTCGGGCGTCATCTTCAGGGATGCCGGCCTCCACTTTGCCCACGAGGTCTGCGCCGACGTCGGCGGCCTTGGTGTAGATTCCGCCGCCGACGCGGGCGAACAACGCCTGCGAGCTGGCACCCATTCCGAACGTGAGCATGACGACGGTGACCTCGGCGAGACTCATGTGGTACTCCCACCCCATGTTGTCGCTGATCCAGGGGAAGAGCCAGGTGAGGAGAAGGAACCAGCCGGTGATATCAAGCAGGCCGAATCCGACGACGACGAGTCCCATGACGGCACCGGCCCGGAACGCTACGACCAAGCCGCGGTTGAGTGAGTCGCGGGCGCCGGCGGTGGTGCGGTGCGCCGCGTTGGTGGCGGTTTTCATGCCGAGGAAGCCGCACAAGCCGCTGAAGAAGCCGCCGGTCAAGAAAGCCAGGAAAACGATCTGGTGCTGGGCGTTGAATACAAAGGCCATGATGAACAGCAGTATGGAGACGACCACAAAGAAGACCGCCACAACTGCATACTGGCGCTTCAGGTAGGCGTATGCCCCTTCGCGCACGAAGGAGGCGACCTCGATCATTTCCTGGTCGCCCTCACCGGCCTTCATCATCTGGGTGTAGAAGATCCAGGCGAAGACCAGGGCGATGAGACTTCCGA
The DNA here is from genome assembly GCA_964574815.1 of uncultured Phycisphaeraceae bacterium. Classification (GTDB taxonomy): domain Bacteria; phylum Planctomycetota; class Phycisphaerae; order UBA1845; family UBA1845; genus CAZNPL01. The sequence goes on from CAZNPL010000011.1 coordinate 75,164, forward strand.
CGGGTGCGATCCACCAGATTGCGGGGATGACGATTTCGGGCGCTTCCTGCATGTCGCCGCCTGTCGGCGAGGCAGGCTGCGCCAGGGCGGAACTGCCTGAGAAGATCAATACCACCAATGCAATCAAGCCCAACCAGCCGAACGTTGAAAATCTCGATGCGGACAATGTTAATCTCCTCTCTGGACTTCCTTCGGGTCGGCGATCCGCCCCCGTGCGGCTGGCCGCTGGTGGGACTTGATCGCTATGGACAGGTTTGCCGTGTGTCAGTTGCTCGTCATGAACCCGTTGGTGATCGACCACTGCGAACAACCGGCTGCCGAGACCTCCGGCGGCCACTCCGGTCGGCCGCTGCCTCCGCGCCGGGCAGCCAAGCCGTCTACGGCGGGCGTAACTATAGCAGACGGACCGGGTAAGTCCAGCGTGGCGGAGGGACCCCGGCGAGGGAGGATGTGTTCGGGCGCAGGGCATTGTGGCGAATCGCCGGGGTCTTGCGATGATTGTGGTCGGTTTGGTTTCCAAACCAGGTTCCTTGTGGGTCGTGGGGTCGGAAGGCACGAGGGCGCGGCGCGGCCTTTGGCCTCGACCAAAGCGAGGGACAGAGGTGACGAAGGGACAAAGGGACGGAGGGACGAAGGAAGGGTTTCTTGCGGAATGCAAGTCGCTGACACCACGCAAGTTAGGTGCGCGCGGTGATGAAGATCTTCGCGCCAGGAGAAGAACCTCGATATTAGTAGTACGGAGGCACGAAGGGGTGAGCCGGGAACAGGGCGATTTGAGTTGATGGGCAGCGTGCCCACAGCAATGGATTTGGGTTCGTTTGGTAATCTGATCCGCAGGTTTCGAAGATCGGCGCAGACGAGGCGCGGGCAGCGCGTTCGCTCGGGAGCCTGGTTGGCTCGGGTGGGCATGTCTGTTCATCCGTCGTGTTCTCCGGCGGCGCGCACCTCGGGTGCGCTTCATGTTTCCACCTAAAGAACACGGGGGGTGTTCGGGGATTGCCTGCAAAAGTTAGAACAGATCACTGCGCTCGTTTAAGGCAGTTATTATAGGACCTCGGTGGCGCGGCGACAAAGGCCCCCGCCTGTTGCGGGCAGGCTCCGGTACGAGGGCCAGAAGGCAGGGATGATGGGATGGAGTGGAGGAGGTCGGCCATCGGCAAGCTAGCCGGTGCATCGAGATGCACCCTACGGTAGGCTCGCGAGCGGGGGCGTGGCAAGAACGGGGCGTGCGAACTTTCGTGTTCTGGCGGCGGTTGGGGCATTGTGTGGTGCCTGATCGTACGGTGAGGCAAGTGCTCCCTGACGGTTGCCGCTCGGTTCATGGCAGACGGGCTGCCCGAACTGTCACGGACCGGATTCGAGGTGGGTGCGGTGCCGATGAATCGGGGTGTGTCGCCGGTGTGTAACATGGATTGAGGTCGGGTGAGCCGGCTGGTTCGGCGCGTAGCCGACCGCTATGATCCGACGGACTGCTTTTGTACCTGTGCACCGCCGTCGCCCGGACGATGGCGGGCGGCGTAGTCCGTGCTTCCGAGCGCGATTCGCGGGCCGATCCGAGATCTACGAATGTGCAGTTTTTTGAACGCCCACCGGCAATCCATTTCGGAAGCGACGCCGGGCCGCATTTCGTGCAGTTTCAGTTTATTTTTATTTCCTTGGCTTTTGACAGCGGTTTCGTCGAGCCAACCAGTCCGCGGCCAAGACCTATTGCAAGGACCGGAGCTGGAAACCTCGGCCAGCGTTCAACACCTTTTGCGGACGGCGGAGGACGCGGTTTCACGGGAGGACTGGAAACTGGCGATCGACTCGCTGCAGCGCGTGATTGACGCGCCTGCCGGGTTGCTTCCGGCGTCGGCGGATGAGGCGGGGGCGTTCGATGGCGTGGCGCGATCCGCGCCGGTTCGAGAGACGATCCTTTACGAGTCACCGCGGCGTTACGCCCTTGGTCGTCTGGCGTCCCTGCCCGAAGCGGGCCTATCGGCGTACCGGGTGCTTTACGATGGGCGCGCCAAGGGTCTGATGGAGCGGGCGCGCCGGGAGATGGACGTTGATGCGGCGTGGACAGTCTGCAAGCGTTATTCGATGACGCGTTACGGCGGCGAAGCGGTGGATTTCGTGTCTTCGTGGCTGCTGGATGTCGGCCGTCCGTCGCGGGCCCTTGCGTTGATCGAAGAGTTCCTAGCGTTGCGTCCCGAGGGCGGGTCGGTGGCGATGCGTCTGCATCTCAAGAAATCAGCGGCGTTGGGGTTGATGGGTGATGGTGACGCGGCGCGTTCCGCACTCGACCAAGTGGAGACGATGGGGGGATCGGAGGAATGGCTCGAGCGGGCGGTGGCCGCGGTTGAAGCGCTGGTCGATGAAGGCGGCGCTGTCGGGGCAGGGTCAGATCCACTGCGCGAATGGTCGGGGCCGATGGGAGGCGGCGCATGCACGGGCGTGATGGACGCGGTGGTTCCTTCATTCGCCGAGAAGCTACCGTGGCGGCGCGAGATTCCGTCGTTGATTCCCGGGGTCTGGCCGGAGTTGGAGGGGGTGGGCACGTATTCCCTGCCGACGATGCAGCCGGTGGCATCGGACGGGCGGCTGTACGTGAAGGCCGGCCGGGAGTGCATGGCGCTGGATCTTCAGAGCTTCGCGGTTTTGTGGAAGTCGCCATCGCCGGTGCAAGGAATTTCGGAGCGTGTGCGGACAGACGAGTCGCTGGGGCTTGGAAGTGAAGGGGCCGTGCTGGTGGACTACATCGGCCATTCGCTTTCGGTCGGTGGGGGGGTGGTGCTGAGCGTGGAGCGCGGTGATCGCGGGCCGACGTTTGACAGGGACGGGGTGGCGGTCGTGCAGCGCCGAAGGCGGCCGCGATCCGACTCATGGGTGGAGACGGCGAATCGTCTGGTGGCGTATGACGCGCGGACGGGCGCGTTGCGGTGGGAGCGCGGGCGGCGTTCGGATCCGGACGAGCGGCTGCGAGACGCGGCGTTTCTTGCGCCGGGTGTAGTTTACGAAGAGCTGGCGTGGGTTCCGTTCGCGGACTCCGGCGATCTGTACATCGGGGCGTTCGAGATCAACGGCGGGGCGTTGTCGCACCGTATCCCCCTGTGCACGCTCGCCGGTCGAGAGGTCAATCCGATCGTTGCGTTGTTTCCGGCGGCGTCGGACGGTTTTCTGTACGTGCCGACCGGGTTCGGCCTCTTCTTCGCGGTGGACATGCGAACGCAGCAGGTGGTGTGGGCGCATCGATATGCGAGCAGTTCTCCGCCCCCGCAGCACCGTCAAAGGGGGATCCCACAGCCTCGCGTACCGCGACACTGGCTGAGCGGGCCGCCGGTTCTGGCCGGCCGGCTTGCGCTGCTGGCCCCGACGGACGAGGACAGCCTTCTGGCGCTTGATCGGGTGACGGGGGAGCTGGCATGGCGGCTACCGCGATCGAAGCACCAGTACATCATCGCTGCGGAGGGCGGTCGTGTGTGGCTTGGCGGTGAGGTTATGGGGGCGGTGTCGTTACGGGACGGGTCTTATGTGTGGAGCGTGAATGTGCCGCCCGCGACGGGCCGCGCGGTTCTGTGCGGCGAGACGATCTATCTGCCGGCGGGAGATTCGCTGATCGCCATGGACGCCGGGACCGGGGAGTACAGCAATGCGTATGATTTGCCCTACGATCAGCCGCGGTTGGGCAACCTGTTGTGCATTGCGGGGTCGATGGTCAGTCTGGATCCGAACGAAGTTCGGGCTTTCCCGGATCGCGATTCGTATGAGGCGACCCTTGCAGCTCACCGGGCGAATCCTGCCGATCCTCGTATTGCGATCAGGCTGGCTTTCATCGAACTGCTGGAGGACCGGCCTCAGCGGGCGCTGGATGCGTTGGGGGGGGTGGAGATCACCGACGCCCAGGACCGGGCGCTGCAATTGGCACATGTCTCGCACTTGCGTGTTCGGGCGCTGATGCAGTTGGCGGCGGCGCCGGAGACGGCGGGTGGTGATTCGATCGCCTATCTCGAGAAAGCGGTCAGTGTCAGTCAGGACGAGCGGGACATGGTGGCGGCCCGGCTGGCACTGGGGGACAAGCTGCGGCAGCTTGGGCGTTATGCGGAGTCGTATCGCACGCTGTGGCGGCTGGCGGTGGAGCCTCTGGGCGATGAGATGGTCATGAAGGATGGCGTTCGTCGCCCGGCGCGGATGCTGATTTCCGACACGTTGGCGCGGATCGAGCCGGAACTCGCGCCGCTTGAGATTGAGCAGCTTGTGGAAGAGGCGGGGGTCATTTTGAGCGACGCGGTGGAGAAGCTGGATCGCCGCAGTACGCGTCTGGAGGGCATTGCAGCGCTCGAGCGGCTGGCCGGCAGCGGTCCGCTTGCGGGGATGCACCAGCGAGCGTTGAACACGCTGGGGCGGCATGAGCTTGACCGCGGGCGATATGAGCCGGCGGAGCAGTATTTTGCGGAGTCGTTGCGGCGGGGTACGGATCGGCGGGAGACGGCGGCGGCGGGGCTGGCGTTGGTCGACTTGTACGTGTCGCCGGATCAGGGGCTGTTCAAATCCGCGGCGGAGCTGATTGAGCGGCTGTCTGTGGAGGATGGGGAGGTTGTGGTCGACGGGGAGCCGGTTCGGGCACAGTTGCAGGCGCGGGCGGCGCGAATCGATCAGTCGCTCGCCGGTGAGCACGCCGCCGCGTTGGATGTCGGGATGTTTGAGATCGGCGCAGAGGGCGTGGAGGAATGGCCCGCGGCCGATTTACCGAGTTACGCACGCCTGGTTCACACGCGTCCCGAACGAACGGAGGCGACGGCGGGCCGGCAGCTCGTGTTCATTGCTCCGCGCACGCTACGTTCCTACGACCTGGACACGGGTGTGTTGGAATGGGAGACGCAACTGTTGACGCGGAACTTCAGCCTCGAACCGGAGTTGGGGGAAAGTGAGGGGACACTTGTTGGGGGCGGCAGCCGTTGGGCAGCGTTGGATGGCCAGACCGCGATTATGAACGGGCCGGAAGGTTTGCACGCGGTGGGTGTGATCTCGGGCAAGCGATTGTGGGCCCGGCCCATTGGGAGTGCGGCTTTGTTGCGTGACCCGGTAGTCCGGGAGCAGACGATGGACGTGGGGGACGGGCGGCTGGCGTGTGTTCTGTCGCCCGGGACTTTGAGCGTGCTTCGCGTGCGTGACGGGGGGATGGAATGGGAGCGGCAATTGGAGCGGGAGGCAGCGTTCGTGCACGTTCGCGACGGGGTCGTGTTGACGGCGGACGCAAATCTCGGGGAGATCGAGGTCTTTGGGCTGCAGAACGGGTCTCGGCTGAGCAGCAATCGATTTCAGCAGCCGAGCGCGGAGGCGGCCCCGGCGCTGGTTCCGGTTGCTTACAGCGAAGGGGTTTTGTGCGGTCCGTCGCGGGGCGGCGTGATCGCTTACGATGTGCGAACCGGCGATCGGGTGTGGTCGTTGGATCTGGTCGAGGGAGCGGCGGCTCTGTTCGAGTTGACGAAGGGGCGGCTGGTGATCGCAACGCGGGGGGGCGACCATAAGGTGGTGGATGCCCGTACAGGGGAAGTTCTGTTTTCCGAGCGGATCGTCGAGATGCCGGGTGGGGCGGTGTTCGGAGCGGTGGAGGAAGAGTTCCTGGTGCTGGCCGGGTATGAGGAGACCCGGCAGGGTGATCGCTGGACGCTGACGGGAATGGACCTGTCGAGCGGCAAGAAACTCTGGTCGCGGGAGCTGCTGGCGTTGATGAATCGGTCGCATCTGCGACTGGCGGAGGGCGTGATTCCGCTGGTGACGACGGCGGTGGACCAGGCAGAGGACGGCTCGCGGCGGGGCAGCGTCGATGGTCAGCAGATCAGGCTGATCGATAAGAGGACGGGTCGGGACGTGGGGCGTCCGATTGACTGGACGGGCATACGCGGGGGTAATCGGCTGGTGGGTGACATGGAGGTGTGGCCCGAGCGATTGGTGCTTCAGGCGCGTGAGGGGATCGTGGTGTTCCGGACTCGGGCGGCGTCGCGTTCGGACAGCGGAGTGAATTGACACAGCTTGGAGCATGGGAGCAGGTGATGATATGCGGTGGGTTGTGGCTGCGGTTGGCTGCGGTTGGCTGTTGAGTTGTTGTGTCGTTTGATTTTTCTCGTTTGTTCAGGCGTCCCTCCGGGACTGGTTCGTTTGAGGGGCGACATGGTCCCAGCGATAAAGGGCTTGTCGATTTATTCTCGATCGCATGCACGGATTGCGACTTTCGTGTCCCCGAACCCTGGGTTTGGGGTGTGCGCCAAGCGATCGAAGGGGTGTTGATTTGATCGAGGCCGATTAAATCGACAGGCCCTAAATCGCTGGGCTATTCTCAGTTGCCCCTCCGGGGCAGGTTATCCGCGGATCGGGTCCGGATCTTAGCGGGCGTGAGACGCGCAACGTACCGTGCCGCGGGCAGGTCCGCGTTAGGCTGACTCGTGGCACCCGAAGTTCGGGAAGTGAGTGAGAAGCAGGATGGGTATGCCTAATCGTCTGGCGACGTTTGTGACGGGGGTGGCCGGCGTGCTGATGTGCGCGGGATCGGTTCGCGGGGAGGATCCGTTGCCCAAACACGTGACGCCGGAGGTGCGGGAAGCGATCGACAAGGGGCTTAAGTATCTGGAGCGGACGCAGGGGCGGGATGGCGCGTGGCGGAATCAGGGGCACTACGGGCGTTACCCGGTGGCGATGAGTGCGTTGGCCGGTGTGGCGATGCTGATGGACGGGAACACGACGACGCAGGGGCGTTACGCCCGCAACATCGATCGGACGACCCGCTATCTTCTGAACTCGACGACCAGCAGCGGGTTGATTACGCGGGGGGCGGGGGATTCGCGGCCGATGTACGGCCACGGGTTCACGATGCTGTATTTGGGGCAGTTGTACGGCATGGAGGAGGATCCCCGGCGGCAGGGGGAAATCGAGCAGGTTCTCAACAATGGGATCGATCTGACGGCCCGGGCACAGAGCCGGCTGGGGGGATGGATCTATACGCCGCATTCGGGGGGGGACGAAGGGTCGGTGACGATCACGCAGGTTCAGGCGCTGCGGTCGTGCCGGAACGCGGGGCTGGCGGTTCCGAAGCAGGTCATCGATGATTCGATGGCTTACCTGAAGATTTCGCAGAACAGTGACGGAGGGATTGCGTATCGGGCCAATCAACCGGGTCCGTCGCGGGCGCCGATTACGGCGGCGGCGGTGTGCTGCTGGTTCAACGCGGGGCAGTATGACAATCCGGATGCGTGGCGGGCGTTGGAGTACGCCAAGACGGCTATTTCCGTCAATCCGTATCATGGCGGGCACTGGTATTATGCGCATCTCTATCTGAGTCAGGCCATGTATCTGGCGGGCGAAGAGGAGTGGGACGAGTACTTTCCGAAGATCCGCGATCAGTTGTTGCGGATGCAGCGCGAGGACGGGGCGTGGCCTGACCAGCGCGTGGGCGAGGTTTATTCGACTTCGATCGCGTTGATCGTACTTCAGTTGCCGTTCAACCAGTTGCCGATCATGCAGCGATGAGTTTTACTGAAGCAAGGGTTTGTGCAGCCGGCGCGGGACGGGCTGATCCGGACTTGAACGTGGAGCGCATATGAACGAACAACAGATGGCAGCGACCGAAGCGCCGCTGGAGACGACGGACAAGGAAGCGGTCGAGAAGCTCACGGGCGGTTATGCGCGGATCAAGACGGAGTTGGCGCGCATCATCGTCGGGCAGGAAGAGGTCGTGGACCAGCTTCTGGTTTCGATTCTGTCCAACGGGCACGTGATCCTCGAGGGAGTGCCGGGGCTTGCGAAGACGCTGATGATTTCGACGCTGGCGCGGTGTGTGCGGCTCTCGTTCAATCGCATTCAATTCACGCCGGACCTGATGCCTTCGGACATTACGGGGACCGACGTGATCCAGGAGGACAAGGCGACCGGGAATCGGATTATGAAGTTCATTCGCGGGCCGATCTTTGCGAACGTGATTCTGGCGGACGAGATCAATCGGACGCCGCCGAAGACTCAGGCGGCACTGCTGGAGGCGATGCAGGAGCGGCAGGTGACGGTGGGTAATGAACGGCACGTGCTGGAGCAGCCGTTCTTCGTGCTGGCGACGCAGAACCCGATCGAGCAGGAGGGGACGTATCCGCTTCCGGAGGCGCAGCAGGATCGGTTTCTGTTCAAGGTGTTCGTCAACTATCCATCGTACGAGCAGGAATACGAGATCGCGGAGCGGACGACGGCGGATCGGGTCGCGACGGTGGAGCAAATCTTTGACGGGCCGGAGATCCTGGGCTTTCAGCGGCTGGTTCGCCGGATTCCGGCGGCGCCGGATGTGATCCGGCATGCGCTGGACCTGGTGCGGTGCACGCGGCCTGCGGAGGAGGGTGCGCCGGAGTTTGTGCGGCGGATATTGACGTGGGGGGCCGGTCCGCGTGCGGTTCAGGCGTTGATTCTGGGCGGCAAGGCGCTGGCGGCGTTGCGGGGACGTTACCACCTGGCGACCGACGACGTTCGGGATCTACTCCGGCCGGTGCTGCGTCATCGGATCATTACAAACTATTCTGCGGAGGCGGAAGGTTATACGCCGGATCGGATCATTTCGGAGATTCTGGATTGCGTGCGTCCAAACGAGAACGAGGTAACGCGGGATGAGCGATTCCAGAAGCTTCTTTCGTCCTGAGGTTCTGTCGAGGATTTCCCGTCTGGAGCTGCGCGCCCGGCGCGTCGTGGAGGGTTTTCTCAGCGGGATGCACAAGAGCCCCTACAAGGGGTTCAGCGTCGAGTTTGCGGACTACCGGCCTTACGTGCCGGGGGACGACGTGCGTCACCTGGACTGGCGTGCGTACGCGAAGACGGATCGGCTGGTGCTCAAGGAGTACGAGGTCGAGACGAATCTGCGGACGCACATACTGCTGGACTGCTCGGGGTCGATGGCGTATCCGGAGCACGAGCACAGCGACCGGATGACGAAGTGGGAGTACGGCTCGACGGTGGCGGCGTGTCTGGGGTTCTTGCTTTTGAGTCAGCAGGACGGCGTGGGGCTGACGTTGTTCGATCATGCGATTCGCCGGCAGATGCCGGTGTCGACGACGCGGGCCGCTCTAACGGAGTTCATCGGTATTTTGGAGGAGACGACGCCGGCGGATACGACGGACGTGAAGACGTTGTTTTCGCGTCTGGTGGAGCGGTTTCCGCGGCGGGGGCTGATCGTATTGATTTCGGATCTGCTGGCGGACTTCGATGATATCGTGAACGGGTTGCAGCGGTTTCGGTTCGGGCATCACGACGTGATCGTGCTTCACGTGCTGGATCATGACGAGCTGGAGTTTCCGTTCACGGATCAGACGCTGTTCGAGGGGATGGAAGCGGCGGACGTTGAGGTTTTGACGGATCCGCAGTCTCTTCGGAGCGGGTATCTGGAGGCGGTGCAGTCATTCATTGCGCGCGTGCGCGGGGTGTGCGTGGATCAAGGGATCGACTATTCGCTGCTGAGCACGGCCGACCCGTTGGACGTCGCGCTGACGCGGGTGCTGGCTCAGCGGGCGCGGCGCCGCCGGTCGTCGGCATAGGGAATTCAACGTGGGGCGCACTTCGATCGAAGGGGCAGCGGACGGATGATCGCAGCGGCGATGTTAGGGGCCTTTGTCTGGCCGGGCTTGTTTTACGCCGGCGCGGCCGCGATCGGTCTGCCCATTCTGATCCATCTGTTGGCGCGGCGGCGTTTTCGGCGGATTCGCTGGGCGGCGATCGAGTTTCTCTTGCAGGCGGAGCGGCGGAATCGGCGTCGCGTTCGGCTGGAGGAGCTGATTCTGCTGGCGATGCGGTGTCTGGCGGTGTTGCTGGTGGGGCTGCTGCTGGCTCGGCCTTTTTTCCGGCCTGAGGGTTTGGCGGCGCTGCTTGCGGGTTCGGATCGGACCGAGCGTGTTTTCGTCGTGGATGACTCGTTCAGCATGGGTTATCGGCGGGGGGATGAGACGTCGTTCGATCGTGCGAAGCAGGCGGTGGTGCGGCTGGTCGAGCTGCTTCGTGAGCAGTCTCCGAACGATGTTGTGACGGTGGTGCGTACCTCGCGGCCCGAGCAGCCGGTGGCGGCGGGGGTTTTTCTTGATGAACGGCAGACGGAGGAGCTACTTGCGCGGGTGGAGGCGTTGGCGCCGTCGCAATATGCGCTGTCGGTGGAGGAGATGTTCGAGGGGGTTCGCCGCCTGCTGGATGAGCAGCCGCAGACGTTGAGCGCAACGGTTTACGTGGTGAGTGATTTTCAGCGGACCGGCTGGGTGGATCTGAAGCAGGGGGCGGCGTCGGGCAAGGAGGGCGGAGCGGGTCTTGCGAAGTCATTGGCGGAGTGGGCGAACGAGGATCGGGGGCTGAACCTCGCGCTGGTGGACGTGGGCGTTGACGACGCGTCGAACGTGGCGGTCACGTCGCTGGAATCACGGCGGGCGCAGTTCGTGACTGGGGTGAATGCGAGCGTAAGCGCAGGCATTTCGAATTTCTCCGAGCAGACGGTGTCGGCCGACCTGGAGGCATCGGTCGGGCCGGTTGCACAGGCCACTTTGACGGTTCCGGAAGTGCCACCGCGTGACTCCACGGATGTGACGGTGCCGGTAACGATGATCAGGCCCGGGTGGCATTGGGTTCGGGTGTCGACGCCGGAAGATGCGCTGCCCGTTGACGATTCGCGGACGCTGGTTGTTCGTGCGGTGGAGGCGTTGCGGATTCTGATCGTGAACGGCGAGCCGTCGGCGGATGCATATCGGGATGAGGTGGAGCTGTTGAAGACGGCGATTCGGCCTCCCGGGGAGGTGTTCAGCGGGAATGACGTGACGGTGATTGATGAGATTGAGCTGGAGGAGATCAACCTCGAGCCGTTTGACGTCGTGATGGTGGCGAACGTTTATCGCGTGAGCGCCCCGGCGGCGGAGGCGTTGATGCGATTTGTGAACGACGGGGGTGGGCTGGCGGTTTTTCTGGGGGACCAGGTCGATCCGGAACTGTACAACGCGACGCTTTATGCGGAGGGGCGGGGGTTGTTGCCGGCGCGGTTGGAGGAGCGGCGGACGGCACCGCCACCGGGCGTGCGCCTGGTGGTGGAGGATGCGTTGCATCCGCTGGTTCGTGTTTATGCGGGTGCCGACAATCCGTTCGTTCAGAACGTTTTGTTTGAAAGGTATTTTGATTGCACCGTGGGCGGGATGGACGCAGACGACGGGGAGATGGGGGGCGGGTCGGGCCGGGCGCGGGTGGTTGCACGGTACAACGATGAGGACGGGACGCCGGCGGTTGTGGAGCGCAGCTTTGGTGAGGGGCGCGTCGTGCTGGTAACGTCTTCCTGCGATCTGGCATGGAACGACTGGGCGAAGGATCCGAGCTACGTGGTGAGCATGCTGGAGTTGACGCAGCATCTTGCCCGGGGTGCGGGGCGGGCAACGGATCAGCTTGTGGGGTCGCCGATCGAGCTGTCGATCGATCCGGCGCTTTACGAAGCGGCAGCGCAGGTGAGGACTCCGGGATACCCGGCGGAGGCGGAGGTCGATGTGACGGCGGTTCCGGACGAGGAGGGGCTCGGGTTTCGGCTGCGCTGGGAGCAGACAGACGCGGCGGGCGTTTATCAGTTTGTTTTGACCACGACGTCGGGGGAGCAGGAGGTTCGGGCCGTAGCGGTGAACCTGGACCCTTCGGAAAGCGATTTGACGGCGGCGACGGAGGCCGACCTGCGCCAGGCGATGCCGGGGATGGACTTCAGCTACGTGGCCGGTCTGGACTCGCTGGCGGAGGCGGGCGAGGAGACGCGGCGGGAGCTGTGGAAGGTGGTGCTGGCCGGGGCGCTGGTGATTTTGATGGGCGAGCAGTTTCTGGGCTGGTGGTTCGGCCGGCGGGCATGAGGCCGGCGTGAAGGTGGATGATCGGATACGCGTTCGGAGACATTCTAGGGCAAGCGAATCGGACCGAGATTGAGCGACGGTTCGAGTTCGCGGCTTTGCCGGAGGGTTGGGCGGCCGTGCTGGCGCTGGGGACGCTGGTCGCGGTGTGCTGGCTGGTTGTGTGGATGTACCGGCATGAGGGCCGGCGCGGGGCGTCGGTCCGGACGCGGACTTTGCTGGCGCTGATTCGTTGCACGGTGGTGGTGGCGTTGGCGGCGGTCTGGCTTCAGCCTGTGCTGGCGACGTATCTGCATCGTTGGATCGATTCGTATTGCATCGTGTTGGTTGATGATTCGTCGAGCATGGACCTGCGGGACCAGTATCGGGTCGAGGAGCAGGCAGAGCGAGTTGCAGCGGTTTTGGGGCCGGAGGAGTCGTTTCCGGTTCGGCGGGCGGACATCGTGGCTCATCTGATGGGGCGGGGCAATCAGGCGTTTCTTCGGGAGCTGGCCGATCGGAACCGCGTCAAGGTTTATGCGTTCAGCGACGCGCCGGAGCTTGTTGCGACGCTGCGGGGGTCCGTTGAGCAGGGGCCCGTGCGCGCGACGGCGATGGGGCCCGGGGGCGACGGTGAGCCAACGGAAGGTGATGTCCCGGGCGATGAACTGGAGGACCTGGAGGTGGCGTTTACGGCGCAGGGGTCGGGCACGAATCCATCGCGTGCGTTGCGACGGGCAACCGAGTCGCTGGGTGGAGCGCCGCTGGCGGGCGTGGTGCTGTTCAGCGACGGGGGCTTCAATCAGGGGGATCCGGTCGAGGTGCTGGCGCGATATGTGGACGATCAGAAGATACCGCTGCACGTCGTGGGGGTTGGGGACGCGGCGCCGCCTCAGAACGTGCGGGTGACCGAGGTGGTCGCGCCGGAGAACGTTTTCAAACAGGATCCATTTGCCATCACGGCTCATATCGCGACGCAGGGGATGAGCGGGGAGACGATCCTGGTCGAGCTTTACGAATCGGAGCCGGGTGGCGGTACGGGCGCGGCCGTCCAGACGCGGACTGTGGCGGTGGAACGTGACGGGTCGCTCGAGCCGATCTCGTTCGATTGGACGCGGGAGCGTCTAGGGCCGACGGCGTACCGGGTCGCGGTGCCCGTTGGCGCCTATGAAAGCGTGACGGACGACAACACGAAGCAGGCGGTGGTGAACGTGATCGACGACAAGATGCGGGTGTTGTTGATCGCGGGCAGTCCGAGCTGGGAGTACCGGTATCTGTCGCGGCTGCTGACACGCGATGCGACGTTCGACGTGAGCTGCTGGCTTCAGTCGGCGGCGTTGAACGCGGTGCGCGACGGCAACACGATTATCGATCATCTACCGGCCACGCCGGATGAACTGTTCGCGTACGACGCGGTCGTTCTGCTGGACGCGGATTCTTCGGAGTTTGGGCCGGGGTGGTCGCGTCTGCTGGAGTCGCTGGTGACCGAGTACGGCGGCGGCGTGCTATTTGCGGCGTCGCGGAAGTACACGCCGCAGTTCATGCGGGATCCGGCGGTGGATCGGATCGTTCGGCTGCTTCCGGTGACGCAGGATCCGGAGGCGGATCTGATTTTGAACAAGATCGGGCACTACCAGACGCGGGGGTGGCCGGTGGAGGTGCCGCAGGAAACGGCGTCGCATCCGATTCTTCGGCCACCGGAGCGTACGTCGCAGGTGGGTTCGTTCTGGGCGAGTCTGCCGGGGGTGTACTGGCACTATCCGGTGCTTCGCGAGAAGCCGGTGGCGACGGTGCTGATGCGTCACAGCAATCCGCAGCATCGCAACAGCTACGGCGGGCACGTTTTGGTAGCGACGCAGTTCGTCGGGGCCGGTCGATCGGCGTTCGTCGGGTTCGACGGGACGTGGCGATGGCGGAGCCGTGGCGAGGAGGTGTTCAACTCGTTCTGGGTTCAGATGCTGAGGTATCTGGTCGAGGGCAAGCTGCTGGGGGCGAAGAAGCGGGCGACGATTCTGACGGAGGGGACGACGTTTCAACTGGGCAGCGCTGTCGAGGTGATGGCGCGGTTGTATGACGCGCGGTTCGAGCCGCTTGAGTTGGACGTGGTGCGGGCTTCTTATCGAATGGGGCCGGCGCGGCAGACGTTCGAGCTGAGGCGGTCGCCGGACCAGCCGGGGTGGTATGAGGGCAGGTTCCGGCCCAATCAGACGGGGATCTACGAGATCGCGTTAAGCCTGCCGGCGGGCGGGGGGGTCGAGCCGATTTCGGCGAGCCATCAGGTCGAGGTGGTGCGGCCTGACATTGAGATACTGAACCCGCAGATGGATCGCGAGGCGCTGCGGCTTCTGGTGGAGGGTTCACCGGGCGGCGGGTATTACGAAATCGACGAGGTCTCTGAAATACCGGAGCGGATTCCGGATCGAAGCGAGTCGACGACGGTGAAGTCCCGCCCGATTCCGTTGTGGGACAACTATTGGACGCTGATTCTGCTCGTCGGTCTTCTGGTGACCGAGTGGGGCATTCGGAAATGGGTCAGGCTGCTGTGACCGTCAACCGCGAGTTTGAGCGGCGCGTGCTTTCGCGTTTGCGGCGTTTGGGTTTGCGGCTGCGCTCGTATCTGCTGATTCGCGGGCTGGCCGCGTTGATGGTCGGGGCGCTGCTGGCTGCGGCGATCCAGTTGGGGTTGGATTACTGGCTGCGGCTGCGGTGGGACATGCGGGCGGCGATGTTGGGGGTGATTGTCCTCGGCTTGCTGTGGGCCTTCTGGCGCAGGGTCTGGCTTCCGTTGCGGTTCCGGTTCGGGCCTCGGGAGATGGCGGCGCTGGTGGAGCGGCGTTATCCGCGACTTCGGTCGCTTCTGGTTTCGTCGGTGCAGTTTGCGACGGGAGAGTCCGGTCCCGCCGAGTCGAACTCGCCGGAGTTGATGAGGCTGGTGGTGGAGCAGGCCTCTCGGCAGACGGCTGACGTGCCATTCGTGAGTGTGCTGGATCATCGTCGGGTGCGGACGGCGCTGGCGGCGATCATCGTGGTGATGGCGGCGTCGGTGGGGGCGCTGGCGGTCATGCCGGAAGTGATCGGGATGTGGTTTGACCGGAACGTGCTGCTGAGCGACGCGGAGTGGCCCAAGCGAACGCGGCTGGTGGTGCACCTTGACAACGGTGTGCTGGCGGGCGCGCGGGGCGACGATCTGGAGGTGCGTGCAACGGCAGAGCGGGAGGTGCCGCGGCACGTGGAGATCGTGTTCGTGAAGGAATCGGGAAAGGAAGGGCGCGAATCGATGGTGCGCGTCGGGGAGCGCGACTTCCGGTACACGTTCACGCGGGTGCAGGAGGAGTTTCGTTTCAAGCTGGAAGGCGGGGATGACGAGACGGATTGGTTCGACGCCGAGCTGGCCGATCGGCCGAGCGTCGAGCAGGCGACGATTCACGTGACGCCGCCGGGGTATGCGGGGGTCGAGCCGTACACGCTTCCGGCGGCGCAGCGAGCGGTCGAGGTCCTGCGGGGCGGGACGATTCAGTTCGATGTGACGCTGAACAAGGCGGTGGTACGGGCGGAGCTTGCGGCGGGGCAGGAGACTGTGCAGCCTGCGGAGGGCGAGGGCGCGCGGTGGTCGACCGTGATCAAACCGGATGAGACGAGGACTTATCACTTCGTGCTTGTGGACGCGCTGAATCTGGCGAACAAGCGACCGACGCGTTTTTCGGTGCGGGTGTTGAAGGATGACGCTCCGCGGGTACGGCTGAGGGTGCTGGGCGTCAGCGACGCGGTCACTCCGCAGGCGCTGCTTCCGATCGAGATGACTTTCTCCGATACGTACGGGCTGTCGGCGGCGGAGATGGTTTATACGGTTGCTCGGGAAGGGTATGAGCCTGAATTAGTCGAGCTTTCGGACTTCAAGCCGGGGATGACGCAGTTCGAGACGAAGCTGCACTGGCCCGTGTCGCCGTTGGGGCTTGTTCCCGGAGATCGTCTGACGCTGTACGCCGTGGGTCGCGACTTTGACGACGTTTCGGGGCCGAATGAGGGTCGTTCGTCAACGGCGACGTACCGGGTAGTGTCGACCGACGAGTTGCTGGCTGAGCTGGCGCGCAGGGAGCAGGAGTTCCGGCAGGAGTTCGAGCGGGCGATCGAGCAGGAGGAGGATTTGCGGAATCAACTGCTGTCGCTGATTCGGCGCATGGATGAACCCGAGGTGCAGAAGGATTTGTCGACGCCTGTGGCCACGTTTGAACGGCGGCAGCGGCAGATCATCGGGCAGGTAAATCTGGTGCGGCAGCAGTTCGAGCAGATTCTATCGGAGCTGGAGGTGAACGGGCTGGATACGGCGTCGGTGCAGACACGGCTTCGGGAAGGCGTGGCCGAGCCGTTGACGGAATTGACGCGGCGGACGCTGCCGGAGACGACGGATCTGCTACGGGCATTCGGGCGGTACGGGACAGCGGAGAGTGCGACGGAGGCGGATGACGCGGTGGCATCGGCTTTGGCCGATATGAGAAGAGTCCTGGCCAGCATGCTAAAATGGGAAGGGTTCCAGGAGGCCGTCACGATGCTTCGTGAGATTCTGCGGCTGCAGGGCGAATTGAACGAGGAAACCCGGGACGAGATCGAGCGGCGGGCGGCCGAGCTGCTGGAAGGCGGGTAAGCTGCGTGCTTTGCACGCAGCTTGGAGCAGGTGAGCAGGTGAGAAGCCGCGGGTTGTGCTTGCGATTGGCTGTTCGCTTGTTCTGTACTTTGATTTGGCTGGTTTCTTCAGCCGTCCCTCCGGGACTGGTTCGTTTGAGGGCGGCGTGGTCCCAGCGATAAATCGCCGGGCTATTCTCAAGTGCCCCTCCGGGGCAGGGCTGCCAGCGATCGCTGGACGATTGTCGGTTACCCCTCCGGGGCGGGCCGTGTACGGGCGGGCGAGTTGCTCGTGGCACTGCATTAAGGAGTGACGGCAGGCGATTGAAATCTGGCGGGCTGCCGGATGCGGTTTTGGAGGTGATGATGTTATCGATGATCGGACGAATGACGGGCGGGGTCTGGCTTTGCTTGCTTTTGGTGTGGCCCGCGGCGGGTCAGCCGAACGATGAGCCGGCGCAGGAGGAGACGGTCAATCCTCTGGTGGCCAAACAGGAGATGATTCGCGATCGAATCGCGCGGCTGGAGGATCGGATGTTCCGGCTTCGCGATGAACTGCTCGACAGCGAGCCTGAGAATGCGGCGCGGCTGGCCGAGGCGCTGGAACGTGCTGGGGAACTGGGCGTTGACGAGCGGGTCGATGCGCTGCTCGGGGAACTCCGGGACGGCGGCCGGCTTGATGAGGCGGTGGAGACTCAGGAGGAGTTGCTTGCGGATCTCGAGACGCTGCTGCAGACGTTGACGGTCAAGCACGGGGACGAGGAGGAGCGGGAGCGCGAAATCGCCCGTTTGGAGGAGCTCAAGGCGCGAGTCGGCGACTTGGCGCAACGCCAGCGGGCTTTGCGGGACGAAACGACCGGTCAGACGCGCCGGCAGCGGCGAGCGGCGCGGATCGGCGATGCGATTCGGCGTTTGGATAATATTCTTCATCAACAGGAATCACTGGCCGAGGGGACGCGGCAGGCGAATTCGGCCGATGCTCAGAAGGCTCTGGGGAAAGAACAGGGGGATTTGAAGGAGGAGACCGAGCATCTCGCCGACGACGTGAAAGCGCTCGGCGCCGAATCGGAAGCGGGAGAGGCCGAGGGACAGTCGGGGGAATCCGGTTCGCAGAGCGGTGGGCAGCAGGGCGAGTCGTCGCAGGGTCAGCAAAGCGGACAATCGGGCGAGCAGCAGGGCAGCGAGCAGCAAAGTCCGACCGAGTCGGCGGCTGAACATCTTCAGTCTGCGCAGGGGAAGATGGGCGAGGCGCAGTCGGAGCTTAACAAAGGAAAGCAGGGTTCGGCGCAGTCGAAGCAGGAATCGGCGATCGAGGATCTGAAGCGGGCGCGGCATCGATTGCAGGAGGAGAAGGAAAGGCTCGAAGGGGAAGGTGAGCCCGAGCGATTGGCCGAGGGGCAGAAACAGCTGTCCAAGAAGGCCGAGTCTCTGTTGGACGAGATGCGGGGCGAATCACAGAGCGGTCAACAGGGCGGCCAGCAGGGGCAGCAAGGTCAGCAGGGACAGCAAGGGCAACAGGGGCAACAGCAAGGCGGCCAGCAGCAACAGGGTGGACAACAGCAGGGAGGGCAGCAGTCGCAGGAGCAGCAGACCCCGGGGCAGGATCAGGTTCAGCGGGCGCAGGGGCACATGGACGATGCCAGCGAGGACCTCGACGAGGAGGACACGCGGGAGGCGGCCCAGGATCAGGACGCGGCCGTCGAGCAGCTCGAGGATGCTCTGGCGGAGTTGGAGGAGGCGCTTCGACAGTTGCGCGAGGAAGAGCAGGAGGAGCTGCTCCGCGATCTGGAGAGCCGGTTCCGGGAGATGCTGGCCAAGCAGCTCGAGATCAACGGGGGCACGCTGGAACTGCACGAGATCGGTGTGGAGCAGTTTACGCGTGCGGATTATCTGAGGGCTGCGGAACTTTCGAGCGATCAGGACGCGCTCGCGGGCGAGGCGTCGAAGGCGCTTCACATTTTGGAAGAGGAGGGGACGACGGTTGTGTTCCCGGCCATTCTCGATCAGCTCGCCGCTGATATGGGGGTGGTGGCCGAGCGGCTGGCTGAGCCGGACGTGGGCGTCATGACTCAAACGTTGGAGGAGGAGATCGCGAAGACGCTGGAGGATCTGGTGGAGGCGATCGAACGGAAACTGGACGAGATGCAGCAACAGCAGGGACAGCAACCGCCTCAGGGGGCGCCGAGCGAACAGCCGCTGCTGCCGACGTCGGCGGAGTTAAAGTTGCTGCGTTCCGTGCAGGTGCGGGTGTTGAACCGGACCAGCGTCATCGAACAGGAGCACGTGCAGGGGAAGCTGGGCGGCGAGGAGCTTGAACGGGTGACCCGGGCTGCGGAACGGCGTCAGCGGGAGGCGGCAGAGATCGCCACGGAGATGCGCGAGCTGGAGGACGAATTATGAGTGTCGGATCGATCCTCGCAAGCGCGTTCCCGCGGGCGCGCTCCTGGCGGAAGGTCGGCCCGTGGGCGCTTGGGTGCCTGCTGGTTTCGTCGGGTGTCGTCGGCGGCTCGGTGACGGATGAAACGGTCGAGGCCTTCGTCGAGCATGTGCGGCAGAGCGAGTCGTTTGCGGAAGAGGCCAAGGCGTTTGTCATTCGGATCTGGGAAGAGCGGGATGAGGAGGGATTGCCGGGTTCGTTCATCGCGGAATCACTGGCGGTTCTTTCTCCGGCGTTTCGGAGCGGGCTCGATGCGTACGATGAGGAGCAATTCGAACGAGCTTATGAATTACTGACTGCGCTGTCCGATGGAGAGGATCCGTATCTGGCGGCCAACGCGACGTTTCTGGCCATCAAGGCGCTGGTGGCGCAGGAGAAGCTTGTTGAGGCGCGTGAGCGGCTGGAGGTGTTTCTGAAGGACCCTACGGCCGTTGATCTTTACACGGTTCATGCGGCCGAGGCGGCGTATTTGCGTGGGTACCTGGCGCTGCAGGATCTGCAATACCATGAGGCCTTTATGGCATTCAACAGCATGCTGGAGCGATATCCGGAGGCGGGTCAGCGGCTTCGCGTCTCGGCGCGTCAGATTCTGGCGGAGTTGCGGCGGCGGCGGCCCGAGCGGATCGGCGACGTGGCCGATCTGATGGCGTTTGCGGGGCGGCGGCTGGGTCATCTCGATACAGGGGCGCGTGTTCAGGAGCGGCAGCAGCGTGCGATCGATCTGCTGGATCAACTGATCGAGGAGGCGGAGCAGCGCGAGCAATCGGGCGGCGGAGGCGGCGGCGGGTCCAGTTCGGGCGGTACACCGCGAGGCGGGCAATCGCCGTCGAATCCGATGCCAGACTCGGCGCTTCCGGGCGGCGGCGGGGAGGACATGCAGCTTCGTTCGCGGCGGCAGGCCCGGCCCGGGGAGGCGTGGGGTGGGATGCCGCCGGCGGAGCGCGAGCGTATTCTACAGCAGTTGCGTGACAGTTTTCCGTCGCGCTACCGGCAGCTTGTCGAGCAGTATTATGAGGAGTTGGGCAAGCAGCCGTGACTGACCGACGGGCCATGCGAACCTGGATGGTGGTCATTTCGTTTTGGGCGTGTGTTCCGGCGAGCGCTGCGAGCGTCACGGTGGAGCGGATCGACGGGCGTTTGCAGCAGTGTTCGTTTTCGGCGGCGTCGTCGGATGCGATCACGGTCACGTGCGATGAGTTGACGAGCATTCCCCTTGACGAGTTGACCCGCATTGAATTCGGCCGGCGTTCGACGGACGGCGAGGCGGAAGGGGCGGTACTT
This sequence comes from uncultured Phycisphaeraceae bacterium, assembly GCA_964574815.1. Lineage (GTDB taxonomy): Bacteria > Planctomycetota > Phycisphaerae > UBA1845 > UBA1845 > CAZNPL01. Next base: position 95,336 of record CAZNPL010000011.1, read on the forward strand.
TATCTTGATGTTGGAGGGCGGCTGCGCGGGGATATTGTTGACGCCCGGGGTGAATCGGTTGTCGCGGACACGAGCGTTGGGGACGATCTGGAGATCGGGCTTTCGTTTATTGCGGGGATCTGGTTCGGATCGGAGGCCGGTGCGGAGGAAGCGCGGGCGGCGTTCGATCGGGCAATTGCGGACCGACTACCGGGCAAGGACGTGCTGCTGATCGAGCGTGAGGGCGCGGTCAGCCTGGTACGGGGACGGGTGGTGTCGCTGGGTGCGGACGGCGGGACGATCCGGCTGAATCGCAAGGAGTTCGATTTCAAGCGGGAGGGGCTGGTCGGGATCGTGTTCGCAGCCGGCGTGGGGCACGACACGCGAGTGCCTGCGCTGGTTCGGCTGGCGGACGGCACGGAGCTTCCGGGGCGGATTGTGGAGGCCGATGCGCACCGGTTTGTCTTTGCACCGGCCTTCGAGGGTGAGGTCGAGATTCCGTTGGCGCAAATCGCCTCCGTCACGTTTTTCAGCGATCGTGTTACGTATCTCAGCACACTGTCTCCGGTGAACGAGGCGTCGTCGGGGGTGCTCCATTCTTCGTGGCCGACCCGGTTTGACCGCAACGTGATAAATCGCACGATTTCGCTCGGGGGGAGGTCTTACGAACGGGGGATCGGGATGCGCGCGGATGCCGCAGTCGAGTACGACCTGGGGGGAGGTTTCGAGACTTTTGCGGCGACGATCGGGATTGACGACGCCGTGCGTCCCCGCGGGACGGTTCGATTTCGCGTGGAAGGCGATGGGCGCGAGTTGTTCGACAGCGGGGTGGTGACCGGGGAGGACGAGGCGCAGCGGATTGCGGTGGATGTTCGGGGGGTATCGCGGCTGACGCTGATGGTGGGGAACGCCGATGGGCTGGATTTGTCAGATCATGCGGACTGGGCGGACGCGCGACTGATCAAACCGCGCGAGGGTGGAGATTAGATGAGCGCGTGGATGCTGCAATGCGGGTTGGTGGCCGTCGCGCTATTCGGTGCCGCCCCTTCGGAAGACGCCATTGAGCGCGCATTGGAACTGGAGGAGAAGCGCATCGCGGTAATTGCGGAGGTTGCGCCGACGATCGTCTCTGTCTTTGACGAGGATCAGAGCGGCGGCGGGTCCGGCGTTCTCATCGACGAGGCGGGCTATGGTCTGACCAACTTCCACGTGGTGATGGGGATGCTGTCGTCGCGCCGGGGGCTGGGTGGACTGGACGACGGGGAGCTTTACCCGCTTGAAGTGCTGGGCATCGATATCACGGGCGACGTGGCGATGTTCCGGCTAACGGGCAGGGATCGGTTCGAGGCGGCTCCGCTGGGGGATTCGAGCACGGTGGATCGGGGTGACCCGGTCATCGCGATGGGCAATCCGTTCACGCTGGCGGAGGACTATTCGCCGACGGTGACGACCGGGATTGTGACCGGGATTCATCGTTACCAGGGGGAGAGTGAGACGCTGGTGTATACGGACGCGATCCAGACGGACGCGGCGATCAACCCGGGCAATTCGGGCGGTCCGCTGTTCGATTCTGAGGGGCGTGTGATCGGGATCAACGGGCGGATCTCGGCCGAGATGCACAAGTATGCGCGGGGGCGGTACAACGTCGGGCTGGGTTATGCCATCACGATCAATCAGATCAAGCGGTTCATTCCTTCGTTGCGGGCGGGGCTTCTGGCCAAGCATGGGACGCTGCTGGCGACCGTGGTGGATCGAGGCGAGGACGTCGTGTTCAACGATTTATATGAGGACGCACCGGCGTGGAACGCGGGGGTCCGGGTGGGCAATAAGCTGCTGCGGTTCGGGGGGGGCGAGATCGCGTCAGCGAACCAGTTTCTGAGCCTGCTGGGCACTTACCCGGAGAACTGGCCCGTGGCGATCAGCTTCGAGTCGTTCGGGCGCGTGCGGCACAAGGTGGTGCGGCTGGAGGGCGTGACGCCGCCGATGCGGGCTGATTTCGTAGTGGACGGCGAGGTGAACCGCCGGGCGGTGGAGCGAGCGCAGCGCGGATTTCGTGAGGCGGTTTTCGGCGCCGGGGCGGCGGTTCCCGAGGTGTGGACGTGGACGGTGGAGCGGGTCGATCCGGACGGGTCATCTTGGACGTACCGCCTCCGGGACGACGGCGGGCCGGTTATCGAGCGGGTCGAGCTGGATGCGCAAGGTGAGGCGAGTCGCCGGCTGGCGCTTGACGTTCGTACGGGGCGCTGGACAGAGGGCGAGGAAGAATACGCGGCCTCGGATGCCGAATCGCTTTACTATCGTGCCATGCGGGCAGTTCGGGGACTTCTGGCGGTCGCTACGGAGGACGCGGCTCTGACGCAGGAACTGTTTCATGCCGGGTCGGACGCCATCACCGAAATCGACGCGGACGGGAATATCACGAGGGAGCGGCCGCTGGAGGCGGTCGAGATGGAGCTTTCCGAGGACGTCGCGCTGCATGTGGCGTTCGAGGTTGATACGCATCTGCCGGCCCGTGTGGTGGCGACGGACGCGGCCACGGATTTCGAGGTGGAGATCCGGCTGGACGACTATCGCGAGGCGGGCGGGGTGGTGTGGCCTCATCGGGCGGTGCTGGATTCGCCGGGCATGCGCTTCACGGAGCGATATGTGGATCTGACGGTGAGCAAATGATGCGCTGTTTTGGCCTATCCGTCATGATGGCGTTTATTGCGTCAACGGCACCGAACGTTTTCGGGAGCGGTTTCGATCGGGCCATTGATCGGGCGAGTCCCGCAACGGTTCGTTTGTACGGAGCGAAGGCGGGGCTTTCGGCCGGTTACGGTAGCGGTGTGCTGATTTCGGGCGACGGGCTGGTCGTTACGGTTTATTCGTTGCTTCTGGACGCGGAGCATCTTCGGGCGGTCACCTTCGACGGGACGACGTACGGGGCGGAGTTGATCGGGAGCGATCGGGAGCTTCAGCTTGCGTTGCTGCGTCTGACACCGCAGTCCCGTTACGATCGTCGCGGTCATCTCATCCCCGAGGAGCGGATTCAGGCGGACACGTTTGATTATCTGGAGCCGAGCGATTCGACGGTGCTCAGGCCGGGCGACTGGGTTCTGGCCGCGGGCAACCCGTTCAAGGTGGCGGAGGGGGCCGAGCGGGTCTCCGTGACGGCGGGCGTATTCAGCACGCGCACACGGCTCGACGCGAAGCGCAAGGTTCGCGATTTTCCGTACCGTGGTGAAGTGCTAGTCATCGATACGATTACGAGTAATCCGGGTGCGCCGGGCGGGCCTCTGGTGAATCTGGACGGTGCATGGATCGGACTGGTCGGGCGGGTGGTGCGTTCGACGCGGACGCACACCAACCTCAACTATGCGCTTCCGGTGGAGGTCGTGACGGCGTTCGTGGAGTCTGTGCTGGATCCTTCGACGCATGCACTGGAGGAAATGCAGGATCGGCCTGAGGTGTACCATGGGATCGACCTGTTCGAGCTGGGTTATCAGAAGAAGATGGTGTACGTGGATCGGGTGAAACGCGGTTCGCCGGCTCGGGTAGCGGGGCTGAGGAAGGACGATTTAATCGTTTCGATTGACGGTCACAGCGTGACGGACATCGAGTCTTTCAAAGAGATCATGCGTACGAAAGCGCCGGGCGATCGGGTGAAGATCGTGGTGATCCGGGACGACGACATCAAGAATCTCTCGCTCGAGCTGGAGGCGAAGCACTGATGGGCCAGCGTGTTGGTTGGGTATTGACCGGTCTGGTGTTCGCGAGCGTCGTCGGGGCGGCGCGGGCGGACGGTCCCTCCTATGACGTTCTGCGCGCGCGGCAGCACCTGTTTCGGGAGGCGGCCGAGCGGGCGTCGCGATGGGTGGTTTCCGTCGAGACGATCGGCGGGGCGCAACCTCGGGATCAACTGGACGAGCCGGCGGCCCCACCGACGGACGACGGCACGCCTCCGCCGGAGAACGTGTTTCGCGAGACGCTGGGGTCGGATTTTCTGGTGGCGGACGGTCCCACGACGGGGATCGTTTATGACTCTGACGGCTGGATTCTGACGAGCAGTTTCAACTTTGTGCGGGACCCGGCGCACATCACGGTGCGGCTGAAGGACGGGCGTCAGTTCGTTGCGAGGCTGATCGGGCGGGACAAGGTTCGCAAGCTGGCGATGCTGAAGATCGATGCTTCGGGTCTGGAGACGGTCGAGTGGGTTCCACATTCGGAGATCGAGGTCGGGCGGACGGCGATTGCGTTGGGGCGGGGGTTCGGGGGTGAGGAGCCGTCGGTGACCGTGGGCGTGGTAAGTGCGCTTAACCGCATGATGGGGTACGCGATTCAGACGGATGCGAAGCTTTCGCCGGCGAATTACGGGGGGCCTCTGGTTGACTTTTCGGGAAGGTGTCTGGGGATCTGTGTGCCGATGGCGCAGCGGCCCGGGGAGTTGGCGGGCATCGAGTTTTACGACGCGGGGGTGGGATTCGCGGTGCCGGAGGATCGGGTGCGGGAGATCGCGGCGGAACTGCAGCAAGGGAAATCGTTCGACCGGGGCTGGCTGGGTATTCAGATTGATCCGCGTTTTCGGGGGGCGTTGAAGGTTCATCGCGTGGCGGATCCGTCGCCGGTTCATGAGTTGGGGATTCGGGCGGGCGACGAGATCGTGCAGGCGAACGGGCACGAGGTTCATCACATCGGTCACTTGCGGAAGGCGATCTACATGGTGCCGGCCGGCGAGGCGGTATGGCTCATCGTTCGGCGTGACGGGCTGCTTTACTGCTATGACGTCGTTCTGGCTCGCAGCGCCGATCTCGGTCCATTGGTGGAGCGGGGCTTCGAGGTGGACCCGGAGGATCCGCTGCCATTTCTGGACCGGTTGAGGGAGCGGCGGCGGTGGGGGCCGGGTTGATTCGCGGGGGGGCAGATCGCGCGGGGCAATTGTGTAAAGGTGTCGGGGCGGGCGATTCGGGGGCAAAGTGGCGTTGGCTTGTGACACGCTTGCCGGTCGCATGCCCACGCGAGCGTGGGTAAGGCAGCCGAGCAAATCGCGAGTCCACGTCCGGAGGAGTTGGGCCAACCGGCACCCTTTGCTAAACACGTATTCGCGAAGGGCGGGCACCTCGCGCGGTTGGGCGGCGGTTTGGGTTTGAATCGCGGTCCCACCTCCCAAGGAGGTGGGCCACCCGGGCGTACGATTTTCGACAAACATCTCGTTGACAGCCTCCGACACGTGTAGTAGGCCTATAGATGGTTGCTCGAAAGCGGCCCGGTGGGTTGGTCGCTCGGATGAGCGGCGGTTGTTCGCGTCGCACGGCAGCCGGGACAAGTCACGGTGCTGTACAATGGTTCACGTTGGGAAGGCGTGTCGTTCAGACGAGTCAGGAGAGGCATGATGTTTGAGATACATACGCTGATCGGGAATCGCGCTGCCGGCGGTGTAAGGAAGCTGCTGGCGGGGGCATTGGTTCTGTCGTTGGGTTCGACGGTATTGGCGGACGGGGTGAAGGCAGCACGGGCCGCGGAGCGGGACGTCGTCGCGCAGTTGGCCGGCGATCGGCGGGCGGAGGCGGAGCTGCAGGCTCGGCTCGAGGCGCTGGAGGCGCGTTTGAAGTCCTTGGAGCACGAGTTGCAGGCGCTCTCGGAGACGCTGGAGGGGTTACACCGCGGTGATGCGGGACGCCGGGGCGAGCGCGCTCGACGAGCGGAGCGGGAGCAGTCCGCCCGCCGATATCGAGATTTCTTCGAGCCCGCGGAGGCACATGAGGAAGCGCGCGAGAAGTATCGTGACGCCAAGGAGCGCTGGCGGGAGGAGTGGCAGGAGCATCGCGAGGACTGGCGGGAGCGTCAGGCGGAGTTGATGGACGAGTGGCGGGAGCAGCAGCAGGAGTGGCAGGAGCGCTGGCGCGAGGAGATGGGGGAATGGCGCGAGCAGCAGCGCGAGGCCACTGAGCGGTGGCGTGAAGAGCTGGAGGAGATGAGGGAGCACGGGGCGGAGTGGGCCGAGCGCTTCGAGGTGCCGCACTTCCGGGTTCCGGAGGTCGAAGTTCCGGAGATCGAGATGCCTGAGGTGGAGATCCCGGAGATTCGCATCGAGGCCCCTGTGATCGAGTTTCATGTTGCTCCGGAGCACGGCGGGCACGGGGTTTACGTTGCGCCGCATGCCTATCCGTTCGGCGACGGCGAGCGCGAGCAGATGGTCTACGAGGTCACCGGGAAGCACGCGGACTGGCTTTACAAGCTTCTGGCTCCGGCCGACGTGAAGGTGATCGTGTCGCGTGCCGGGAAGCACATCGCGATTGCGGGGACGGATCGGGAGCATGAGGTGTTGCGGCGGGCGCTGGAGCTGCTCAACTGGATTGAGCGTGATGACGCGTTCGAATGGATGACGAAGGGAGAGCGGCAAGCGCGACGCTACGAGTTGGGTTCGAAGCGCGCGGATGCGATGTACGAGATGCTGGCGCCGAGCGACGTCAAGGTGATCGTGTCGCGCGCGGGCGATGAGGCTGTTTCGGTGCAGGCGACGGATCGTGAGCATCAGGTTCTGTCCGATTTCCTCGTGCTGCTGAACTGGAAGGGCCGTCCGCATCATGCTCCCGAAGCCGCTCACGAACGGGCGCTGAAGAAGGCCGAGAAACTCCGCAAGGAAGCCGAAACCAAGATGAAGCAGAAGCAGCTCGAGATCCAACGCAAGCGTCAACATGCGGAGGGCGAAGTCAAGAAAAGGCAGATCGAGCGCGAGCTGAAGCGACGGCATGTCGAGTCCGGCGACGTTGAGCGGAAGAGCGTTGTATACGATGTCACCGGGAAGCATGCCGATTGGCTCTACAAGCTGCTGGCGCCAGATTATGTAAAGGTCATCGTGTCGCGGGCGGGGGAGAACATTCGGGTCGAGGGCACCAAGTGCGAGCATTCTGTTCTTGACGCCGGGCTTCAACTGCTGAACTGGATCGATCGTGATGACGTCTTTGAAAAGATGACGCACGGCGAGCGTCATTCCGAGAGGTACGAACTGGGGGAGGAGCGGGCCGACCATCTGTACAAGATGCTAGCGCCCAACGACGTCAAAGTAATCGTTTCGCGAGCGGGTGAAGGGGCGGTTTCGGTCCAGGGCACCAAGCGCGAGCATGAAGTGCTTTCAAGCTTTTTGGCGTTGCTGGGCTGGATGGACAAGGGTGAACATTCTTTCATGGCGCCCGAGGCGCGCGTGAAGGCTCCCAAGCCGCCGAAAGCCGCGAAAGCTCCGAAGGCACCGAAGCCGCCCAAGGCGCCGAAGGCGGAGCGTCAGGTCGATCAAGTCGTGTTCGAAGTGACCGGCAAGCATGCGGACATGCTCTACAAGCTGTTGGCGCCGAATTATGTGAAGGCGATCGTGTCGCGGGCGGGCGAGAACATCGCGGTGCGCGGGACCGATTTCGAGCTTGATTCGATTCGCGCGTTTCTCGAGCTGGTGAACTGGATCGACCGCGAGGATGCATTCGAGAAGATGACAAAAGGGGAGCGGTCATCGCGTGTCTACGGGCTCGGTGAGGAGCGGGCGGATCTGATGTACGAGATGCTGGCGCCGAGTGACGTGCTGGTGATTGTCGGGCGGGCCGGCCCGGATGCGGTGTCGATCCAGGCCACCGAGCGCGAGCACAAGGTTCTGCACAGCTTCCTCAAGGTGCTGCACTGGGAGTTGCGGTCCGACGGGCCGGAGGCGTGATCCTATCGAGGAATTCTCCGCTCCGCCGGTTGCTGTGCGCCGGCGGGGCGTTTGCCGGATTTGCGGTTTCGTTGCCAGCTCGGGTGCGTGTTCAGCATGCTCAGGTGGGTGCCGTAGGCACGGCGGGCTTTGCCCGGCAGCAAGACGCCCGTTGCCCATGCCACTGACGCAAAGGAGATGCGCACGGGCAAGCTCGCGAAGCCCCTACCGGCCCGGGTCCAGCACCCGGAGTGTGCCCAGCAGTCCTTGAAGGATGGGCTGCGCCGGCGAGGGCCGGTGTCGTCTCGATCCACAATCTGCATGTCCCACGGGTGGAGCTGCCCAGGCGGGCAGCGATTGGTGTCGCGACCACACGGCCCACTGCGGTGGGCTGGGACACCCCACCCGTCCTTTTTTATCGGCTCCGATTGATTTGTTAAGATGTGGTGAGGGTGGATTTGGGGAAGCTGGTTTCCGGGCCTTCCGCGCTGTCTCGGATATGACGAAGCCGCCCATGGCGCCCGAACCGGGCTTGGCACCCGATTTCGGCGCGCGGAATCGCCCAGCTCGCACCAGCACCGGGAGTCCCTGCGGCTGGGTGGCCTGCCCCTTGGTTCGTGACGATAATATGGGGACATGGGGTTGGGGTGGGAGGGCAGGAACCCAAGCTGAGCGAGGAGCGGCGGAGGCGATGAGAAAGCAGGATCGCAGGTGGTCGGGGACATTTCGTTTGATTGGGTCGCTCGCGCTCGGCATTATCCTCGTGGGCCTGGTTGGGTGTCCCGCGCCGCCTCCGAACGGCAACAGCCCTTCGACGGCTCTCGACAGTGACGGGGACGGGTTCCCGGACACTCAAGAGCGCAACAGCATTCCCGGAAGCGATCCTTTTGATCCGAACGACACGCCGCTGGATCCGATCGACAGTGATGGAGACGGCTGCTCAGATTACGACGAGCTGAATTTCGACGGATTTTGCGACAACGATCCGAACAGCAGTGAGCCTCCGGGTGTAGACCCGGACGCCGCGTACACCTTCGCGCTGAGGGTGGCGCGGCATGTCGACCAGCCGTTCAGCAACAGGGATGTGGATGCGGTTTTTCAGGAGGCGGGCACCGTGTTGCAGACTGTGCAGACCGAGTGTCCCGACGTGGCAACGAACGTGACGTTTCAGCGTGACGGCCTTGTGGAGACCTACGACGTGGCTCCGGCGGTCATCACCACCGAGGGCCAACTCGATGCGGTTTTCGATCTGCCGTACGACTTCAAGATCACGCACGCGATGGTCGGGGTGTGCGGCGTGTTCGACCCAGATGATATGGCGGTGATTCTGGGGTGTGCGGCCACCGGCAATTCGGTGGTGATCGTGGCGGACGCCGATCCGGATGTGTGGGCGCACGAGTGGGGGCATGTGCAGGGTCTTCCGCACCGCGATACGTGTCCGCGGAACGTGATGCATTCGTTCGAGATCGCGACGAACGCGGTGAATGCGTTCGAGCGGAATGCATTTCTCTCGCCAACGCCCAGTTTTGCTGCGATCCGGGAGGTGTCGCCACCGGAGTTTCTGGATAAGCGGTTGATGGGGCGGGGGAGCGGCGAGACGGTTCCGCAGTGGCTGGATCGTGTGATACGCAAACGGTATGTCGGCGGACTTCCGGCGCATGTTGTCGAGGGCGCGGGTGCGGAGGCGGCGGCCCGATTGCGGTTCATGCTGAGCGATCCGGACTTTGTGGGGCCGCGCCGCAACGTTGTTCGTGCGTTGGGGTTCTGCGGGGATTCGGGAGCGTGTGGCGACCTGGTCCGTGTGATTGAGGGGGCACGTGGCCGACTTGGGTTTGACGAGTTCGGCGCGGTGGCCGAGGCTTTTCTGGCGCTTGGGCGGCTGGTGCCTCGGGATGGGAGCAACGAGGCACTGGCGTATCTGATCGCGGGAACCGATCCGGAGGTATGGCGGTCGGCGACGCCGCCCTGGCGGTACAAGTCGCTTGAGGGGGAGGACTTGGCCGGCGTTCTGGCTCGTCTTTCGGTGCTGGGGTTGGGGGCGTCCAAGGACTCGCGGGCGCTGGATCATCTGCGCATGCTGGCGGAGATGCAGAATGTTCCAGGTGGTGATCGCGTTATAAAGCCCCAAGTTGATCACGTGCTTAACCTGCTGGAGCGTCCCAAAGCGGCCGCTTCCAGTCCTTTCGTGCTGCGGCAACCGTAGCGGTTTCGGGTTCGATCGTTCGTCGCGTGGCTTGAGTCGCGGGGCGGATGACTTGTCGATCATTTTGCTTCGTCGGCACTGGCGGACGCGCCGCCAGTGGCACGCTTCGCCAATGTCGCCCTTTCGCAACTGCACTGGCGGTCAAACCGCCGGTGGCACCCTTGCCAGTGGCTGCCTTGCCGCTTGGCATGCCGGTTGCCCGTCGCAGGTAAGTCGCGAGTGACGGATTCGCAGTTCGGGATCCGCGGGTGGGGCCATAACGCCGTGCGGTGGGCTACTCCATTCGGTTTTCGGGGCCTGTTGGCACGCCGATTGCGTGTGGATGGATGTTTTGCCCGAGGCTCTGGACGCGACGGGATGATGTCTGCCATGGGAACGAGCAAGTCGGATGCGGACGAGCACATCGTCGAGGCGCACCTGGCCCGCTGGGAGCAGGAGACCCATCCTGACTTGGCGCGGGTTTACCGGGACTGTTCGATTGAGGACGTGGTCCGGCCATACGTGGCGATTACACGGGAGGTCGGGACGGGGGCGGGGGAATTAGCCGCGGCCGTCGGTGAAGCTTTGGGCTGGCCGGTCATCAATCGGCGGGTGATCAACCTGATCGCACTCAGCGAAGCGTATCGAACTCGGCTGGCCGGCTGCCTGGAATCCTGGGCGGCGGATGCGGTGGCCAAGCGGGTGGCCGAGCTGGCGTGCCCGAACGACTACGGTCGGTGGCTATCGGAGGTATTGTTGGGAATAAGCACGCGTACGCGGCTGGTGGTTCTGGGTCGTGGGGCGGGTTTCATCCTTCCGCGGAAGGCGGGTCTGTCGGTGCGGCTGACTGCGCCGCTGGCTTACCGGGCGGCGCGACTGGCGGCGGGTGGCGATCTGGATCTGGCTGAGGCGCGCGCACAGGTTCGCCGGATCGACGAGGAGCGCAGGACGTTCACCCGGGATGAATTCGGCGTCGAGATCGACCAGATAGACCTTTACGACCTCGTGATCGACCGCGAGGAATTTACAATCGAGAGGATGACCGAGCAGGTTCTGCATGCCGTGGAAGCGAAGCTCGGCGCGGAGCTTTGAGTCGGAGCGGCGCCCGCCGGCGCGGACACTGGAGTTGGGAACACCTAGTAGTGGAGAGTGCCAGATGGCATCAGTGACGATGGACTCAACCGAATCGACCGAGGAACGCGGGCAGAAGTGTCTTTTCAACCCCCACGTGAACAAAGGGCCCGCCTTCACGGAGGAGGAGCGTGACCGGCTGGGTGTGCGCGGTTTGCTGCCCGAGCGGGTGCTGACGATCGAGGAGCAGGTGGAACTGGAGCTCGAGAAGGTCCGGCGCAAGCCGAGCGACCTGGAGAAATTCATCGGGCTGATGGCTCTGATGGGTCGCAACGAGGTTCTGTTCTATCGCGTCATCGTCGAGAACATGCCGGAACTGATGCCGATCATCTACACGCCGACGGTAGGGCAGGCGTGCCAGGAGTACAGCCACATCGTGCGGCAGACACACGGCATCTGGCTGACGCCGAACGACCGGGGCCGATTCGCGGAGGTGCTGCGGAACGCGCCGTCGGATGACGTACGGCTGATCGTGGCGACGGATAACGAGCGGATCCTCGGGCTGGGCGACCAGGGGGCCGGCGGCATGGGTATCCCGGTGGGTAAACTAGTGCTTTACACCGCAGGTGCGGGCATTCATCCGATGCACTGCCTGCCGGTGAGTCTGGACGTGGGCACGGACAATGCGGCTTTGCTTCAGGACCGGTTTTACCTGGGTCACCGTGCGCGTCGGCTGCGGGGCCGGGAGTACGACGAATTCATTGAGGAGTTTGTCGAGGCGGTGAAGCGGGTGTTCCCGCGGGCGATCATTCAGTGGGAGGACTTTTTGAAGAACACGGCGTTTGCGGTGCTGGATCGCTATCGCAAGCGCATTCCGTCGTTTAATGACGACATCCAGGGAACGTCGGCGGTGGCTTTGGCGGGGATCCTGGCCGCTTTGCGGCTCAAGAACGAGACGCTTGCTCAGCAGCGGATCGTGTACGCCGGTGCGGGTGCGGCCGGCGTCGGCATCGCACGGCTGGTTCAATCGGCGATGCGTGAGGCGGGCGTTTCGGAGGATGTGATTGCGGCCGCGCAGGTCATGGCGGACACCGGGGGGCTGGTGCATCACGGGCGCGAGATTCACGACATGCAGAAGCGCGATTTCGCGATGACGCCCGAGCTCATGAAGAAGTACGGGTTCGAAGGGGACGGTCAGTTCGATCTGCTCGAGGTTGTCAAACGAGTGAAGCCGACCGTGCTCCTGGGGACGACGACGAAGCCAGGCACCTTCACTCAAGACATCATCAAGGAGATGCACCGGCACGTGAAACGGCCGGTGGTCTTCCCGTTCAGCAATCCGACAAGCAAGGCGGAGTGCACACCTGCCGAGGCGATCGAGTGGACGGACGGGGCGGCGATTGTGGGAACAGGCAGTCCTTTCCCGGACGTCAAGTATGGTGGTCGCACTCACCGGATCGGGCAGGGCAACAACGTGTACATCTTCCCAGGCGTGGGGCTGGGGGCATTGATCTCGGAGGCGCACGAGGTTACGGATCGGATGTTCCTCGCGGCGGCTCATACACTGGCCGACTGCGTGCTGGCGGAGGACCTGGAGAACGGCTCGATCTATCCGGATCAGTCGCAACTGCGGATGGTTTCGGCCAGGATTGCCGCGGCGGTGATCCGGGAGGCTCGGGCGAGCGGCGTGGGCCGGCTCCTGAAGGACCAGGAGATCGAGTCGACGGTCCGCGACGCGATGTGGTACCCGGATTATCATCGATCCGCACACAGCGGCTGATTCGTTGCGGTCCGCAGCATTTGCCGCACACTAAGCGCCGTCGGTTCCGGCGCGGTCCCGGCGGCGCCCTCTGGTGAGGGACGCGAAGAAGATTCCCTGGAACCTGTCCGAATGACGGGTTGAAAGTGCAAAGCACTGGCGGACAAGCCGGCAGTGGCGCCCGTCGACGGGTGTGGGAAAGGCTCTACAAACTGCGAGCGATCATTCATGCATGCGTCAACAGCCTCATGGCCTACGATGATGCTGGCCATTCTCATGGCGACGGCCGCTCCGGCGGCCTACGGACAGCAGTCTTCTGATTTCCCTGATGAGCCGGAAGCGAGCCAGCCGGCGGAGCCCACCGAGGACCGGCCGCCAGTCGAAGTAAAGGAATCGCCACCTGTCGAAACGGGCGCGAACGGGGGTGCGGATGAGGAGTGGAAGCTCTTTTCCCTGGAGGAGTCCTACATCACCGGGGACTGGGGCGGCAACCGTTCCCGCTGGAAGGAGCAGGGTTTCACGTTCAACATGTTCCTCGTTCACTTCCATCAGAAGGCGATGCATGGCGGACTCGAGTTGAACGGCAGCGGGCGCAGCAGCGCCACCGTGGACATTCTGGTTGACTTCGACCTCGGAAAAATGGGAGTTATCGAGGGCGGTTTACTCCACCTGCATGCGCGCAAACAATGGGGTTTCGGGATTAACGTCACGACCGGAGCGTTGTCGCGGGTAAACGACGATGCGGTTCAGGGCGATCAAACGTTCTACGTTGACAACGTGTGGTATGAGCAGGCCACGCCGAACGGCAAATGGGCGTTCCGCATCGGTTACCTGGATCCTCAGACCTACGTCGAGCGGAACGCGTTCGCCAACAGCGAGGACAAGCAGTTCTGGAATGCGGCTCTGGATAACAACCCGCTGGTCACCTATATCGCCTTCTCGGGATTGGGCATTGCGGCGTTTCATCGGCCGACCTCTTGGTACACACTGACGCTGAGCGTCAGCGATGCGGAGACAATCCTTTACAAGCCCGGGTTTTCGACGGCATTTCACGATCGAGCGCTTTTCTTCGTGATGGCCGAGAACACCTTTCATGTTTCGATTCCGTCGAAAAACGGCCCGCTCAAAGGCAACTACCGGATCGGGATGTCGTATGATCCGCGGGTCCGCCCGGTGTTCGACTCCCGGTACGGCACTCCACAACAGCGGTCTCGGGGCGATGATTACACGGTATACGCCAGCTTCGACCAGGTGCTCTACCGGGAGGGTCCTGAGGCCAGTCAGGGGCTGGGCTGGTTTTTGCGGTACGGATATCGCAGGGGTGACATCGCGCGGGTGAACCGATTCTGGTCGACCGGCTTTCAATACGAGGGGCTGTTTCCGCGAAGGGAGAAAGACGTGTTGGGGTTCGCGATTGCGAGCCTTGTCGAGTCGCCGGATTACCGGCACTATGTGAATCCCAATGCAGATGCGGAGACCATTTACGAGCTGTACTATGCCATCAGCGTGACCGACTGGCTCGTCATCACGCCCGATGTTCAGTACGTTACGAGCCCTGGCGGCGACGATCGCAACGACGATCTGGTGACGTTCGGCGTGCGAACCCGGTTTTCGTTCTGAATTCCCAATGACTCGGAGGTGCCGTATGTCAATGAGGTTTCCGGTGACCGCGCTCGTAGTGGCGGGAGCGCTTGTGCTGCCGGCGCTGTCGGCATGTGCTCCGAAGGCACGCTCCGAGTCGGAGCAGCGGGCGGTGCCCACGGTGGAGCACGCGATTCACAACGAACAGATCAAGGAGTTAATGGGCAAACTCGAGGCGGACTATCTGCGCGTGTGGCCTCAGGAGATCGAGGAGGAGCGTGAGCGTGCCGCCCGCCGGACGCGTGCCCGGCGGTTTTCCGAGGTAGCGTCCATAGCGGCGAAGCTGCGCGAGACCGCGCGGCAACTTCCGTCGCTGGTGGAGGGCGCCGAGCTCAGAGACGAGAATCGGCAGGAATTCAACGATCTCTCCGCACAGTTGGCGGATCAGGCGGACGAGCTGGCGGATGCGGCCCGAGCGGAGGACGAAGCGCGCGTTCAGTCCGTCGTGAACGGAATCGATTCGACGTGCACCAGGTGCCACGTCAGATTTCGTGAGCAGGCCGGGCCGTTGCGTTAAGTGCTATCGCTTTCGTAGAAACATCGTCGTTGCGCGAGTCGAAACGGGGGGACCTGTTATTCACAGACAGCGGTCCACGATTCGCCTGACGCGGCGTTTGTCCAGGAGGCGGGTACTTCCATCAAACAACACGAAGATTCGATCCCGCGAGAACAGCCTTGCCGCAAGGCGAACGACATCGGCGGCAGTCAGCTCGCGAAGCACACGGATACTCTCGTTCGGATCGCCGATTCCGTGCGGCGTCAGTTTTACCGTGTCGTATCCCATCCAGTAGGCCGTCAGGCTGCGCTCCCCCGTCAGAATGTGATGGATGCGCTGCAGGCCGGATTGCCGGACGATGTGAAACCAGTCCTCAACAGAATCACCCCGCCGGATCCGGTCGAGTTCACGAAGCACGGTTTCAACGAATCCATCACGATCTTGTCGATGCGGCATCCCCGTAATGCAGAATACGAAGGGTCTGCAGATTTGTTCCGATTCGACGCTGCAGTGGTACGTGCTTCCGGGTCCGTACCTGATCTTCTCGAAAAGGGGCGCGGCCGGACTGGACAATGCGAGCTCCAGCAACTTAAGAGCGGCGATGTCCTGCTCTGTGAGTTCCTGGTTCAGGACGAACCCGATGTCCACACGACGGTACTTCGAACCCGGCCGCGTTCGTTGAAACCTTGGCAATGAGAAATCCGGGCACGGGGGATCGTCCAATGGGTCGCTGGCGGGCGCCGTGAGCTTGGAAATCTCACTCCGCAAACGGAATAGTCGGGATTGCGTGAATTCGCCAGCCAAGCTGATAACGAGATGATGCGGAGCGAAGGCGCGGCGATCAAATGCGGCGATCTGGTCGTGGCTCAGCTTCGATAAGCTCCTGCGAGTACCCACCGGCGACAACCGAAGCGGATGGCGGGGCAAGACGGACGCGTATACATAGTCGAAGGTCGTGGGCTCGACAAACGGTATCTCGTTGAGGACAAGCCGCCGTTCCTGCTCGACGATGTCGCGGGGGTAATCCCGAATCTCGAGAATCTCAACCAGCAGCCCGGCTGCGTCCGCAAGACAATCGGCGCCGGCGTCGAAACCAAAAGCAATCGCATCCCGTCGCGTGTGCGCGTTAGACCATCCGGACACTTTTTCAAGTGCACGGCTCGCCTCGCGTCTTGTGGGGAATCTGCGAGTGACCGCCAGATGCAGGTGCTCGAGGAAGTGGCTCACACCGCTGATCTTGGGATTCTCGTAGACAGATCCGGCTCTGGCAAACGCATATAGCGAGACGCCTTGCGCTTGTGGAAGGTGCAGCGAGCGCAACCGGACGCCGTTGTCCATCGTCTCGGAATGAAACCCGGAGTCTGTCATGTTTGCGGACAAACCGCACACGCGGATGAACCTTACCCGAGTCGCCAGCGCGGCTACAGCGGCGGCGTCCGGTGTTACGCTACCCGGACCTGACGCCGAGGACGATGTTGACGACAGTTAGGTGTGAAAGTCAAGACAGGGGCAGGGTCACCGGTGTGTACGCCTGGAGGCACGGTTAAATCCGCCTGAGTCGGACCCGTGGCATCCAAGGTCGAACGCCGCGATTCGTTAGACGCTCATGCCCGGCGCTGTTGCGCCGACACCGGCGCGTATTTTCGTGCACCAGTCTGCGAGTTCGGCGATTTTGTCCTGGCGGCTGGACCAGTGGAAGATCGGCGCTTCGGGGTTGATTTGTCGCAACTGGCGTTCTGCGATCGGCAGATCGAAGTTCGTGTGCTCGATGAGGTCGATTTTGGTGATCACGGTTGCGGAGGCGCGGGTGAAGAGAAGCGGGTACTTGGCCGGCTTGTCGTGGCCCTCGGTGACGCTGAGCACGGCGAGGCGGGCGTGTTCACCGATGTCGAATTCGGCGGGGCAGACGAGGTTGCCGACGTTTTCGATGAAGACGAAGTCGCATTCATCGAGGGGCAGCGTGCGCAAGCCGTTCATTACCAGTCGGGCGTCGAGGTGGCAGCAGCCGTCGGTCTGGAGCTGGATGACGGGCACGCCGAGCTGGTGAATTCGCTCGGCGTCGATGGTCGTGGTGATG
The DNA here is from genome assembly GCA_964574815.1 of uncultured Phycisphaeraceae bacterium. Classification (GTDB taxonomy): domain Bacteria; phylum Planctomycetota; class Phycisphaerae; order UBA1845; family UBA1845; genus CAZNPL01. Next base: position 112,201 of record CAZNPL010000011.1, read on the forward strand.
TCGCCTTCCAGTACGGCGCAACGGTGTATTTGTGACAGAGCGGGGATCAGGTGCTCCAGCAGGGTGGTTTTGCCACAGCCCGCGCCGCCCATGACGTTGATCGAGCAGACGCGTCGAGCATCGAGCAGCGACTGGATCTCGCCGGCCTCGACCTTGTTTCGTTCCTGCACGTCACGCAGCACGGTTATCTTCATCCGCTTCCTCCTGGATGGCGGTGATCGAGGTTACATATATGTCCATGCCTCCGTCGAATCGAGTGGACGAGGAGCCACAGGCCGGGCACGTCAGCACGAGGTCGTCCCCGACGGTCTGATGGCCGCACGCATCGCACGTAATGGTGACGGGGTCCTTCTCGATGTTGAGCGTAGCGTCAGCCATCGGCGTTTGCGCGGCGGCCATTTCGAATGCGGACGTCAGCATATCGGGCACGACCTGGCGCATCACGCCGATCCGGCAGGTGACTTCGGTGACGCGGCGGCAACCGAGGGGCCTGATCTCGTCGGTTACGATGTCGCAGATTGACTGGGCGATGGAGAATTCGTGCATAGTTCCAATTCCAACCAGGATCGAACGTCGGTCTCGATGCGGCTCACGAGCGCGGGAAGGCGCTGCTGTACCAACGTCGAGAGTGGAGAACCACATGCAAATGTTGCGCCGGCCATCCCGTAGATCCAGACGTTTTCGGGGAGGGTGCCGAGTCCCTTGGCCAATTCGAGCGTGGATCGCAGGTTGAGGCTGTGCGTGTCGCGGAAGCCCTGCTCGTCCAGGCGATGGGCGTCGGCGGGGTACTTGATGCGGCACCATTGGCCGGCGGGCAGTGCCTCCGATGCGGCGGCCGCGTCTACGAGGACGAGAAGCTCGGGGCGGTCTGTGCCGTCCACAACGTTCCATAAAACGCGGTCGTTGGTCTCAGCCCTCACGGAGTCGCCCAGCACGTCGGCGAGGCGCGCAGCGGCTTCCGGTCCGAGGGCGTCATCGCCGCACACGAGGTTCCCCGCGCCGATGATCAAGACTCGTTGCGTCATGGCTCACGCTCCAGTCTCAGCTTGAGGAAGTGGGTCGAACAGGAGATGCACGGATCGTAGTTGCGGATCAACTGCTCGCAACGGAGGGTGGCCTCTTCTTCGGCCTTGTCCAAGAGGCTGGGGAAGAAGTCGCGCAGGTCGTCTTCGATCTGCGGCTGGTTCTGCGCGGTCGGAGGCACGATGGTCGCGTCTTTGATAAGGCCTTGAGCATCAACCTCGTAGCGGTGGTAGAGCATTCCTCGGGGTGCCTCGGTACAACCGTGGCCGACACCGGCCTTGGCTTGGATCGGCACAGCCGGCGGGTGGTTGGGTTCGTATCTTTCGAGGATTTCGATGGCGTGGTCGAGTGCGAAGAGCGTTTCGAGGCCGCGTGCAATCAGGCTCTTGAAGTTGTTGTTGCAGGGTATTTTGAATCCGACCTCGTCGGCCACGGCTTTCACGGAATCGGGCAGGTGGTCGAAATTGAGATTGATGCGTGCCAGGGGTCCAACGAGATAGCGGCGGCCGCCTTTCAACCGGCCGTGCAGGGCGGTCGAGTGGGGTACGTGGACTTCCTCGAAATGGTCTCGGAAGGCGACGATGGGGATTTCCATGCCGGAGGTCGAGACGATGTGTCCCTCATTGAACGGGTACTCGTTCGGATGGCGGAGGGCGACACATTCGTAGTTTTGCCGGAAGTCGGGGTAATCCAGCCCCGCGACGAAGCGAACGGCCTCAACCGCGAAGGGGCGGATGTCTTTCAGCCTTTGAAGGAGGCTTCGTGCGCGGCCTTTGTCGGGCAGGCGGTAGAAGCCGCCCACCTTGATGTTGATGGGGTGGACTTCCCGGCCGCCGATGAAGCTGACGATGTCGTTGCCGAGTTTCTTGAGCTGGAGGGCATTGACGACGGTCTCCCTGTGGTCAGCGGCGAGCGTGACGGCGCTTTCGTAGCCGAGGAAATCGGGCAGATGCAGCATGAACATGTGGAGCACGTGTGATTCGATCCACTCGCCGCAGTACAGGAGGCGTCGGAGCGTTCGGTACGGCTCGCCGACCTGGACGCCGAATGCGTGCTCGAGCGCGTGGCAGGAGCTCATCTGGTAGGCGACCGGGCAGATACCGCAGATGCGGGCGGTGATGTCGGGCACTTCGGCGTAGCTTCGGCCTCGGAGAAAGGCCTCGTAGAAGCGCGGAGGCTCGAAGATGTCCAGCCGGGCTTCCTCGACCTGATCGCCCTTTGTCCGGATGAACAAGGCTCCCTCGCCTTCGACGCGGGCCAGGTTCTTTACGTGGATAAGCCGCTCGCCTTTTTCAGTTGCGTGCGCGCTGCTCATATTCGTCACTCGCTTGTTTGAACGGTTCCAGGTAACCGTTGAACCCCCGAAGCATTCTCACGATTTCGGGACGCGTAATCCCCTGCCGTTCGAAATGGCCACACAGGATTTGCGGGTTTGCCGATTCCGACGGGCCAAAGCAACTGTAGCAGCCCCGGCAGTACGAGGGGCAGATCGCTCCGCATCCAGCCTGAGTGATCGGGCCGAGGCACGGGGTGCCTTGGGCGACCATGACACAGACGTTGCCAGCCCGTTTGCATTCGTGGCATACGCTGTACGTCGGGATTTCGGGGCGGCGCCCGGCCAGCAGGGCGGTGATGACCTCGACCAACTGGTACTTATTGACCGGGCAGCCTCGAAGTTCGAAGTCCACCAGGACGTGTGCTGCGATGGGGGAGGCGAGATCGAGCGTGTCGATGTACTCCGGATGGGCGTAGACGACGTCAGTGAACTCGCGGACGTCGGCCCAGTTTCGCAGCGCCTGGATACCTCCGGAGGTGGCGCAGGCACCGATGGTGACGAGGTAGCGGCAATCGGCTCGGATCTGGACGATGCGCTCGGCCTCTTCAGGGGTCGAGACGGAACCTTCGACCAGGCCGATGTCGTAGGGGCCTCCCTCGATGGCCCGGCGGGCTTCCAGGAAGTAAGCGACATTGACGGCTTCGACAAGCGTGAGCAGTTCGTTTTCGAGGTCCAGGATCGAGAGCTGGCATCCGTCACAGGAACTGAACTTGTAGACGGCCAGTTTCGGCACGCGTTTTGTTGTGATCTTGGTGGGCACGTTACACCTCCGCCTTGCCGAAGAACTCGCGTACTTCGGCGTAGGAGAAAATGGGGCCGTCCTTGCAGACGAACTTCGGCCCATACTGGCAATGTCCGCAGCGGCCGACGCCGCACTGCATGTTCCGCTCGAGGGATACGAAGATGTGTTCTTCGGGCACGTGGTGGGAGAGGAACGAGTGGGCCGCGGCGCGGTTCATGACGCGCGGGCCACAAACGAACACCGACGTACGGGCCGCGTCGAGGCGGACCCTTCGCAGCAGGTCCGTGACGACGCCCACGGGGCCGATCCAGTCGGTGTCGGGGTAGTCGACCGTGGTCATGACCTGGAAGTCCTTGCGTTCGGTCCATTGCTGCACTTCCGACCGGAAGACCATGTCCTGTTCGGCACGGGTGCCGAAGAGCAGGATCAACCGGCCGTAGTCGTCGCGGTGCTTCAGGAGCTGGTAAATCGCCGGGCGCAAGGGGGCGATGCCGATTCCGCCGGTTACGAGCAGGACGTCACGGCCGCGGCACTGGTCGAGGGGCCAGTTGCTCCCGAACGGGCCGCGGAGACCGAGGGTATCGCCGATCTGAAGGTTATTGATGGCGAACGTGACGCTTCCGACGTGTCGGATGGTGTGCGCGATCGTCGCGGTGTTCTCCGGATCGGAACTGATGGATATTGCCGCTTCGCCCACGCCGAAGACGTAGAGCATGTTGAACTGGCCCGGCAGGAAGCCGAAGCGGGATCGCAGCGCTTCGTCGACGATTTCCATCTCGAAGGTCGTGGTGTTGGAGGTTTCTTTCTGCCGGTTCACGATGCGGGCGAGCGTAGGGACCCACGGGCTGCCCGGGTGCGTGACGATGGGCGGTCTGTGTGCGACTGCGGTTGTCATGACGCCACCTCCTGCGGCTTGGCCGCTTGCTTGCGCAGGCGCGTCCGGCGAACGTCGTCGGCGATTGCCGCGGCCTCGCGGGTGATGTCGATTCCGACGGGGCACCAGGTGATGCACCGGCCGCAGCCGACGCAGCCGCTGGTGCCGAACTGTTCGTACCAGCCGGCGAGTTTGTGGGTGAGCCATTGCCGGTAGCGGGCCTTGACAGAGGACCTGACGAATCCGCCGGTCTGATAGGAGAATTCGAGTGTGAAACAGGACGCCCAGCGGCGAAAGCGTTTGGCGCGTTCGCCGGTCAGGTCTGTGGAATCTTCGATTGAGCTGCAGAAGCAGGTGGGGCAGACGAGGGTGCAGTTGGCACAGGCCAGGCATCGTTGTTCGACGTCTTTCCAGTGCGGGTGTTCCGGGTTACTGAGCAGGATGTCGGGCAGGTCGATGGTGTCGAGCGTACGGCCCATGTGCTCGCCGGCCATCTGCATCATCAGGCGGACAAGATCCCGGGCGTTTTCATCGGCCTGGGCGTATTCCAACTGATCGAGAAACTGTTGACCTCGATCGGATCCGACTTCGACGACGAAGCTTTTCGAGAGTTCCGTGAGGGCTAGGTCGAATCCGCTGACGCATCTCGGTCCGGTGTTCATCGAGGTGCAGAAGCAGGTTCCGCCCGGTTCGGCGCAGTTGACGGCGACGATGAAAGCGTTTTTCCGGGTGAGGGAGTAGAGCGGGTCGGACATGTCGGCGCCGAAAACGCGGTCGTTGATGTCGAGGGCGGCGAGTTCGCACGCGCGCGCGCCGAGGAATGCGTAGCGGGGCGGCTTGGGGTCATCAGCTTCGAGGGTGAAGTCGCCGTTGCCGCCTTCTTCGCAGTTGTCACGTTTCAACGTGAACATTCGGATGCGTGCGGGGAAGAGGTATTTCTTCCACGAATGGGGGCCGACGACGTAGCCGAAGAGGTTGTCGTCGTTTCGACGCACGAGCCGATAGCGGCCGGCGTCGGCTTTCTGCGTCCAGCCGCGCGGAAGATCGTCGACTTGTTCGATCTCGTCGTAGATGATCGCTCCGTCGCGGACGGTGGGACCGACGACGTTGTAGCCCTCGTCGCGGAGCAGGCGGATCAATACGCCGAGCTGGTCCTTTTTGATTGTGTACATGGCGTTCGCGTTCACGGCGCCACTCCTACTACAGCGCACTTCGGCGGGAGCGCCCGCGCGGGCGCTGCGCCGGGTTCAGCAAATCCTGGGCAATTCCTCTCCAAAGGGGCGTTGCACGACCCTTCGGCCACCGGCCCGGGTGAGCAATTCGACGACGGGCGGTGTTGCATCGGCGACGCGACCAATAACGGCCGCGTGCCTGCCGTGCGGGTGGGCCCGGAAGGCTCGCATGACGGCGTCCACATCATCGGAGGCCACTACCACAAGGCACTTTCCTTCGTTCGCCACGGTAAGGGGATCGAGTCCGAAACATTCGGCCGTGTGTCGGGCGACGGCCGAAAGCGGAATTGCAGCCTCCTCTATTTCGAGGCTAAGTCCCGTTTCTTCTGCTATATCGGCCAGTACGCCGGCGACTCCTCCTCGCGTGGCATCGCGCAGGAACCTGACCCTGGCGCCGGTGTCGAGAATCGATGCGATCAGCCCGTTGAGGGGGGCGGCATCGCTTGCGAGATCGGTCTCGAAGGCCAGTCCTTCCCGGACCGACATGACGGCGAGTCCGTGCTCGGCGATTCGTCCATTGACCAGGATGGCGTCGCCCGGTTCGATTCGGTTCATTCCCAGGTCTGCATCCGGGCGAAGCGTTCCGACGCCTGCGGTGGTGATCATCAGGCCGTCGCCGCGGTGACGTTCGATGACCTTCGTGTCGCCGGTGGCAATCACGACGCCGGCCTCTTTTGCCGCGCGGGCAATCGAATCGAGGATTCGGTCGAGGAGGTTAAGCGGCAGACCTTCTTCGAGTACGAGGGCGAGGCTCAACGCGTCGACGGTAGCGCCCATAACGGCGAGGTCGTTGACCGTTCCGCACACGGCGAGTCGGCCGATATCGCCACCGGGAAATTCAAGCGGCTGCACTACATAAGCGTCGGTCGTGAAGACTCTTCGGCCCGGGACGGCCTCGAGGATTGCGCTATCGCCGAGCGGGTTGAGCAGGCGGTTTTCCAGTCGCGGGAGAACGTGCTGCTCGATCAGGGCCCCGGTCATTTGCCCGCCGCCGCCGTGGGCCAGCGTGATGCACTCCTCGGCCTGCGTTGTCGCGATCATCTCAGTCATGGTGATGCACGCTCCGTAGAATGGGGAGCAAGCTCCGTGCCATACCAGTCGTATTTAAAGGCAGCGGCGCAGGTGCCTTCGCCACTGACCATGCAGGGGCCTATCGGCCGGCTCGGGGTGCACTTGGCGGCGAAGAGCGGGCAGTCCTTCGGCTCGGCTTTGCCCTGGACGACCTCACCGCAACGGCAGCCCGAGGGTTCGTAATCGGGGCCGATCTCGAGGTTGAAGTGATCGGTGGCGTCGAAGGGCCGATACGCTTCACGGAAGACGAGTCCGCTCTGCGGGATGGTTCCCATGGCCCGCCAGATCGCGTCTCCGGGTTCAAAGACCTCGAAGAGAAGGTCGAGCGCCGCCTTGTTACCTTCGGGTGACACGGCTTGGGGGTAGACGTTTTCGACACGGGCCTGGCCGGCGGCGATTTGGTTAAGAATATGCAGCAGGCCTGAGGCCATTTGAGCGGGTTCGAAGCCGGCGACGACGCACGGACGGCGGTAGTGTTCGGAGATCGGCGCGTACGGCTTCCAACCAATGACGACGCTCACGTGTCCGGGACAGAGAAAAGCGTCAATGGCGGTATCGCCTGTATCGAGCAGCGTCTTCATGGCCGGCACGACCAGCTTTTGGGCGGTCAGGAGGAAGAGATTTTCAAGGCCAAGTCGCCTGGCCTCCATGACGGCGGCGGCGTGACCGGGGGCGGTTGTCTCGAAGCCCACGGCGAGGAAGACGACGTCGAGGTCGGGGCAGGATGCGGCAAGGCGTACTGCGTCCAGGGGGGAGTATACGACGCGCACCTTTGCGCCGCGTGCCCGGTGGTCCGCGAGGCTGCCGGATTTGCCGGGGACGCGCACCATGTCGCCGTACGTGCAGACGGTTACATCGTCGCGCCCGGCAAGCTCGCAGGCGGCGTCGATGTAACCTTGCGAAGAGACGCAGACCGGGCATCCGGGACCGCTGATCAGACGTATGTTCTCGGGGAGGATCGATTTCAGTCCGCTGCGGAAGAGCGACACGGTGTGGGTCCCGCATACCTCCATGATGCGCACGGGCTGCATCGATTCGCATACTTGTCGAATCTCGGCGGCGAGCTCGTTGAGGCGGGCAGCGGTCATGGCACGTCACCCTCCGCGTCGGGCGCCCGCATTTCCGCGATCTCCGCTGCTTCCAGGTACTCCCAGGTCTCCAGTGCTTCCGACTCCTCCAGGCGGCGGATTGCGAATCCGGCGTGGACCAGGACCCAATCGCCCTTTGCGGCCTCGGGCGTGAACGCGAGGCTCACGTCGAGCCGGCTGCCCTGGAAATCCACCTTGGCGGTCCGCGTCAAGGGCGCGTCTGCTTGCTCATCGTAAATCGAGAGGATTTTGCCGGGAACTGCGAGGCACATTATTTCTTTCGCTCCAGTATTGCGGCGGCTGCGACGGCCTGACCGAGTGACACACCTGCGTCGCCACAGGATGTATTCTCGTGCGTCAGGACGCGTTCGACTCCGCCGGCGGACAGCAGTGCGTGCACACGCGACGTCAGAATCCGGTTCATAAAGCAGCCTCCTGTCATCGCAACGCTGCGGATGTCGGTCCGTTCACATTCCCGCAGCACCATGTCCGCAAGCCCCGAGGCGACCGTCTCGTGAAAGCGCCGAGCGACCGTCGCTGCGGGAGTGTTGGCAAGGATGTCTTCGCACACGGATCGGACGACGGCGCCGGCGTCGAGTTGAAGCATTCCGTCGCGGTCGATCAGCGGCTGGGCATACACGCCGGTTTCCTGCGCGCTCGCTGCTGCCGATTCGAGGCGCATTGCGGCTTGTCCTTCGTGATCGTTGTGCTCGCAGAGGCGCGTCAGGAAAGCGGCGGCGTCGAACAGGCGGCCGAGGCTCGACGTTTGGGGACAGTTGAATCCGCGGGAGAGCATGCCTTTTACGACGGTAAGCGAGCGCGCCGGAACCGTCTCGAAGAATGCTCGAATGCGATCGGGGAGCTTTTCGCCGTAGGACTGATGAACGAGGCTCAGTGCGGGTCTCCACGTTTCTTTGGCAGCGGCGTCGCCGCCGGGTAAGGGGAAGTAGCACAGGCGGCCCAAGCGGTCGAACCCGGACAGCGTCGACCGCAGCACTTCGCAACCCCATATCGCGCCGTCTGTGCCGTAGCCGGTTCCATCGCAGGACAGTCCGATGACCGCACCGGCAACGCCGTTTTCGGCCATGCAGGCGACCACGTGGGCGTGATGGTGCTGTACCGGGATCGTCCTTTTGCCGTATCTGCGGGCGTACTCGGTTGTCAAGAAAGCGGGGTGCAGGTCGTGCGCCAGGACGAGGTCTCGGTCTTCGAGGCGGTTTCTGATGGCCTCTACCTGATTGAGAAACAGGCGATAGGCTGTCGCGTCGCTTAAGGCACCGAAGGGCTCGCTCACGGTGGCGCGTCGGCCTTCGAGCAGGCAGACTGTGTTTTTTAGTTCGGCTCCGAGCGCAAGGACGGGTGTTCGGGCGGCGACGGGAACTTCGAAAACGCCGGCTTGCGCGGGGGATGGCTTCGGCCCCGAGCGTCCTTTTCCATCAGAGATATAGCGTGTTTCCAACCCCATGGCGGCCCCTTTCCGCCTTTTGTGTCCGGTATTCTTCGACCCACCATTCTTCCTGCACTTGGCGTGCCGAAGCGGGGGGGCAGGTGTTTCCGATGCATCGCTCAAGAGTGGCACACTTGGGGCATCCAGCGAAGCGCAAGGGTGGCAAGGCCCCATTGGCTTGTGAGACTCTTACCGATCGCATGCCCACGCGAGCGTGGGCATGGCATCCCGAGGATCGCCGGACCCGAGGTACGCATAGGCAAGCTCCGCCGCCGGTGACGGCCCCGCTTGCCCATGGCACCCTCGCCAGACAGGGACAGATTGGCTGTGGCACGCGAAGATGAGGCTGTGCGAGAACTAGCCGTGCTCGGGGACCAAGACGATGAGGCCGGCACGGCTCAGGAGTTCCTCGACCTCGCGACATTCCTTGCCGGCGACGCGCAGGTAGAGCGTGGGCTCGTCGCCGTCCCGTCTCATGGGAGAAACGACCGCGCTGAGCAGGGAGGCCTCGTGGTCTTTTAGGGCGGCAAAAGCATCGGCCAGATCACGGCGAATGTCTGGAAGTGCGATTTCGACTCGGGCACCTTCCTGGTCCAGTCCGAGAACGCGGTGAAACGCACGCAGCATGTTATGCCGCGTAATGATGCCGGCGAGTTGCGTCCCGTTCATGACGGGAAGGCCGTTGAAGCTGTTGAGGCAGAAGACCTCGAGGGCCTCATCGAGAGTTGCGTCGAGGGGAATGGTCTTCGGCTCAGCGGTCATAACCTCCGAGACGTGCAGTTTCTCGGAGAGGTTACGGTCGTAGCCGACTGCCGAGCGCACATCTCGATCGGTGACAATCCCGATCAGGCGTCCGGACTCGTCGACGACCGGGAGTTCGAGAACTTGTCGGCTCGCCATCTTCTCCTGGGCTGTGGCGAGCGTATCCCTTTCGCCGACCATCGGTGGATCGGCGTTCATATAATCGGCGACGAACATGCTTCGTACTCGGTCCCGGTCAGTGAGTTTTGACGCCGAGCAACTCGGCGAGCCGGGACAGCTTGAACGGTTTCTCCAGGCGGACTGTGGATTCGCCCAATACCCCGTCGTGAATGGGCTCGGAGACGGTCCTCACCACGACGACACAGGGGTTACCCGATCGCGCGTGCATCTCTACTTTATCGGCCCCATTATTGGGCAAATCTTCTGAAACGACCACGGCCTCGACCTTGTCCTGACCAAGGACCTGAAGGGCGCCGGCAGCCGACTCAACGGCGAGCACCTCCATGTGATCCCCAAGGTAGGCCCTCACCGACCACCGTGTCAATCGATCGGGATCGACGACCAGGACTTTACCGCAGTGTCTAGTGGTCGCGGTCATTTTGCGTCCGTGAGACTTTGCCCGAGAGTCCATATCAGCTACCAACCCCTCCTGCCCGTACCGCCGACTGCATGCGATGTGCCACAACGCATTTTGTTGGCTGGCAACGGGCAAATCAGGGCTGGAAGATTGCACTGGCACGCGTTTTCCGGGCTGTTCGGGCGATTGATGAGTCACAAGCCCGTCAGTGCTGCTTCAAGGGCACCTCTTGATTCGGTGCGGCATATCACGCCTCCGTTGGGGGATGCCAACAATGGCGTTTCAAAAACGGGGGATCGTGACCGCCGCGGTAGTAATCGCGCGGGGCGCCGCACGGGCGGGCCGTAGTTGGCAGACGGGGGCCCCAGATGTATCCTTCAATGATGCACGAAGCGCTGAGGGGGCGTTCGGGTCACCCTTATGCTCCTACGCAACCGCGAATTTCGAGCTTCGGGACCAGGCACCGGCCTGGGGGAGCAGCCACAGCGCGTCGTCGGCGGAAAGAGGAGGGCTGGGCGTCTTTCGGGGGCCGTGATGACTGAATCCGTTTTCGAGGAAATGAAGCGTCAGATCGGCTTCGATGAAGAGGACTGCCGGCAGCTCCGGGCCTTGCGTCCCGTTTTTGACGCACACGCATCAAGCGTGGTGGACAAGTTCTACGCGGAGCTTCTGAGTCATCCCGGGATGAGGACGGTGCTGGAGCGTGATGATGTCGAGGTCGATCGCCTTCGCCGGACGCTTGCAGAATGGATCATGGAGCTCACAAGCGGCAAATACGACGCTCGGTACTGGGAGAAACGGTCACGGATCGGCCGAACCCATGTCCGGATCAACCTGCCGCAGCATTACATGCTGAGCGCCATGGAGATTATCCGGCAGGAGCTTCAGGGCCTCATCGACGCGGCCGGGTTTCCAGATCGTGAGGCGAAGAGCCGCTCGCTGGACAAGATGTTGACGCTCGAGCTGGGGATGATGCTCGAGAGCTACAAGGAGCGATACGCGGCGGGGGTCATGCAGGCGGAGCGAAGCCGGGTCGAGGAGAAGCTATCGAGAACCGAGCACCTGGCAGAGATTGGGCAATTGGCGGCTTCGCTGGCTCACGAGATCAAGAACCCGCTGGCGGGGATCAGCGGGGCGATCCAGATCATCCGGGACGGGATGGACCCGGATTACAAGCATCGCGAGATCATTCATGAGATTCTAAGCCAGATCAATCGGCTCGACGCGGTCGTGAAGGACCTGCTGGTTTACTCCCGCCCGGTCCCGCCGCGTCTGGCTTTCTGCAATCTTGATTCGGTCGCCCGTCGCGTGATGACGTTCATGTGCGACGAATCCGCGGTGAAGCGAGCCAAGCTGGAATTCGTTGCGTCAGGGGAGAACGTGCGGGTCCAGGCTGACGAGAGCCGAATCGAGCAGCTTATTCTGAACCTGCTGCTGAACGCGTCGCAGGCGTCTCCACCGGGTGGCGTGGTCCGGCTCCGCACCGAGGCGGACGGGGAGTGGGTGAAGCTCATCGTAGAGGATCAGGGGCCGGGAATGGACGAATCGGTTCGGCAGCGGGCATTTGAGCCGTTCTTCACGACCAAGGCAAAGGGGACGGGGCTGGGGCTGCCCATCTGCAAGAACATTGTGGAGTCGCATGGTGGAAGGATTTCGCTTCATCCGGCCGACGGGGGTGGCACGCGCGCGGTGGTGGAGTTTCCCAACGCAGCGGAATCATGAGTCCAGGAGTGGCAACCGAGATGGCCATTCGTACGTTGATCGTCGAGGACGAGAGCCTAATTCGCTGGTCACTGCGCCAGAAGTTCCAGGATCTGGGGTACGAGGTGACCGAGGCCGAGACGGGCGCCGATGCGGCGAAGCTACTCCGGGACGGCACGTACGACCTGATCATGCTGGACTACCGCCTGCCGGACACGACGGGGCTGGAGATTCTGCGGGCGTTTGAGCGAGAGTTGGACGGCACAATCGTGATTCTGATGACGGCGTACAGCAACATTGAGGATGCCGTTGAGGCCATCAAGCTCGGAGCGTTCGATTACCTGCCGAAGCCGTTCGACATGGACCATCTTCTGTTGATCGTGGAAAAGGCGTTGGAGACAACGCGGCTGCGCCGGGAGGTCCGGGAACTACGGTATCTGCAGGACGAGGCCTTTGCAGAGGAAAGCGTCATCGGGCAGCACCCGATCATGGTCCGGCTTTTCGACACGGTGAAGCGGGTTGCAACGAGCGGTGCGTCGACGATCTTTCTGCGGGGCGATACGGGCACCGGGAAGGACTTGCTGGCGCGCGTGATTCATCGTTGGTCGGAGCGGGCGGATCATCCTTTCATGAACATCACGTGCACTGCGCTTTCGGAGCAACTGCTGGAGAGCGAGCTGTTCGGGCACGAACGTGGTGCTTTCACGGACGCGAAGACCCAGAAGAAGGGGCTTTTCGAGCTGGCCGACGGGGGGACGGTTTTTCTCGATGAGGTCGGGGACATGCCTCTGGCGTTGCAGGCCAAGCTGCTTCGGTTCCTGGAGGAGCACACTTTTCGTCGCGTGGGGGGGACACGTGAGATTTCGGTGGATGTGCGGGTGGTGGCGGCGACCAACTCGAACCTGGAGCGGGCGATCGAAGAGGGGCGTTTCCGGCGAGACCTGATGTTCCGGTTGAACGTAGTGCCCATTTACCTTCCGCCGCTTCGCGAGCGTGGCGAGGACGTACGGCACTTAGCTCAGTACTTCGTGAACCGGTTCGCGCGGGACTTCAAGAAGCGGATCGCCCGGATCGACGAGTCGGCTCATCGCAAACTGAGTGGTTATGATTGGCCGGGCAACGTGCGCGAGCTACGAAACGTGTGCGAGCGGGCGGTGCTGCTCTGCAATACGGACGTGATCACCGAGACGGACATCGTGGTGGCGCGGCCGGAAATTCACGATCTTTCGGACGATCGCCTGATGGTCACACTTCCGCCAGGGGGCATCGATTTTCACAAGCTGGAGGGACAACTTCTCCGGCAGGCGCTGGACCGCTCGGGCAAGAACCAGACCAAAGCCGCTCAACTTCTTCGGCTGACACGGGATACCTTTCGGTACAGGTTGGAGAAACACAGCCTACTGTGATCGGGCTGGTTTTGCGGGTCGATTTCACGGTTCAAGCGCTAAACCAAGCCCGGCGAAGCGCCGCTAAACGTACGGGGCATGCGGTCGCCCAGGCTGGCGTCGGGGCATTTGACACACATGTAGCGTTCATTGCCCCTCTCTGCTAAGATGTATATGTTCTCACCGGATCGGTGAGACCTTGTGGCGGGTTCAGGATGCCGGCGAGGATGGCACAAGAATTGCTGAGGGAGAAGAGTGTTCGATTATCAGATGGGGATGGCGGCGCAATAACCCTTCCTCTACCAACCCCTTTCCGGCCCGAACTTTGGAAGGGTGCCGCCTCCCCGCCTTTTTTCTATTGTGAGCGTTGTATTTGGTGGAGGTGGTCATGATCGAAGAAAGATCCGCCGCCTGGATGCGGAATGAACACAAAATTAACTGCGGCTTGATGGCGAGCTTGTTGCGGGACGTCTGCTCGATGCCAGCGTATGGGCGCGAGGAGTGGCTGGACCACCTCCGCCAGACGGTAGCGCGCTTCCGTGCGCACATGAAAAACCGTATTTCTGCTGAAGAGGCCGAGGAAGGCTTTCTTTCGCCTGTCGTTGAGGCGCGGCCGACGCTGTGCCCACAGGTGGAGCAACTTCGCCATGAGCACAAGCAGTTCGTGACGTGGCTCGATCAGATTCACGAGCAGGCGATCGGGGTGCAGCCCGAGGACAAGCTCCTCATTGAGGATTTGTGCAACCGAGTGGAGCAGTTGGTCAAGGCCATCCAACGTCACCAGGAGCACGAAGAGTTGCTGGTGACGTTCGTTATCAGCCAGGACATCGGTGCGAACCACTGACAGGTGCGTCGGAGTCGGGGCTGGGCAGATGAGGGGTGTCTCAGAAGGGCAGGACCCGCCCCGTTTCGCCGACCCGAAGGCGCACGCAGCTCGGGTGCTGGAACTCCCACTCGTCGTAGGCGGACTTCAGTAGCGTCTCGACCTTGACGGGCACCCGATCCTCCAGACGGCGTTTTCCGTTATAGACAATCTGCATGGGGACACTCAGGTCGAGATGGCCAAGCTGCAGGTGGAGCTCGACGCCTTCAAGCCCGGCGGTCGTGATCGAAACCCGCTGGCCGTCGATTGATCCCGCGAAAGAAGCGAGTTTGTTCGAGAGGACCTCGGTGGCGTAGGCCGACTGGTTCACGTGGGGGTGGGCGACGATCACGATTTGGTCGCCTTCCCAGACGGGGGGCGTAAGTCCATCCTGGCGGAGAAACCGAGCGCTTCCCTGCCCCGGGTAGCGAAATCGATGTGAGAATGTTTCGACGGGCTTCGGGCGGGCCACGGTGAATCGCTTCTGGAGGTCGGCCGCATCGGGGGATTCGCCGAGTGTCAGGACTTGGCTGGTGATGGGCTGGTGCTGATCACCGGCGGCCTGGGTGATGAGCATATTGTTGAGGGCCACTTCGACATCACGGCCTCCGAGGGCCATGCGGGGCGGCAGTTCCGGGCGAGTCCAGACGAGATGGGTCGGCGTGTGGCGCAGGTTGGGGAGCAGTAGGGGCAGGAGTTCTCGGGTATAGGGGATCTTGAGGGTACCCTCCCGGATGATCGCAGAGGAGAAGGCGTCGGCGTGCATGATCAGGATATTGAGGGCGGCATCGCCGCCGGCATGGCTGCCGTAGAGGTACACGCGGTCGGAATCGACGTGGTAGCGGCGGCGGAGGGCGTGCAACCAGCGACGGGGGTCGGCGCCGGAAGCGGCGGGTGAATGAAACTCGTCGCACTCGGCGTTCAATGGCATGGCAAGGACAAAATCGGCGCGCAGGTTCTCCAGCCATTCCCGATCGAACGAATCTAGTTTTGTGCTGGAGGCGCCGACGAGTACGAGGACCAGCGGGTGGGCGTTTGCGGGGTCGTAGTCGGGCGGGAGCAGGATTCGCAGGCGCCCGGCTCGCCGCCCCGCGCCTAAGTCCACGGTCAGGGTCTCTTGGTCTCTATCGATTTGCGGCCAGAGCTGCACTTGGCGAAGGGCTTCCGCGACACGTGTAACGGAGCCGTCTGCGATTTGGCTTACGTCTTGTGCGAGTGTCGCGCGTTTTTTGGCGTCATCGGCCTGGAAGTAGGCGGTCAGCGCCTCCCGCAGCTCGGCGGAGGTTGGGTCCTGGGCGGATTCGCCGCGCGCCGGGGCGAGCGGGATGCCCAGGGCCATGGCCAGATAGGCGCAAAGGGCGACTCGGCTTCGGTGGCTGTTGCGGAGCAGGTGTGCCTTTGACACGGCTCAATTGCTCCCGCTGAGGCCATTGGCGATCCTGTTCTGATATAAATTGTTTTCGCAAAATAGGTTAAATGGCATAGCGATTCGTCGTCCGCGTGCTGTTTACCGAGGGGCCACGCGTGTGTTCGGGAGCTGTCACCGAGCTCCCCGGCGCCGTCGCCGAACGTAGGCGAGTATATATGCGTGTGCCCTTGGCGAACAGGGCTGCGCACGGGTTTCGCGCTAAGATGCGGGGCTTCACGTGGGGCGATCGGGCTGGCGGTCGCCCGTGCAACTCCTTTGGCCTGCCGGGCGGAAAAGGAGTTGCTGTTCGCACGCGTTCGGCACCAGCGGCACCCTTTTCGCGATGTGGTGCTTTGGGATCGCCCCCTCTTGGCCCCCAGCCGCCGTGGCGTTCAATGGCCCGATTGACAGGGTTGCACGGTCACTTATAATGTTTGTAATGAGGGGTACGGAAACGGCCGCTCCTGATAGTGGGCGGTCGAGTGGTTTATTTGCGCGCCGTCGTGACAGCGGTTCTTGTTTTGGACCTCTGTGCATGAGCGGGGAGGCTATGATGTCATTCGAGCCCGGAGCATGGGGCGTTGGCATTGCCGCGAAGGTGCATGGAGTCGTTGCGCATGCTGCCTAACTCTGGTCACAAGGCATGGAGCGGCCAGCCGCGTCGGATAGCGGCTGGGCCGGGGGCAAGCATGACCGGCTGAGCGATACAACACTGTGCCAGGTTCGTGCGCAATGTGGGATCGCGGTTGGCGCCCACATTTTTTTGTTGTGTTGGCGGGGCCGCAGCGCCGTCTGCGCCGTTCGGCGCGAGTGCCGGGGCGATGGCCGTGAGCAAGAAATAAGGAACTGACTCAGCCATGAGCAATGTGGATCTGGTTCGTCTAATCGATTCGATCAGCCGTGACAAGAACATCGACAAGGAGTTGATCTTCGACGACATCGAGTCGGCGATGGCGTCTGCGGCCCGCAAGGCGTTCGACGTAGATGATGGCGTCGAGGTGCAGATCGACCGCGTGAATGGTTCGATCTCTGCGACCATCAAGGGCGAACCGATCGAGATGAAGACGCTGGGTCGGATCGCGGCACAGACTGCGAAGCAGGTCATGATTCAGCGCATCCGCGAGGCTGAACGGTCGAGCATCTTTGACGAATACTCCGAGCGCGTGGGCGCGATCGTGACGGGGACGGTGGCCCGCTTTGAGGGCGGGGCGTTGATCGTGAACGTGGGCAGGGCGGAGGGCATTCTGCCTCGAAGCGAGCAGATTCCGGGCGAGAGCCACCATCCGGGGGAACGAATTCGTGCGATGATCCTGGACGTTCACGAGGCTCCCCATCAGGTCAAGATCGTGCTGACACGGACGCACCCGGACTACATTCGCCGGTTGTTCGAGATGGAGGTTCCCGAAGTCGCAGACCGGATCATTGAGATTCGGGCGTTGGCGCGTGAGGCGGGGTATCGGACGAAAGTGGCGGTCGCGAGCATCGATATGAAAGTTGATGCGGTGGGGGCGTGCGTGGGCGTGCGCGGCAGCCGCATCCGCAACATTGTGGACGAGCTCGGCGGCGAGAAGATCGACATCGTGCGATGGAACGAATCGTCGCAGATACTCATCGGCAACGCGCTCAAGCCGGCGGAGATTCAAGAAGTGGCGTTGTGTTTTGAACTGGGGCGTGCCACGGTGGTCGTGGCGGACGATCAGCTTTCGCTGGCGATCGGCAAGCGGGGACAGAACGTTCGCCTGGCGGCGCGCTTGACGGGTTGGGACATCGATATTCTGACGCCGACGGAGTACAACAAGGGCCTGGATGACATGATGAAGGCCCTGAAGGAAGTCGAGGGTGTTGAAGACGTCGTTCTCGATCAGCTTCTGGCGATGGGCATCATCTCGCTAATGGATCTCAAGGAGGTGGGTTCCGAGCCGCTGGTTAACGAGTTGGGGCTCGATGAGACCGTGGCTGGAAGGATCGTCGCCCAGGCCGAGCAGGTCGTCGAACGGCTGGCGGCCGAGGCGGAGAAGACGAAGGCGGAGGAAGCTCTGGCCACCGAGACGGGGAGCGTCGGGGAGCGTACGGAAACGCCGGAAGGTGCGCTTGGCGGCGGTGTGGAGGAAGGTTCGGTTTCAGCGCCGGCGGGTGAAGCGGCGGAGGGCGTTGAGGGGACCGGCACAGCGGCTGAAGCCGAGTCAGCGGATCGTGTCAGCGGCGAGGAGTCGACGGCGCGTGTCAGGCAGTCGTCGGATGTGGAGAGTCTTGACACCGAAGCGGCTGAGGATTCGGCAGCGGCGATCAGCAACGAGGAGACATCGGGGGCAGGCGAAGGCGCCGGAGCGCCCGCGGAACCGGACGTTGTGGAGCGTCCGGCCGGCGAGTAGCTCGATACGAGTACGCGAGTCGTGTTTTGTTGGACCGAAACGGTCAAAGTCTAAAGAGGCTCGCGAGGGAGGTAGCACTGCGTGGCTGACAAGATGCGCGTGCACATTCTGGCGAAGCAGCTGGGCGTCCAGAGCAAAGAGATCATCGCCAAGTGCAAGGCCGAGGGCCTGAACGTGACCAATCATATGTCCACGCTCAGCGCCGGGCTGGAGGCCACGATACGCGAGTGGTTCAGCGAGGGTCAGCATACGACCACGATTGAAACGAGCTCGCCGGTGGATCTGAAGAAAGCGAGGACGCGTCAGAAGAAGAAAAAAGCGGCGCCGCGTGTGGAGACAACAGAAACCGAGCAGACCGCGGTGGCGGTTGAGGAGCGTGCCGAGCCGGAGCCTTCGGAGGTATCCGGCCCAGCGGCGGCAGAACTGACCGAGGTCGACGCACCGGCGGCGGCAAGGGCAGTTGCGGAGGAAGCGCCGCAGACCAGCGAGGAGGCGCCGTCGACGCCTGTCGCGGAGGGAGTCGCTCCGCCGGAAGTCGAGGAGAAGGCGCCGGCGGGCGAAAGCGCCGAGGCGACGGCGCCTGCGGTGACCAGCGAAGCAGGGCCGCAGGTCGAGGAGCCGTCGGCATCACCGCCTCCGCCGGAGCCGGTGGAGCCAGCCGGACCGCAGAACGTGCCGCGTCCGGCCAAGATCGAGGGGCCGCGCGTCGTGCGATACGAAGCTCCAGATGAGCATTATCCGCGTCGCCGTCCGGCGCGTCCGAAGCCGTCGTCGGCCCCGGAGCCGGATACTGGGGACGCTGCCGCGGCCGGCGGGCGTGGTGCGGAAACGGGTGGGCGACGGCGCGGCCGCGTTCGAACGGACCGTAACGAGCCAGCTAAGAAGGGGCGAACATCGCGCCGGTATTCGAGTGCCGAAGTCGCCGACGAGAAAATGCGCGAGTGGCGTGATCGCGACCTGGCCGAAAGGCAGGAGCGGATCAGCGGCGCCACCGGCCGCCGAATCAGTTCACACAGAGTGTCGGAGGGCCAGGCGACTCAGCGGCGAGCGGAGCCCGCGCCCCGAAAAACGGAGGCGACGGTGCAGGAGCCCATCAGCCTGAAGGACCTTTGTGCGGCGATCGGCATTTCGATGATTCAGCTCTTGCCGTTCCTGAAGCGGGAATTCAGTCTTGTTGCAAACGCGAACACGGAATTGACAGCGGACATGGCGGAGTTGGCGGCGCTCGAGCACGGGGTGACTCTGACCGTTCTTCCAGCGCGGAGCGCCCTGGATGAGTTGCGCGAGTCGTTTGAGAATCGAGAACCGCAGATGCTCAAGCCACGATCTCCGGTTGTAACGTTCCTCGGGCATGTGGACCACGGCAAGACGAGCCTGCTCGACGCAATCCGGGCGACGCACGTGACGGAGAAGGAAGACGGGGGCATTACGCAACACATCGGGTCGTATCATCTCAAGCATGAGACGGCCGGCGAAGTGACGTTTCTGGACACGCCGGGTCATGCGGCGTTCACGGCGATGCGTGCCCGCGGGGCGCGGATGACCGATGTGGTCGTGCTGGTGGTGGCGGCTGACGACGGGGTGATGCCGCAGACAGTCGAAGCGATCAACCATGCGAAAGCAGCGGGCGTGCCGGTGGTGGTCGCGCTGAACAAGTGCGACCTTGGGACTCAGAACTTCAACAAGATTTATGGGCAACTGTCCGAGCACGGTTTGGCGCCGAGCGGCGACTGGGGCGGCGAAACGGACGTTTTTCCGACATCAGCGGTGACAGGCGAGGGGATCGACTCGTTGGTGGAGCATCTGGCGGCGTTGGGCGAGGTTCTCGATCTGAAGGCGGACTACAAGGGGGACGCAACTGGCGTGGTGATCGAGGCCGAGACTAAGGAGGGCGTGGGCGCGGTGGTCCGCGTCCTGGTTCAGCGAGGTGTGCTGAAGACCGGCAGCGTCCTGGTCTGCGGTAATGCGTTCGGCAAGGTGCGCGCCCTGATCGACGATCGGGGCAAGCGGATCAAGCAGGCTGGCCCTTCGATTCCGGTGGAGATCTGGGGTCTGGACGAAGTTCCCGCGGCGGGCGATCACTTTTATCAAGTGAAGAACATGCAGTTGGCCAAGAGCGTGGCGGAGGACGTTCGGCGACAGCGTGCGAGCGAGAGCCGGACGGAGACGCGTCGTTTGCGTTCGCTGGAGGACGTTTTCAAGCGGCGTGAGCTGGGTGAGCTGCCGGAGTTGAACGTGATCGTGAAGGCGGACGTGGACGGGTCGCTGGACGCGCTGCGCAACATGCTGGAGCAGTTTCCGAGCAACGAGGTCCGGCTGACGATCCGGCACGCGGCGGTCGGGCCGGTAACCGACAGCGACGTTCTGCTGGCGGACACGTCCGATGCGATCGTGATCGCCTTTCGGGTGACGCCGAGCACGGGTGCGAAACGGCTGGCCGACGAAAAGGGCGTGGACGTTCGCCAGTACAAGGTTATTTACGAGGTGGGGGACGAAATCCGCATGGCGATGGAGGGCCTGCTGGAGCCGGAGGAGAAGGTCGAGAACCGTGCGACCTGTGAGGTACGGGACGTCTTCAGGATCACGAAAGTGGGGCAGGTTGCCGGCTGCTTCGTCACGGACGGCGCCGTTCAGCGGAATCATCTCGTGCGTCTGATCCGGGACGGTGTCGTGGTCCGGCAGGGTTCGAGGATCGATTCGTTGCGCCGCTTCAAGGATGATGTGAAAGAGGTTCGGGCGGGGATGGAATGCGGCATCCGGATTGAGAACTTCGATGACATCAAGGTCGGCGACGTAATCGAGTCTTACGAGGTCGTCAAGCTCCCCCGGAAGCTTGCCGGGACGTAACGTCGCTGCGGGGCGAAGACGATGATCGAATTCAAGGCGGAGTGCGGCCACACCGTCCGCGCCAAGGACGAAGACGCGGGCAAGGTCGTGCGATGCGCCTATTGCGGGCGTGAAGTACAGGTGCCCGAGGAGGAGGTCGAGGACGATTTCGACTTCTTCTTCGCCAACGTGGTTCGCGAGACGGCTGAGGAGAAGGATCGCGAGGCGAAGGCGAAGGCGGCTCCTCGCAAGAAGAG
Organism: uncultured Phycisphaeraceae bacterium; assembly: GCA_964574815.1. Taxonomy (GTDB): domain Bacteria; phylum Planctomycetota; class Phycisphaerae; order UBA1845; family UBA1845; genus CAZNPL01. Next base: position 133,164 of record CAZNPL010000011.1, read on the forward strand.
ACGGTCGGTAGTCGGACAATACCCGCGCCGCAATATCGACCCGTTCGCCGTAGTAACGAAGATGGCCTACATCGCGGCGATCATCATCGTCGCGATTTTCGTGGGGCGCAAATACGCCTGGCCGTTCATCCAGGATACGTTGCTGGCCGGTCCGGAGGCGCCGGCGGTGGAGGACACGGTTGCGGACAAGGAGGATGAGGCGAGGCGGATCTTCAAGCCGGAAACCCCGAAGAAGCAGCACGGCCTGATCCGGCCTCCGCTGGAACAACGGGGGCGGGAGGGGCTCTACGTGAATTCGGTCCCGCACGACGTCGACGTTTCGGTGTACTATCGTAAGGTAGACCCGGACGAGGGGTGGGACGACTCGCAGGACGCTTACATGTGGATCGAGCGTGTGACGGCCTCGCGCATCCGCGCGCCGACGTACACAAAGGAGATTCGGGAGGCGGGCATCTACGAAGTGGTCGTCACGCTGCCGTTGAACGCGCCGGAACTGGTGGACCGATATCGGCGTTTCGGATATCCCGAATTCCGGCGCAAAGTGGAGCAGGATTCCCGAAGGCGTGACAGACTGGCGAGTGAATTCTTCCTTCCGGACGAAGCGAAGTCCGTCACGATCGTCACGACGCACGATCGGATCAACATCGTGAGGCGTTACGAGGTGAAGATACGGCCCGGGGAATGGACCGTGCTGACGCCGCTGTTCGTGCCTGCGAGTTGTTCGATGCAGGAGGTCCGCACGACGGTGATCGAGCAGGACGCTCCGATCCGCTATGCCTTCGACGAGGCGTACATCAAAAGCGAGCTTCAGTATTACGGTGTTCCGTTCGAAGACCGGGAGCCGATCATCAACATTCTCAAGCACACCGGGGCGATCAGCTACTGGCGAGGCTACGAGGAGCAAGCGCAAGGCATCGGGGCGGCTGACGCGGGGAACACGGGCGGCAAGAGAGACGTTGGGCATGGCTTTCATCTGTTTCGCATCAGTCCTTCGGACGGCGTGTTCGCTTTTCCCGAGGTTGTCGGCGAAGAGCGCACGTACGCGGAACTGGTTCAGTATCAACGATGAGGGTGGGCGTACTCAGGCTTGAACTCGCGATTCAGGATGCGCACTCGCTGAAGGACAAGAGGCGGGTGCTGAAGAGTGTGAAGGACCGGCTGAGCAATCTGTACAACGTTTCGGTGGCCGAGGTGGACGCGCAGGACACCTGGAACCGTGCGGTGCTGGGTGTGGCGCTGGTGGCCAACGAGCATCGATTCGTCGAGAGCTGTCTGGACAAAATCGTGGATTGGACGCGGAAGCAGCGTCTGGTCACACTGATCGACTACAGCAAGGAGATGTGTCTTTAACCTTTTGGAAAGGGTCGTCGTGTCGTCGTACCGTGTCGAGAAAATGGCGAGCAACATCCGGACGATCGTCAGCGACGTGATTCTGAACGACTTGAATGATCCCCGGATTTCACGATTCACGAGCGTGACGCGGGTGGAGGTATCGGGCGATCTGCAGATCGCCAAGATCTTCGTGAGCGTGCTCGGGGCCGATAGTGAAGGGCGCAAGACGTTCGCCGCGCTGGAACATGCGTCGGGGCGCATTCAGCGCACGCTGGCCCGCAGGCTCCGGGCTCGTTTCTGTCCGGAGATCCGATTGTACCTTGATGAATCACTCAAGCGGGCGGCGGAGACGATCGCCATGATCGAGCGGACGGCGGCCGAGTCGTCGTCGGCCGGGCACACGGGATACGCAGGTGATTCGGATGAGGAGAGGCGAGGCGGAGCGGCCGAATGAAGAACGGCACATTCTACGCCAAGCGGGTGAAGCGGTTCTTTTCCAAGCTGAAGCAGGAGTATGAGAGTCCCGAGGCGCCGGAGCCGTTGGATCCGGTGCGGGCGCTGATGCTCGGCCTGCTGAGCCGAGAGACGACGGAAGCGAACGCCAAGCGCGCCCTCGATTCGCTGTTCGAAGCCATGGTGGACTACAACGAGCTGCGGGTATCGACGATACCGGAGATCAGCGAGCGAATCGAGACATACATACCGAATGCAGCGAAGCGGGCTGACGCGTTGCGACGGGTTCTGAACGCAATTTATCACAAACAGCACCGAGTTTCGCTGGATCGTCTTCACAAGCTGGGGCGCCGGGAGGCGCGCCACTACCTGGAGAGCCTCGACGGGATGGACGCTCACGCGGCCGCGTCGGTGGTTTTGTGGAGTCTTGGCGGGCACGCCGTCCCGGTGGACGTTCGGATGTTGGAGCGGCTGCGTCAGGAGGAGCTGGTGGAGCCTTCTGCGAGCATCGAGGAGGTGCAGGCGTTTCTGGAGCGGAACATTCCCGCCACTGATGCTCGCGAGTTCTGTATCCTGATGGGTCGCCATGTGGACGCCACCGCGACGGACGAGGCGGCGTCTGCGACAGACGGGAACAGCCCAAAGCGCAAGACCCGCAAGACTCGGCGCGGGGGGAGCCGCGGAGGCAGGAAGTCATCGAAAAAGAGCTCCAGCAAGACGGGCGACGAGTCCGGCAGTAGTGGGTGAGAGGGGGGCTGATGATCGTCTCTGAGTCGTGGCGACGGGCGTTTTTACGGTTGCTTGGGGCCATCGCGTTGGCGATGGTGCCCGTGGGGTGCCGAACCGCGCGTCCGATTGGAGAAGCCTCGTCTGCTCAAACGCAAGCGGCGAACGATGTCACCTATGACCCATTGCGGGCGTTCCTCAGTCTGGATGAGATCGCGCCGGATCCGCCCGCGCCCCGGACTCCGGCCGACGGCGTGGCGAATCTCTCGGCGCAGGGTGCTCGCCGGCTGAAGCGCGCCCGCGGGCTCTACGAAGAGGGGCGGTTCACCGAATCGGCCATCGAACTGGAGAAGGCGCTGCGGCAGGAGCCCGAGCATCCGCTGCTTCATCGTGAGTTGGCCCTTGCGTTGCGCGCCGCAGGAGAGCACCAGCGCGTGCGCTCGCATCTCAAGACGGCGGTTGAAGGCGATTCCGACGATAGTGTGTCGCATTATCTGCTCGGCCTGCTGGCGTTCGAAGATGGGCAATGGGAGCGGGCCATTCGGTATTATCGTACTGCGCTGAAGGCGTCGAACGCGGAGGCGGAACCGGCGTATGCGGCGCTGTGTCGTTTTCATCTTGCCAAGGCATTGAACGCGGAGGGTTACCTCACGGCGGCGATCGAGCAGTATCGGGCGTACGAGGCGGCGGTGGCGGCGCTGCAGGAGGAGGCACGCTCGAATCGCGACCTGGCGGCGCTTCTGGCGATCAACGAGGGGCGGGCGGGCAAGCCGATCTCCGTGGCGTATGAGAAATTAGGCCGTTATGAGGAGGCGGCCGAAGCGCTTGCGGAGGCGTATCGCGATCGCGAGCCGGATCCGGGAACGCGTGAGCATCTGGCGCGGCTGCTGGCACGGACGGGTCGTTACGAGGAGGCGCTGGAGCATGCCCGGCTGCTCGTGCAGGACAGCGACCGAGCGTTGGAGCTGTTGGCTGAGCTGCACGAGGCGGCTGGTACGCCGGAGCGCGTTGTGGACGATTTTCGATCGCTGTATGCGGAGAATCCGGAGCGGTCGGAAGTCCTGAGGGCTTATGCCGATGCGCTGGTTCGTTTTGATCGGATCGATGAAGCGAAGGGCTTACTGCAAGAGGCGGTGAATCGGGAGGCGGTCGGCAAGGAGACCTATTGGCGTCTGTTCGATTTGTGCGAGCAGACCGGGGCGTGGGGTGAGGCTCTGGCGACGGCTGCGGCCGCGGTTGAACGTTTTCCGGAGGCATTCGACACGGCCAAAGCGAAGGTTGTAGCGCTGGCGGACGACGCAGAGGCGATGCAGGCGTTGCTCGGCGACGGGGAATCGAGACCGCCGGATGACCGCGGCGCCGCGAGCGCGGCGCTGCTTGGCGCCCTGGCACGTAATGCCGAGGGTACGGAGCAAGCTCGGCGATTGCTGGAAAACGCGATCCGGGAGGAGCCGGGTTTCAAGCCCGCGCGGGTCGAGCTGGCCGGCATACTTCTGGATGAGTTCGAGTGGCAAGCGGTAATCGACCTGGTCACTTCGGATGAGGAGGCGCTGCGCGACGACAATCGGCTGCAACGACTGTGCGGGCGGGCGTACGCCGGCCTCGACGAATTCGAGCACGCGGCGGAGCATCTTAACGCAGCATTGGCGCTCAATCCGTCCGACGTGGGTGCGATGGTGGCATTGGCAGGAGTGTACAGCGAGGCGGGCCAGGTTCATCGGGCGGCCAGTCAATACAAACGCATTCTGGAATTGAACCCGCTCCACGAGGCGGCGCGCGAGGAGCTGATCAAGTATTACGTTGGGGCGGAGCCCGCGCGGACCGAGGAGGCCCGGGAACATCTGGCGGAATTGCAGCGTCTGAATGCCTCGCCGCACCGCATCGCGCGCTGCAAGGCATTGATCGAGCGGGGCGAGGTCAGCCGGGATACCGACTGGGAGGCGTACCGCGAAGTGTTGACGCGCGCTACGGCGGAGCACGGTCCCGACGCTGCGACGTATGCGCGCATCGCCGAGAGCTACATTGCGGAGGGTCGTTTTCAGGAGGCGGTAGCCCCGATGGAGCAGGCGCTGGCGCTCGATCCGTATGACGATGACGTGATTGATGCAAGCCTGGTCGCACTTCAACGGACGTTGCAGTACGAGCGTCTCGTAAGATATGTGCGTGAGCTGTTGGACCGCCATCCCAATCGGGTCAAGTGGATCGTAGCGCTGTGGCAGGCGTTGACGGAGGATCACCGCTTCGAAGAGGCGTACGCCGTGGCGAAGGCGCGTCTTGGCGACCCGCGGCTTTCAGAGGAGGAGCGCGATCGGTTCCGCGGCTTTTGTTTCCTGGCGCTGTCCCGCGGGCAGCAATGGACGGAGTTGATCGACCTGGTAAGAGCCTGGCACGAGGCCGAGCCGGAAGACCCGCAACTGGCGCTCTGGCTGGTCATAGCGTTCGGCGCGGCCGACCGGCACGATGAGGCGATTGAGGTTGCATACGCATGGTATAACGACGATCCCAACGCCGAAAACCGCTTTGGGACCTTGCAGACGGCGTTGCGGCAAGCCAACCGGCTTGACCGGGCAATGCAACTCGTGCTGGAACGGCTGGAGCGCGATCAGTCAGATCCCGCCCTACAGGAGGAGATGGTCGATCTGCTGATGCTTGCCAAGCGTCCTGACGAGGCGCTCGAACTGCTTGATCATCTCGATGTCCAGTCGGAGAACTCGGTGTTCTGGCGATTGAAGCGCCTGGAAGTGTTGCAGCATGACCAACGCTTTGAAGAGGCGGGCGAGGTACTGTCTCTCTGGATTCAGCAGATCCGGTCGCAGGCTCAGATGTCGAACACGCGGTTCGAGGCACAACTGGCGGAACTTCAGTTCAGGTTGGCCACTAACAAACTGCAGAGGGGGGACCTCGAGGAGGCGGCGGCGGATTTGACACGGTGGAAGGAGGAGACCCGCCACGACCCCATCCGCATCGCCTACCTTCAACGATTGTCCGTCTGCTACACGTATCAGGGAGATGTGGACCGGGCGATCGAAGCGCTTCGGGAAGCGCATGAGTTGAATCCGCGTGCCGAAGGCCTGAACAATGACCTTGGCTACAGCCTTTCGGACGCCGGTCGTGATCTTGACGAGGCGGAGCGGATGATTCGTTACGCCGTGGGGCTTGATCCGGACAACGGAGCGTATCTCGACAGTCTGGGATGGGTGCTCTACAAGAAGGGGCGGTTCGAAGCGGCGCGGGAATGGCTGGAGAAAGCGGAGACGATTATTGCGTATGAACGTGCGCTCGGCGCCGGGGTGCCTTCGGACGCGGTGATCTATGGTCATCTGGGGGATGTGTATTGGAAGCTGGATCTATCGGAGGAGGCGGTTGAGTCCTGGCGGAGAGCGGCCGAGTTGCTGAAGGATGCTCCGGACCTTGAGATCAACGTTCAGATGCGTGACGCGCTGGACGGCGTGAACGGCAAACTGAAGGCGGTGCAGGAGGGGCGGGAGCCGGAAACGGCTGCCGTCGTCGGCGCAGCCGAGGAGCCTGAACCGGCGCGATGAATTCGCTGAGCATTCGCAACGGTGATGTCACTTTTTTTGAGAAAGTAGCAAGAGGGACGATACATGTCAGGCCACTCGAAATGGTCGACGATCAAGCACAAGAAAGCCCGTCTTGACGCGAAGCGCGGCAAGAACTGGAGCAAACTGGCACGAAATGTCACGATGGCCGCCCGGACCGGCGGCAACCCGGAGGATAACCCGCGGCTGCGGCTGGCGATCGACAAGGCCAAGGCCGACAACATGCCCAAGGACACCATCGAGAAGGCCATCAAGAAAGGGACCGGCGAGATCGAGGGTCAAGCGTACGAGGAGATTCTGTACGAGGGTTACGCCCACGGCGGGGTGGCGGTCATGGCGCGGGCGGTGACCGACAATCGCAATCGCACGGCCGCGGAGGTCAAGAAGATTTTCGAGCGGGCGGATGGGAACCTGGGTGCGTCCAATTGCGTGGCCTGGATGTTCTCGCAGAAGGGGGTGTTCGCGATCGGCACCGAGCACGTCAGCGAGGAGAAACTTCTCGAAGTGGCGTTGGAGGCCGGGGCGGAGGACGTGCAGTCGTCTGAAATGGTGCATGAGATTACTTGTGCTCCGGAGGCGTATCAATCCGTCAAGGCGGCCTTGGAAGCGGCGGAGATTCCGATCGAATCGTCGGATGTGACGAGCGTGGCGGGCACGACCATCAGCCTCGATCTGAGCAGTGCCCGGAAGGTCCTCAAGCTGGTCGAGGATCTCGAGGAGCACGACGACATCGAGAGCGTCTCGTCCAATTTCGACATTCCGGACGATGTGTTGAAGCAGCTTTCCGTGTAACGGGCGGCGGGGTGGCATTGCAATTGCATGCTCCTGACCCGCAGATGCCCCGATAGGGCGCCGCGAATCGCGGCGATTCGGGGACGGCGGTCTTGCATTGGTCGTCAGGCGGTCGCGGGCCAGATCGGAGCGGGTGGGGGGAAAGCGGGTCGGGTTTGATCGAATTGAAGGCATGAACCGCGTGCTATGGCGTGGTGGTCCCGGGTCGGGGGATCCCTGCCGAGAGGAGCTTGCAATGGCCAAGGGCGTTTCAACTGAGAATGAAGCGGCACCGCCGACACGGAGCCGGCGTCGGGTGACGGTGGTCATCGTGGGGGTGATTGTTGTGCTGGGCTTGCTGCTTCCCGTATCGAACCTGTTCCTGTCACCCGTATCGGGGACGGTGTTGGCGAGCACGGCGCAGGCGTACCCCGCCTTCGCTGAGGCGGCAACCGTGCTGGAGCGTGATTGCGCGGATTGCCACAGCGAGCACACGCGAAAGCCTCTTTACATGTGGATTCCCGTGGTCAGCGGGTTGATCAATCGCGACATCGCCACCGGACTGCGCTACTTTGATATGTTCTCCGAGTTGCCACCTCCGGCGGGCGGATCGTTCGCCGAGCCCGGGCTGGCGAAGTTGGAGTACGTGCTCGAAACGGAATCGATGCCGCCGGCGCGTTACGTGGCGCTGCACTGGGATCGTGGGCTAAGCGAAGAAGACGAGGCGGCGCTGCGCGAATGGATCACCCGGACGCGGCGTGAACAGCATCGGGTGGAGGGCGTTGCGGCGGAGTTCGAAACGGACGCGTTGCAGCCGCTGCCTCGTTCGGTCAAACTGAGCGCTGCTAAGGTCGAGCTGGGTGACAGACTTTTCCACGACGTGCGGCTGTCGAAGGACGACACACTGTCGTGTGCTTCGTGCCACGGGCTGGACAAGGGGGGCACGGACCAGGCGCCGGTGTCGACGGGCGTCGGGGATGCGAAGGGGCCCATCAACGCCCCGACGGTTTACAATTCGGCGTATAACATCGCGCAGTTCTGGGACGGGCGGGCGGCGGACCTTCAGGAGCAGGCCGGCGGACCAGTTGTGAACCCGATCGAGATGGCCTCCACGTGGGAGGAGGTTCTGGGCAAGCTTTCTCAGGACGAAGCGTTCGTGGCCGAGTTCACGGCGGTGTATCCCGGGGGGTTGAGTGCCGAGAACATTACGGATGCGATCGCCGAGTTCGAGCGATCGTTGATCACGCCCAATAACCATTTCGACGCCTATCTGCGCGGGGACGAGACGGCGCTGGCGGCCGAGGAGCTCGATGGACTGCATTTGTTTCGCGAGAATGCCTGTGCGAACTGCCACTGCGGGAGCATTTTGGGCGGGCGCTCCTTCGAGCACATGGGGCGGCGGTCGGACTACTTCGCCGACCGCGGCGACGTGACCGATGCGGACTACGGGCGTTACAACGTGACGAAGAATGAGGGCGACCGTCACGCATTCAAGGTTCCCACTCTGCGGAACATCGAGCTGACTTTCCCTTATTATCACGACGGGACGCGGGCCACCCTTGAGCAGGCGGTCGCCGATATGGCCAAGTATCAGGGCTATCGGGATTTCACCGAAGCCGAGACAGCCGCGGTGGTCAAGTTTCTCAAGACTCTGACGGGCGAGGAGCGCGACGGGCGCCTGTATTGATCGTAAGCGCGCGCTGCGCGAACCTTGTACTCTGCAATCTTCCGACTTCCCGCGGGTTGCTTCGTCAGACAGTAGAGGTTTGGCTTCGGATCAGGGCGAGCCACTCGCGGTTGCCGGCGTCTCCGCGGACGGGGCTTTCTATTGTGCGTTCGACCTTCACGCCCAAGTCCGCCAGGCGTTCGACTGTGCTGCTTAGAGTCGCCTCGGCCATTTCGTCGGGGAGGACGCCCTTGCGGAGCTGCCGGCGGTCGGCCTCATAGTGGGGCTTGATCAGTGAGATGATCGTTCCGCCCGGCTCGATCAGTTCGAGCGCTCGGGGGAGGACGAGATACTGGCGGGTCCACCCGACGTCTACGGTGACGAGTTGCACCGGTTGGTCGATTTCAACGTCCAGTGCGTTGGTTCGCTCGAGCACGATGACCCGGTCGTCTCGCCTCAGCGACCAGTCCAGGGTGCCGTAGCCGGTGTCGACGGCGTAGACCTTGCGGGCTTTGCGCTGCAGGAGGCAGTCGACGAAGCCGCCGACGTTGCTGCCCAGGTCGACGCAGATCATCCCGGCGGGGTCGAGGGCGAAGTGGTCGAGGGCGAACGCCAGTTTGGCGCCGGCGCGGGACACGTAGCCGGGTTGGTCGGAACTCGCCGTCATGGTTCACCCTGCATCGATGCGCCTTTCATTCTCAGACGGCTCACGCGGGATGTCCATAACCTTGGCTGGTCGGAACCAAGTGAGAAGCGACCGTAAATGCATGGTGAGATTGTCTGTGCCTCGTGTTGGAACGGTGTGACTCTCCGAGACCGCTCCATGACTGTCGCGGTATTGATCGGGTGGATTGTCGCACGGGCAAGCTCCGCCGCCTTGGGCGGCTCCGCTTGCCCATTGCACCCGTGGTAAAGCATGAGGTACTGTCGGCGGGTACGAAGCGCTGAGACCACGTCTTTGGCGGTGGGTGTTTCCGGCGGGGAAACACTGGCGGACAAGCCGCCAGCGACACCTTTGGCACCTTGGTAAAGTGCGCGGCATCTGTGACAAGGTCCATGGTATTCTCCATGAATACCATGGCGGTTTCGATCAACAGGTTGCGGAGGGCTTATGACGCGGAGGTGGCCAGGGCGTTGAGGCGCGTGGCCAGGCGGGACTTCTTTCGGGCCGCGGCGTTTTGGTGGATGGTTCCCTTGGCGGCGTTCTGGTCGAGGAGTTTGGTCGTTGCCCGGAAGTGTTCCGTCGCCTGGGCGGCGTCGTTGTCGCGGACGGCCTCGAGGAACTTGCGGATCTGCGACTTGAGCGCGCTGCGGCGGCTCCGGTTGCGGGCGCGCCGGGCTTCGTTCTGCTTCATTCGTTTCTTTGCGGACGTCGTGTTGGGCACGTGTGCTTATCTCCTGAATCCTGTGCTCTAAGGCCTAAGACGCCGGTTTTTCACTCGCGCTGCGGCTCAGGGTCTCCAGCCGGTCTCGAACGTCACGGAAGTTATAATCCATTTCGAGGATATTTCCATAGGCCTCCATGGCCTGTTTCGGGTCCCCGCTGGACTCGTAGGTACGTCCGAGCCAGTAACGGAGGTCCTTGGCCACCTCGTCGTCGGGAATCTCGTAGGCCTGGACGGCCTTGTTGAGGGTGCCGATCGCCTGGGCGTGAAAGCCTTTCTGGTAGAAGCACTGGCCCAGGAAGAGGTCGCACTGGGTTCGCACCTTGGCGTCAGCCCGGGCGGTCTGGAAGAGGGGGATGGCGTCGTCGTATTTGCCGGCGGTGAAGAGTCGCTTGGCCAGCTCAAACTTGAGCTTGTTGTCTGTGGGGTAGGCCTCGACGCGCTCGCGGAGGGCCTTAATCTCGAACTTGAGCAGGCCGATCTGGGCCTCTCGGAGTCGTTGGGGGTCTTTGGCCTCTCTGGCCTGGCGGACAACCCTCTTCAACTGGCGGATTCGGATGTCCTCGGCCTTCATCTTGAAGGAGTAGTCTCCGTAGGTCTTGTACTTGTCGACGAGCATGGCGATGGCCCGCTTCTCGTCCTCGGGGTCGTCGCGACTGCAGAGCAGGTCGGCGAGCTTACGGACCTTGATTGTATTTTCCGGATTTTGAGCGAGGTCCTCCTCGGCGCGTTTGATGAGACTCTTGAGGCTCTCCTCGGCCTGGACCATTCGTTCCTGATCCTGGAGGCCCCTTTGCTGGTCGGCGTCGCGCATGCTGTCGGTGAAGGTCTCGGCGGACTCGTACTTGCCCTTCAGGATGGTGAGCTTGGTGCTGAGGTCGCGTAGTTCGTTATCGAGGGCATTGTCCTTGGGGTCGGCCATCTTCTGGAAGCGGAGGGCTTCGGAGGCCCGCTCGTAGCAGTCCACGGCCTTGAGGCCGTCGCCGCGCTGGGCGTAGCGGTCGCCGGCCTCCTCGTAGACCTGCCGAAGGAGGGCGCAGCGTTTGGGGTTTAGCTTTTTCTCCTTTTCGATGGCGTTCTTGTAGATGGGGCCGATCCACAGGAGGGTGTCTTCGCATCGGAGCCGACCGGCGTTTCTGAGAAGGCCCTCCATGTAGGTGATGTTGAAGGGGTCGTGGGAGAGGAGCCATTCGGCGTTGAGCATGGCCTTTTTGGCGTCCTTGCCGGTCATGGAGTACTTCATCTGCTCGGTGAAGCTTGGCTTTTTTCCGCCGGTGAGGTGGCGGGCGGCGGCGGCGGCCCGGAGAGGCTGGTGGCCCTCTTCAACGGCGTCGGGCCAGAAATGGAGGCCGTCCACGTAGCACTTGATGGCGAAGTCCCAGCTCTTGCCGTCGGCCAGCTCGGCGGCGCGCTGGAACCATTTGCGCGCTTTGGCGATGTCCGTATCGCTGCTGACGTACGGCGGGGTGGGGTCCACCTCCTTTTCGGTGGGGACTTCGGTGTTGTTCTGCTGCTCTTCGGACATAGGATATTGTGGAGCCTCGGGCGATTGGAGACCGACGTTTGCCTGCGTCCACCGTCTTACGGGACGGTGCGGGGCCAGGGGCGTCAGGACGTCCGGGTGCCAAGCTGGGCGGCGGCGGCGCGAGTTTTCGTTAACCCTTGCGGCGCAGTCCTTTACAGCAAACCAGCCAAACCATAGTATACAGGATTCGGCGGTTGTCAAGCAAGGCCCGCTGCCGCGACGATACCGCCGTTGAGGATGGCCGACATGCCGATCGCAACACCACGACCGATTGAGAAGCTGCGGATTGTGCTCTATCCGGACCCTGCCCTTCGGAAGAATTGCCAGCCGGTGGAGCAATTCGACGAGGAGCTGGCTGCGCTGGCCGATCGGATGTTGAAGCTGATGCGGGACGCGAAGGGTGTGGGTCTGGCGGGTCCGCAGGTCGGGGTTCTGCTGCGGATGTTCGTGTGCAATTCGACGGGTGAGCCGGGGGACGATCAGGTCTGGTTCAATCCGGTTCTGTCGAATCTGGAAGGGGTGGCCGAGGCGGAAGAGGGGTGTCTGTCGCTGCCGAACGTGAACGTGCCGAAGCGGCGTGCCCAGAGGGCGGTGATCGAGGGGTACGACGCGGCGGGCAATCCGAAGCGGGCCGAGGGGAGTGACTTGGTCGCGCGGATCTGGCAGCATGAGACCGATCACCTGGACGGCGTCCTGATCATCGACGCGATGTCGGAGGCCGCCGAGTTGGCCAACCGGCGGACGCTTCGTCAGCTCGAAGCGGACTACAAAGCGGCAAAGCAGTAAAGGTGTCGGGCGATGCGCATCGTTCTGATCGCGTCCGGCGATTTCGCCCTCCCCAGCCTTCGGGCGCTCGTTGATTCCTCCTACGAAATCGCTCTGGTGATTACGCAGCCGGATCGTCCTACGGGGCGGGGCCGGCGGATGGCACCCACTCCGGTAAAGCGGGCGGCGCTCGAGCTGGGGTTGGACGTGGTCGAGGCGGAGAACATCAACGACGATGCGATGATTGCGCGCGTTCGGGGGTGCGATGCGAGGGTGGGGGTGGTGATTGCGTTCGGGCAGAAGATCGGGGCGGAGTTTCGGTCGGCGATGCCGGGCGGGTGCATCAACCTTCATGCGTCGCTGCTTCCGAAGTACCGGGGTGCGGCGCCGTATCAGTGGGCGGTGATCCATGGTGATGCGGTCACGGGTGTGACGGTGTTCAAGATTGTGGATCGGATGGATGCGGGGGCGGTGCTGTCGATGCGGCAGACGGCGCTTGGTGAGACCGAGACGGCCGAGGAGCTGCACGATCGACTGGCCGTGCTGGGGCTCGAGGCGTTGTTCGCGGCGCTCGAGCAGTTCCGCGGGGGAAACATTCCGGAGGGGCGGCCCCAGAATGACGAGTTGGCGACGAAGGCGCCGAAGCTGAAGAAGGCGGACGGGTTGATTCGGTTCGATCAGCCGGCGGAGGTCGTGGCGCGGCGGATTAACGGCTTGTGGTCGTGGCCCGGGGCGGTGTGCCGGTTCGTGTCGGCGGGGGGCGAGCGTGACGAGCGGGTGACGCTGGCGCGGGCGCAGGCGGTTGGGGCGGCGGGTGGCGGTCGCGAGGCGGGTGAGCTGGACGGTGATCTTCATGTCGTGGCGACTCCGGGCGCGGTGGAGGTGCTGGAGATCAAGCCGGAGGGCGGCAAGCGGATGGCGTGGAAGGCGTTCGTGAACGGCCGGCATGTGAAGGCGGGGGATCGGTTCGTTGCGGTGGAGGAGTAGGGGGGGACGTAGGAACAGAGGCACGAAGGCACGGAGGCACGAAGGCACGAAGGGGGTGGCCAGTAGCGGGGCGATCCGGGTGGGCGGGGCTTGTGGCTTCGGGGTTGGTCTTGGGTTCGTTTCGTGATCCGGTCGCAGGATTCGCGGATTGTCGCAGAATTCGGGGGTTCGGTGGGTTCGATTGGTAAAAAAGAGGCACGAAGGCACGTAGGCACGTAGGCACGAAGGGGGTGGCCAGTAGCAGGGCGATCCGGGTGGGCGGGGCTTGTGGCTTCGGGGTTGGTTTTGGGTTCGTTTCGTGATCCGGTCGCAGGATTCGCGGATTGACGCAGAATTCGGCGGTTCGGTGGGTTCGATTGGTAAGAAAGAGGCACGTAGGCACGAAGGGGGTGGCCAGTAGCAGGGCGATCCGGGTGGGCGGGGCTTGTGGCTTCCGGCTTGGTCTTGGGTTTGTTTCGTAATCTGGTCCGCGGATTTCGCGGATTGACGCCGATTTCGGGGGTTCGGTGGGTTCGATTGGTAAGGAGGAGGCACGAAGGCACGTAGGCACGAAGGCACGAAGGGGGTGGCCAGTAGCGGGGCGATCCGGGTGGGCGGGGCTTGTGGCTTCCGGCTTGGTCTTGGGTTCGTTTCGTAAACTGGTCCGCAGATTTCGCAGATTGACGCAGATTTCGGGGGTTCGGTGGGTTCGATTGGTACGAAAGAGGCACGAAGGCACGGAGGCACGGAGGCACGAAGGGGGTGGCCAGGAGCGGAGCGATTCGGGTGGGCGGGGCTTGTGGGCGAGGGTGCCCGTGGCTTCGTTTCGTTTCCTGGTTGTCCGGGGGGCTGGGTGGCACGCTGCGCTTCGGGGGCGGCGGGCGGCGTCCTGGTGTGACATCTGATAACTGAACACTGAGAACTGACAACTCGCGTAGCGTTGGGTTCGTTTGGCGCCCGCGTTTCGGTCCGGTCGCTGGCGCTCCCGGGTTTGATGCGGGTGTCGAGCACTGCACCGGACACGGCGCGAAGGTCTGATAACTGAGGACTGAGAGCTGACGACTCGGGCGGTCTGGCCGGGCATTGGTGTCCTTCCGGCAAGGCTGCGTGCGGGTTTTTTCTCCGGTGGCGGCCGGTCAGG